>NZ_JBEYYC010000002.1:0-377103 GCF_040645355.1 Streptomyces sp. NPDC046805 | reverse complement strand
CGGTCCAGGACGAGGGCGTGGTCGGAGGAGATGATGCGGTCGCCGTCGATCACCAGGCCCGGCAGCGACTTCGGCACGGAGCCGGTCGCCAGCAGGATGTGACGGCCCTGGATGCGCTGGCCGCCCACGTCCACGGAGGTGGGGGAGGAGAGGCGGCCGTCCCCCTGGACGACCGTCACCTTGCGGGAGGCGATGAGCCCCTGCAGACCCTTGTACAGGCCCGAGATGACCTCGTCCTTGTACTGGTGGACGGCCGGTACGTCGATGCCCTCGAAGGTGGCCTTGACGCCGAACTGCTCGCTCTCGCGGGCCTGGTCGGCGATCTCGCCCGCGTGCAGCAGGGCCTTGGTGGGGATGCAGCCCCGGTGCAGGCAGGTGCCGCCGACCTTGTCCTTCTCGATCAGGGCGACGTCCAGGCCCAGCTGCGCTCCGCGCAGGGCCGCGGCGTAACCACCGCTACCGCCGCCGAGGATCACTAGGTCGAAAACGGTGCTGGCGTCGTTCGCCACGTCACGTCCTCCATGCATGTGCGCCGTACGCCGGTCTTCACTGACCGGTCGGCGGCTGGTGTCCGGCCGCTCTTTCTCGGCCCTTCGGGGGGCCCTGTCCTGCCGAGCCCCATCTTTGCACTTGCCGAGGGCCGAGGGGACGGCGGGCCGGTGTCTGAGACGTCTCGTCCATCACACCGCGCGGCTCGGTACGACCGGCGCAGGCGGGCCGGTCGGGACGAATCCCCGCACGGCCGACCGGCAGGGGGACCGGGACGCGGGAACACGAGCGGCCCCGGACGCTCGCGCCCCCGGGGCCGTGTGCCGCCGTCGCTTTCGTGACCGGGTCGGACGGCGTCGGCCCGTTGACGTGTCAGTCCAGCTCGTCGGCGGCCATGCGCTCCGCCAGGCGCACCAGGGTGCGGACCGCCGTGCCCGTGCCGCCCTTCGGGGTGTAGCCGAAGGGGCCCTGCTCGTTGAAGGCGGGGCCGGCGATGTCGAGGTGGGCCCAGGCGATGCCGTCGCCGATGAACTCGCGCAGGAACAGGCCGGCGACCAGGCCGCCGCCCATCCGCTCGCCCACGTTGGCGATGTCGGCGGTGGGGGAGTCCATGCCCTTGCGCAGGTGCTCGGGCAGTGGCATCTGCCAGGCCGGCTCGCCGACCTCCTCGGCGGTCTCGTGCACCGCGGCGCGCAACTCGTCGTCGTTCGCCATGATCCCGAAGGTCCGGTTGCCCAGCGCCACCATCATCGCGCCGGTCAGCGTGGCCACGTCCACGAGCGCGTCCGGCTCCTCCGCCGAGGCGGCCCACAGCGCGTCGGCGAGGACGAGACGGCCCTCGGCGTCGGTGTTCAGCACCTCGACGGTCTTGCCGCTGTACATGCGCAGCACGTCACCGGGGCGGACGGCGGAGCCCGACGGCATGTTCTCGGCCAGCGCCAGCCAGCCGGTGACATTGACCTCCAGGCCCAGGCGCGCGGCGGCGACGACGGCGGCGAAGACCGCCGCGGCACCGGCCATGTCGCACTTCATCGTCTCGTTGTGACCGGCCGGCTTGAGGGAGATGCCGCCCGAGTCGTAGGTGATGCCCTTGCCCACGAGGGCCAGGTGCTTGTCCGCGTCCGGGTGCGTGTACGACAGCTTCACCAGGCGCGGGGTCGACGCCGAGCCGCCGCCGACGCCGAGGATGCCGCCGTAACCGCCCTTGACCAGGGCCTTCTCGTCGAGCACCTGCACCTTGAGGCCGTGCTCCTCGGCTGCGGTCCGCGCGAGCGCGGCGAACGCCGCCGGGTCGAGGTCGTTCGGCGGGGTGTTGACGAGGTCGCGGGCGCGGTTGAGCTCCTCGGAGACGGCGACGGCGCGCTCCAGGGCCGCCTTGTACTCCTTGTCCCGCGGCTTGCCGCCGAGCAGCGCGGCCTCGGCGAGCGGGGCCTTGCCGTTCTTGGACTCCGCGTCACCGTTCTCCTTGTAGACGTCGAAGGAGTACGCGCCGAGCAGCACGCCCTCGCCGAGCGCGGCGATCGCGTCGGCGTCGGCGACCGGCAGGGCGAAGGCGGCCTTCTTGGTCCCGGCGAGCGCGCGGGCGGCGACACCGGCCGCCTTGCGCAGCGTCTCGGTGTCGTAGGCCGTGCCCTCCTCGGGCTCCTCGCCCAGGCCCACCGCCACCACGAGCGGTGCCTTGAAGTCTGCCGGGGCGGGCAGCTTCGTCACCTCGCCCTCGGCACCCGAGGCGCCGAGGGTCTCCAGGACGCCGGCGAGCTTGCCGTCGTAGGCGTCGTCCACGGCCTCGGCGCCGGGCGCGACGACAAGGTCCCCGGACGTGGACGCGGAGCCCTTGGCGACACCGACGACGATCGCGTCGGCGCGCAGGCCGGGCGCCGCGGAGGTGCTGAGAGTAAGAGCAGTCACGGTGGTGAAACTCGCTTCCGATGTGTATCCGATGTGAAGTTGCAGTGGCCGGGCGGGTGGGTCGGCCGGGCCCGGGAACCGACCTTGGAAGTGGCCCTGGGGCGCCTCTCGACCGGGCCTTCACCCTGTTCCTGAGGCGAACACCCGGAACGAGACTACGCGCGTGCGCGCGTTCGCTCATTCCTGCGGGTGTTCACCTGTGCGTGCCGTCCTGGCCACTTCCCGCCCCGGCCCTTCGTCCGGCTGGGACACACTCGTCGGGTTCCGGCGGCCAACTACCCGCCGTTTCACGTGTTTTCCGCTGATCATCCTCGGAACCGGTCGAAAGGGGATCGTCCGGGGGGAGGGGCCGAGGGTGGCACATCATGCGGCGGTCCGCTGCGCGGCGGCCACCGCCCAAGTCGTCCTGGTGTGCGTCCTGTCGGGAAGGATGACGGCCCACGGATGAGCCCGCTGCTGGTCCCCTACTACGAGCATCCCTCCGTCCGCCCCGCCGAGTGGGCGGCGATCGTCGCGGCCGCCCCGCGTCTCTACGGTGTCGTCCTCAACCCGGCCGGCGGCCCCGGCGAGCGCCCCGACCCGGCGTTCGCCGAGCTCGCGGCCCGGCTGCGGGCCGCGGGCGTGCGGGTCCTCGGGTACGCCGACACCGACTACGCCCGCCGCCCCCGGCCCGACGTCGTCCGCGACCTCGCCCGGCACCGCGCCTGGTACGGCGTCGACGGCGCCTTCCTGGATCAAGCGGCCGCGGAAGCACAGCAGTTGCGGCACTACCAGCAGCTGGCCTCGGCCGCCCGGAGCGCCGGCTGCGGCACGCTCGTCCTCAACCACGGCACGCCGCCCCACCCGTCCTACGCCAGGATCGCCGACGTCCTGGTGACCTTCGAGGGCCCCTGGGCGGCGTACACCCGCACACCCCCGCACCCGGGCGGCCGGTACGGCACCGGGGTGCGGCTGTGCCATCTGGTGTGCGGCGTCCCGTCCGGCGCCGACGTGGAGGGGGCCGCCCGCGAGCGGGGCGCGACCGTGTACTGCGCGGTGCCCTGCACCGGCACGCATCCCTGGGGCACGCTGCCCCACACGGTGGGCGCGCGGTGAGCTTCTAACGTCCGAGCGACAGCACCACGAGCGCCGTCGTCGCCGCCGTCTCCGCGAGGGCGCCGAACACGTCACCGGTGACCCCGCCGAAGCGGCGCGTGCAGCGGCGCAGGAGGAGTTCCGCGGCGGCGACGGAGGCCACGACCGCGAGGACGGCGCGGACGAGGTCGTACGCCCCGAGGAGCGCACCGCCGCCCGCGGCCACCGCCGCCACGGCGAGCGCGACGGCGAGCGCGCCGCCCGTCGGCACCACCCCGGCCACGGCCGCGCCCAGCCCCTCCGGGCGCGCGGCCGGTGTCCCGGCGCGTGCGGCGAGGGTCAGCGCCAGCCGCGCGGCGGTCGCCGAGACGACGGCGGCGAGCGCGCCCCGGGCCCACGAGTCGCCGTACGCCTGCGCCAGGGCGGCCACCTGGGCCAGCACCACGAGGACGAGCGTGACGACGCCGAACGGACCGATGTCCGACTGCTTCATGATGCGCAGCGCGTCCTCGGCGGGCTTGCCGCTGCCGAGTCCGTCCGCGGTGTCGGCGAGGCCGTCGAGGTGGAGTCCCCGGGTCAGCGCGGCGGGCACGGCGGCGGCGGCGACGGCGGCGAGCAGGGGGCCGGAGCCGAGGAACAGCAGCAGCACGCCGAGCGCCGCGGCGCACGTGCCGACCACGAGTCCGGCCAGCGGGGCGGACAGCATGCCGCCGCGTGCGGCCTCGCGGTCCCAGCGGGAGACCTTGACCGGGAGCACGGTGAGGGTGCCGAAGGCGAAGCGCAGGCCGTCCGGCCAGGGGGTCGAGAACATCGGCGCAGGCTACCCGGCGGCCGAGCGGGCGCGAACGGGCGCCCGGGACAACGGGATAAAGTGCGCACATGGGGCACTGGTGGGAGCGGAACATCGTCGAACCCGGCAAACTCCCGCTGCTCGCCGCCCTCTCCGCCTTCGTCCTGACCTTCCTGGTCACCCGGCTCATCACCCGTCTGATCCGGGCGGGGAGGGGCCCGTTCGGCAATGTCCAGGCGGGTGGGCTGCACATCCACCACGTCGTTCCCGGCGTCGTCCTCATCGTCGCCGGCGGCTTCGGTGCCGTGGCCAGCGACCGGCACGGCGTCGGCGGGGTCGTCGCCGCCGTCGTCTTCGGGATCGGGGCCGGCCTGGTCCTGGACGAGTTCGCGCTGATCCTGCACCTCGACGACGTCTACTGGACCGAGCGGGGCCGCAAGAGCGTCGAGGTCGTCGTCCTCACCGCCGCCCTCGTCGGCCTGCTGCTCGCCGGCTTCTCGCCGTTCGGCGTCAACGACCTCACCCAGGGCGAGCTCAAGGGCCGCGGCACCGTCATCGCGACCATCGTCGGCAACCTCCTCTTCTCCCTGATCGCCCTGAGCAAGGGCAAGGCCCGCATCGCGCTGTTCGGCGCGATCATTCCGGTCATCGCCCTGGTCGGGTCGCTCCGTCTCGCCCGTCCCGCCTCGCCCTGGGCCAGGCGTTTCTACCGGCGCCGCCCGCGTGCCCGCGCCAAGTCGCTGCTGCGGGCCTACCGGCACGACCGCCGGTGGGCCGGACGCAGCCGGGCCCTTCAGGACTGGATCGGCGGCAGGCCCGACTCGGGAACGGGGCGCCTTCCCGGCCGGGGGTGACCGGAGCGGTACCGCTCCCGCAGGGCCGACGCGCCGCACAGCATCCCCACCCCCGTGAGCGCCGCCAGGTGCTCCTTGCCGGCGAGGTTCTCCTTCAGCAGCACCTCGGCCGTCATCGCCGTGACCACCGCACCGGCCGTGATCCGGGCGCCGTACCGCCAGCCCAGGTAGACGGCGAGCGCCACCACGGCCGCCGACGGGCCCGTGTCCACGACCTGTGCGTCCGCGGGTGGCAGGCCGAGCGGCTGGCCGGGGCCGAGGGCGACGCCGATGCGCGCGTACAGCGTCCCGGCGAGCGTGGCGGCGTACCCGATGGCCAGCGTCCGCCGTGGGCCGAGGCAGATCTCGGCGAGCCCGATCACGAAGAGGACCTGCGCCAGCGCGCCCCACACCGGCAGGTCCAGCGCCGGGACGAACAGGGACAGCGGGGTGCGCAGCAGGGACGGGACGAGTGGGTCCGCGGCGCGCACCGCGCCCGCGTCCTCCACGAGCCGGAAACCCCAGGGCTGGTTCTGCACGAACTGCAGCCCCGCCGTCAGACACACCGCCCCGAGGGTCATCGGGGCCGCTCTCGCCCACGCCCGCCACGTCGTCAGGGCGGAGCGCTCCGCGAGGAGGTCGCTCCAGCGCCGCTCCAGCAGGCGCTCGCGCACGGCGACGTACAGCGGTCCCCATTCGGCGCGGGCCCAGTGGACGAGCGTCTTCATCCGGCGGTCCTCATCTGTGCGTGTCCAGATGCCGGTGCAGCCACTTCGGCAGCCCCGGTGCTTCCAGGAAGCCCTCCGCGCGCGCCGACGCGAGGCCGATGCGCGGCAGGTCCGCGCTCTTCTCGAAGAGCAGGAAGCGCGGTTCCCAGATGGGCCGGTACTTGGCGTTGGCCCGGTACAGCGACTCGATCTGCCACCAGCGCGAGAAGAAGCTGAGGAGAGACCGCCACAGCCGCAGCACCGGGCCCGCGCCGAGACGCGCCCCACGCTCGAAGACCGAGCGGAACATCGCGAAGTTGAGCGAGACCTGGGTGATGCCGAGGCCGCGGGCCCGGCGCAGCAGGTCGATGACCATGAACTCGATGAGGCCGTTGTCGGAATGCCGGTCGCGGCGCATGAGGTCCAGGGACAGCCCGTGCGGCCCCCAGGGCACGAAGGACAGCAGTGCCTTCAACTCGCCGTCCGCATCGGAGCATTCGAGCATCACGCACTGCCCGTCCCCCCGGTCCCCGAGCCGTCCGAGCGCCATGCTGAAGCCGCGTTCGGTGGCGCCGTCCCGCCAGTCGTCCGCCCGCGCGACCAGGTACGCCATCTCGTCGGCCGGGATGTCCGCGTGCCGTCGGACGCGTACCGCGTAGCCGGCCCGCCGCACCCGGTTGTACGCCTGCCGGACGGTGCGCATGGCCCGCCCCTCCAGCGTGAACTCGGCGACCTCCACGATCGCCTCGTCGCCGAGTTCTAGGGCGTCGAGGCCGTGGCGCGCATACACGGTCCCCGCCTCCTCGCTCGCCCCCATCACGGCGGGGATCCAGCCGTGCGCCCGCGCCTCGGCCAGCCAGGGCGCGATCGCCCCCGGCCAGGCCTCCGGGTCGCCGATCGGATCTCCCGAAGCCAGCGATACCCCGCTCACCACCCGGTACGCCACCGCGGCCTTCCCGGTCGGTGACCACACCACGCTCTTGTCCCGGCGCAGCGCGAAGTAGCCGAGCGAGTCCCGTTCGCCGTGCCCGCCGAGCAGGACCCGCAACTTCTTCTCGTCGTCCGCGCCGAGCGGGTCGACGGCACGCCGGGAGCGGAAGGCGGCGTAGAGCACGCCGAGGACGAGGGCCGTGCTGAGCACGTTGACGGCGACGTCGGACCAGGTCGGCGGGGCGATCCCGCGGAAGCCGGTCTCCTCGGCGCCCACCGAGACGAGCCGCAGGGTGCCGTACTGCCAGCGCTCGGCGAACGTCGAACTCCCGGCGTCCGGCGCCTGGTTGGTGACCGTCACCAGCAGCGCGGCCAGCAGTGACGCGGCGAGGCCGCCGCCGACGGCGACGGTGGCGGCGAGCTCGGGGTTGGACCGGTCGCCCTTGGCGTAGAACTCCCGGCGGCCGAGGAGCAGGGCCGCGACGAAGGCGGCCGTGAGGCCCAGCGACACCCAGTTCTGCGCGGACCGCCTGATCTCCGGAAACGCCATGGCGACCGAGAACAGCGCGAGGAACGCCCCGCTGAGCACCAGGTTCAGGATCCACGCGGCCCGTTTGCGGCGGCGCATGGTGACGGCGAGGAACGCGGTGAAGACACCGGAGGCGAAGCCGGCCGTCAGCAGGTACGGCGTGAAGAGGTTCTCCTGGTTGTGCCGCCGCACGTCCTGCCCCAGGGAAACCCACACCGCGCTGAGGAAGTTGACGAAGGCGACGGCCCGCAGATACCAGACGGCACCGGCGGCGGCCCGCGACGAGGCCGCGCCGCCCGACGACCGTACGGTGTCGGCCGAGCGAGCCGGCCCCGCTCCCTGCTCCACGGCAATTCGGGCATGTCCCATGGAGAGGGATCATATGTGTGTAGTTATGACAAACTGCGCTTTTCGGGCTGGCGGGCTACCCCTTCTGCTCCTGGGGTTCGTTCTCCTCCTGGAGCTCCTGTGCGGGCTCCTTCTCGGGAAGCTCGGCGGCCAGCGCGGCCGCCGCCTGGACGAGCGGCAGGGCGAGCAGCGCGCCCGCGCCCTCTCCGACGGTCATCCCCTGGTCCAGCAGCGGCTCCAGCGCCATCCGGTCCAGCGCCTTGGCCTGCCCCGGCTCCCCGCTGCGGTGTCCGGCCAGCCACCAGTCCGGCGCCCGGAAGGCGATCCGCTGTCCGACCAGCGCGCAGGCGGCCGTCACGACGCCGTCCAGGATCACCGGGAGCTTCCGTACGGCGCACTGCAGCAGGAACCCGGTCATCGCGGCGAGGTCGGCGCCGCCCACGGTCGCCAGCAACTGCAGCTGGTCCCCGAGCACGGGGCGGGCCCGCCGCAGCGCGTCGCGGATCGCCGCGCACTTGCGCATCCAGGTCAGGTCGTCGATCGCGAGCCCGCCCCGTCCGGTCACCACCGAGGCGTCGGTCCCGCACAGCGCGGCGACGAGCACGGACGCCGCCGTGGTCCCGCCGACGCTCACATCGCCGAGCACCACCAGATCCGTGCCGGAGTCGGCCTCCTCGTCGGCCACGGCCATGCCCGCCCGGAAGGCCGCCTCGGCCTCCTCGAGCGTCAGCGCGTCCTCGACGTCGATACGACCGCTGCCGCGCCGCACCCGGTGCCGTACGACATCCGCCGGCAGCCCGTCCGGCTCGCAGTCCAGCGCCATGTCCACGACCCGCACGGACACCCCGAGCCGCCGCGCCAGCACCGCCACCGGGCTCGCGCCCTCCAGGACGGACCGCACCAACTGCTCGGCGCCGCCCGCCGGTCGTGCCGAGACGCCCCGTTCGGCGATGCCGTGGTCGCCGGCGAAGAGCACGATCCGCGGCCGTTCGACCGGCCGCACCGGCGCCGAGCCCTGTGCGGCCGCGAGCCACTCGCCCAGGTCGTCGAGGCGGCCCAGTGCCCCTGGAGGCACGACCTGACGCTCCCGGCGCGCCTCCGCGTCACGGCGTACGCCCCCGTCCGGGCGCTCGATCAGATCGGTGAAGTCGTCGAGATTAAGCGAGCTCATTCGCCGAACAGTACCGGCAGCGAACCGGTCGTTCCGCGCCACGTCGCCACCACACCGCCGCGCGGTCTTTGCACCCAAGATCGCCATCCCATACGTTCCGGTTTGCAGAGGATTGTCGTACGACCGGGAGTCGCGCATGCCGCCGGAGCCGTCCACGCCCCCCGCCCCCCGGGCCGCCGAACCCCTCGAACTCCCCACTGGGCCGCGGCGCGAGGACTGCCCCTGGTGCGGCTCCCGGCGGCTGCGCACCCGGCTGCGCGTCCCCGGCCCGCGCCCGCGCACACCGGGGATGCTCGTCGTCGACGAGTGCCTCGACTGCGACCACGCCTTCCGTAACCCGCGGCTCACCGGGGAGGGCTCGGCCCTGCATCACCGCGCCTTCCACGACGAGCGCGTCGTCCCTCTCGCCGAGTGCACCCGCACCGCACGCCGCCACCGTGCGGCGGCCCGGGCGATGCTGCACCTCCCCGAGCCCGAGAGCTGGCTGGACGTCGGCACGGGCCACGCCCGCTTCCCCGAAGCGGCGCGCGACGTCTTCGCGTACACGTCCTTCGACGGACTGGACGCCACCGAGCGCGTGGTGCGGGCCCGCGCCGCCGAGCGCGTCGAGGAGGCGCACGTCGGCCGGCTGACCGACCCGCCGGTCATGGCCCGGCTGCGCTCCCGCTACGACGTCGTCAGCATGTTCCACCACCTGGAACACACCCCCGACCCGCGCGCCGAACTCCGCGCCGCCCTCACCGTCCTGCGCCCCGGCGGCCACCTGCTGATCGAAGTCCCCGATCCCCACAGCGCGTTCGCCGCCCTGCTCGGCAAGTGGCGGCTTCCCCACGGCCGCTCCCGCCACCTGCACCTGATGCCGCTGGACAACCTCCGCACGGAACTGGAGGCCCGGGGCTGCACCATCGTCTCGACCGACCGCCGCGCGCCCCACATCCCCTACGACCTCTCGGCCGCGGCGTCCCTGGCCCTCGCCCGTGTCCTGCCGAAGCCGCTGTCACGGGCGGCCGTTCCCGTGGTTGCCGTGGCCGCCGTACTGGATCACACCCTGGCCCCCCTGCTGCGCCGCACCCGCTTCTCCAACGCGTACCGCCTCATCGCCCGCAAGGACGCCGCATAGCCGGCCTCAGCCCCGCAGCACCATGGCCTGGCCCGCCACGACCAGCAGCACCTGCTCGCACTCGGCCGCGAACGCCGCGTTCAGGCGTCCGAGTTCGTCCCGGTAGCGCCGTCCGGACGCCGTGGCCGGCACGATGCCCGAGCCCACCTCGTTGGACACGGCGACGACGGTCCGCCGCGTGTCACGCACGGCCTCCGTCAGCTCCCGCACCCGCTCACGCAGCGCCCGCTCCCCGCCCGACGCCCACTCCGCGTCGTCCCACGCCCCGACGGAGTCCATCGCGTCCGTCAGCCACAGCGACAGGCAGTCGATCAGCATCGGCGGGCCGTCCTGCGCCAGCAGCGGGACGAGGTCGCACGTCTCCGCCGTACGCCATGAACCCGGCCGCCGCTCCCGGTGCAGTGCCACCCGGGCCGCCCACTCGGTGTCCCCGGCGCGCGAGCCGCCCGTGGCCACGTACAGCACGTCGGGGAAGGACTCCAGGCGCCGCTCGGCCTCCACCGACTTCCCCGAGCGCGCCCCGCCCAGCACCAGCGTCCGGCGCGGCACGTCCGGCACGTCCTCGTACGCCCCCACCATCAGCGTCGTCCCGTCGGGCACCGCGCGCGCCCCGGCCGCCGCGAGCCGCCGCCGCAGCTCCGGGCCCGGCGGCACGTCGTGGTCGATGTGCACGGCGACGACGTCGGTCGTCGGGCCGACGGCCCCCACCGCCCGCAGCTTGGCGAGCGCGTCAGGCCGCCCCACGACGTCGGCGAGCACCATGTCGTACATCTCGGTGGACCCCTCCTCCAGACCGGCCGGTGCGCCCCCGGGCGGCAGGTACAGCAACCGCTGCCCACCCGGCCCGGTCACCGCGTACCCGGTGCCGCCCGCGTCCATCGCCATCGCCCGTACCCGATGCCCCGTCAGCAGCGTCAACTCCCGCCCGTCCGGCACCCGCACGGGCTGCGGCAGCCCGGCCGGAACCTCCACCGCGGGCCCGTCGTGCGGATGCGACAGCAGCACCTGCCGTACGCCGCCCAGGGAGTGCCCGGCCCGCGCGGCCGCGAACGCCGCGCCGGGGGTGAGGTCGAGCAGCAGCGCCCCGTTCACGAGCAGCGCGGTGGCCGCGCGCGCGTCCGGTCCGAGCGCGGCCGCGCAGACCGCGCAGGGACAGTCGGGGCGGGGGAGTCCCGCCGGGGCACCGGTGCCGAGCAGAGTCGCTTCCACGGACCCGATTTTCTCCCGTCGCCGCAGGTCTTGCGCACCCGGCTAGGCTGCGGAGCGGATATGGGACCTGGATCCGGTGTCCGCCCTGCTTGTGCTCACATCACGGAGGCGTACATGGTGGCTTGGACGTGGCGGTTCGAGAAGACCGACGGGACGGAGCTCCAGCCCGCGGTGCAGCCCGAGGAGTTCACCACGCAGGGGGACGCCGAGTCGTGGATCGGTGAGCACTGGAAGGCCCTGCTGGAGGGCGGCGCGGACCAGGTGCGGCTGTTCGAGGACGCCACGGAGATCTACGGGCCCATGAGCCTGCACGCCGAGGAGTCGTAGCCGCGGCGCAGAGGCGGGGGCGGCCGGATGTCCGGCTGCCCCGGCCGTGCCTCACTGCTCGCCCAGCGTCACGTCCACCGTCTTCTCGGCGCCGCCGCGGGTGAACGTCACCGCGATCCGCTGCCCCGGCCGGTGTGACGCCAGCGCCTCGGCGAGCGACGTGATCGTGGTGACGTCCTGGTGGCCCACCTTGACGATGACGTCGCCGGGCCGGATGCCCGCCTTGTCGGCCGCGCCGCCGTTCTGCACGCGGACCACGGCGGCCCCGGCGGGCTGGAACGAGTCGTCGACGACGGACCGCGCGGTGATGCCGAGCGCCGCCCGGCCCGAGTTCGTGACCTTGCCTTCCTTGATGATCTGGTCGGCGACCCTCTTCACTAGCGACACCGGGATCGCGAACCCGATGCCGGGGGCGGCGCCGCCCCCGAGGTCGGGGTCCGTGGCGGCGAGGGTCGGGATGCCGATGATCCGACCGTCGAGATTGACCAGGGCGCCGCCGCTGTTGCCGGGGTTGATGTCCGCCGACGTCTGCACCATGTTCCCGATCGTGGCCCCCGTACCACCGTCCGACTCACCCTCGCTGACCGTCCGCCCGGTCGCCGACACGATGCCCTGCGTCACGCTGGACGACAGTCCGAGGGGCGAGCCCATGGCGAGGACGATCTGCCCGACCTCCACCTTCTGGGAGTCGCCGAAGCGCGCCGGTTTCAGCCCGCTGGGCACCTTGTCCAGTTTGATGACGGCGAGGTCCTGCTCCGGGAAGGAGTAGACGAGCCGGGCGGTGAGGGGCTCCTCGCTGTTGGCGATCGTCACCCGGAAGACCTTCTCGCCTCCCACCACGTGCGCGTTGGTGACGATGTGCCCCTTGTCGTCGTACACGACCCCCGACCCCAGCTGCCGGGCGGCCTGGATCTGTACGACCGACGGCAGTACGTCCTTGATCACCCTCTGGAAGTCGCGCTCCAGGTCGTTGCTCGCCATGGGCACCGCGGCCCGCGTGCTCGCGACCTCCGCCTTGTCCGGCGCACCGGAGCCGGAGCAACCGGAGACGAGCACCAGGCAGCACGCGAGCGACGCGAGGCACGCGACGGCGCGCAGGTTCCGGCGGGCACGGAAGGCACGGGTACGGGAGGCGTCCATGCCCAGAGTCTCTCTTCGGGGCGAAAGGCCGGGCTCGCGATGTACGCCCGAACGGGCGCCTAGCAGCCGACCCGTGGCCGTGCGTCGCCCGGAGACGGCCGTGTGTTCCTCAGTCCCGCACGCCGCACAGATGCAGCAGCGCCGCCACCCCACGGTAGGGATCGGTGCGCCCGGCCCGGTCCTCGGCCGCCAGCAGCGCGTCCAGGTCGGCCGGCGGCTCGGCCCCGTCCGGCGCGAGGTCGGTGAAGACCCGCACCCCGTA
The DNA here is from genome assembly GCF_040645355.1 of Streptomyces sp. NPDC046805. Lineage (NCBI taxonomy): Bacteria > Bacillati > Actinomycetota > Actinomycetes > Kitasatosporales > Streptomycetaceae > Streptomyces > Streptomyces sp. NPDC046805. The sequence goes on along the minus strand of NZ_JBEYYC010000002.1, from coordinate 364,266 downwards.
CCAGGCGTGCAGCGGCGCCGCGATTGCGGCCAGCGTGGCCGTGAGCGTGTCCAGCCGGTCCGCCCGTGCGTCGAGCCCCAGCCGGTTGCGGTAGGAGTTCGAGTCGAACGCGGCGAGCGCTCCCGCCCAGTCCCCCGACAGCCCCGGCCGCATCGCCAGGGCGTCCCCGTTGCGCACGAGCAGCGACAGCAGCCCGCCCGGCGCGAGCATCCGGGCCAGCCCGGCCAGCAGGGGGTCCGGGTCCGCGACGTACATCAGCACGCCGTGGCACAGCACCACGTCGAAGCTGCCCGGCAGGAAGTGGACGCCCGTGTCCCGTCCGTCGCTCAGGATGATCCGGACCCGGTCGCGTATGCCCTCGGGCTCAGCGGCCAGGTCCCTGCGTGCCGCCGCGATCATGGTGGTGTCCTGCTCGACGCCGGTCACCGTGTGCCCGGCCCGGGCCAGCCGCAGCGCCTGCGTGCCCTGGCCCATCCCCACGTCGAGCACCCGCAGCCGCTGCCCGACCTGGAACCGCCCGGCTATCTGCTCGTCGAGTTGCCGGGCCACCAGTTCCTGCCGTACGACATTGCGCAACCCGCCCAGACCCTTGAGCCAGGCATCCGCCGCGCCCTCGGGAAAGAAAGCAGTGCTCAGGGCCGCTCTCCGCGCTTGACCTGCGGCTTCGGCAGCCGCAGCCGGCGCATCTGGAGGGAGCGCATCAGGGCGTAGGCGATCGCGCCGCGCTTGTTCTGGTCCGGGAAGCGCTCGGCCAGCCGCTTGCGCAGCCGGAAGCCGCTGAAGGCGGAGTCGAGCACGATCAGGACGATCACGATGAGCCACAGCAGCAGGGCGACCTGCTGCAGCGCGGGCACCTTCAGGATGCTCAACACCAGGATGACCACGGCGCAGGGCAGGAAGAACTCCGCGGCGTTGAAGCGCGAGTCGACCCAGTTGCGGGCGAACCTGCGCACCGGGCCCTTGTCGCGCGCGGGCAGATAGCGCTCGTCGCCGCTGGCCAGCGCCTGGCGCTGCCGCTCCATCTGGACACGGCGGTCGTCGCGCTGCCGCTTGGCGGCTTCCTTGCGGTTCGTCGGCGTATTGGCCACGCTGCGGCGCTGGGACTGCGCCTCACTCCGCTTGGGGGTGGGGCGGCCCTTCTTGGCCTGCGGGTCACGGGTCTGCTTGGAGTCGGTCAGCGGCGCCTTGTCGGCGGCCGGGGCCTTCTCTTCCTTGGCACGGCTACGGAACACAAAATCCAAGGGTACGTGGTGACCCCGCATGGACCCCAGCCCCTGTGGGAACGATCCGGCAACACCAGTCGTCAGTAGGGGGACAGAGGGGACGTTGCGGACGGTTCACCCGACGGCGGCCCGGGAGCCACCTACTCCCTGCGCCGGAGCGGGATCGTCCGCCATCGTCCTCGGGGATGAGCGCATCCGTCCCCGAACAGTGCGGTAATGGATGCAGGGCCCGTACTGTGGGTTCTGTCGCAGAGCTGTGAGCCGGAGTCCGTCAGAAGGGGGCGCGCGAAGCCCATGAGCGGTGTCATGAAGCGTATGGGGATGATCTTCCGCGCGAAGGCGAACAAGGCCCTTGACCGGGCCGAGGACCCGCGCGAGACCCTCGATTATTCGTACCAGAAGCAGCTGGAGCTGCTGCAGAAGGTGCGCCGTGGGGTGGCCGATGTGGCGACCTCGCGCAAGCGTCTGGAACTGCAGCTGGCCCAGCTGAACAAGCAGTCCTCCACGCTGGAGGACCAGGGCCGCAAGGCGCTCGCGCTGGGCCGTGAGGACCTGGCCCGCGAGGCGCTCTCCCGACGCGCCGCCCTCCAGCAGCAGGTCACGGACCTGGAGACGCAGCACTCCACGCTCCAGGGCGAGGAGGAGAAGCTGACCCTGGCGGCCCAGCGGCTGCAGGCCAAGGTCGACGCCTTCCGCACGAAGAAGGAGACGATCAAGGCCACGTACACCGCCGCCCAGGCCCAGACCCGTATCGGCGAGGCCTTCACCGGCATCTCCGAGGAGATGGGCGACGTCGGCCTCGCCATCCAGCGTGCCGAGGACAAGACCGCCCAGCTGCAGGCCCGCGCCGGCGCCCTCGACGAGCTGCTGGCCTCCGGCGCCCTGGACGACCCCACCGGGACGGCCAAGGACGACATCCAGGCCGAGCTGGACCGGCTGTCGGGTGGTACGGATGTGGAGCTGGAACTGCAGCGCATGAAGGCGGAGCTGGCCGGAGGATCGCCCCAGCAGGCGATCGAGGGCGGCACCGGCAAGGAGCAGTCCCAGCAGCAGCCGCAGGACACCCCGCGCTTCGACAAGCAGTAGCCGAGCCTGGAGGGCGAGATGGCCGACATGGTCGTACGGATCATGGGGGAGGGACAGGTGAGGCTGGCGGACAGCCACCTCGCCGAGCTCGACAAGCTGGACGACGAACTCCTGGCCGAGATGGAGAAGGGCGACGGCCCCGGCTACCGCCGCACCCTCCAGGCCCTCCTCACCCGTGTCCGCGAGCTGGGCGAACCGCTCCCGGACGACGCCCTGGAGCCGTCGGACCTCATCCTGCCGTCGCCGGACGCGACCCTGGAGGAGGTCCGGGACCTGCTGAGCGACGACGGCCTCATCCCGGGCTGAGCCACGGCCCACGCCTGTGCAGGGCCCTGGGGGCGGCGACCGCCAGGGCCGTACTGTTCACCCCGTGAGCACTCTCGACCGCACCAGGTGCAGCCTGAAAGCGCACCCCCTCGCCCTGGACGCGGCCATCGCGGCGGGCGTCCTCGTGTGCATGGTCGCGGGGTCGTTCGTGGTGCCCCGCGGGGAGAACGGCGTCACCTGGGGTGTGCGCACCCCGGACCCGCTCGGCCTCGTCCTCATAGCGATCGGCGCGGCGGCGCTCGTCTTCCGGCGGACCGCCCCCAAGACGGTCCTCGCCGTCACCGGCACCGTCTCCCTCGTCGAGTGCGTCACCGGGGACCCGCGGGCCCCGGTCGCGATGTCCGCCGTCATCGCGCTCTACACCGTCGCCTCGACCACCGACCGCACCACCACCTGGCGCGCGGGCCTGCTCACCATGACCGTGCTGACCGCCGCCGCCATGCTCGCCGGGTCGCTGCCCTGGTACGCCCAGGAGAATCTCGCCATCTTCGCCTGGACCGGCATCGGCGCCACCGCCGGCGACGCCGTCCGCAGCCGCCGCGCGGTCGTCCGGGCCATCCGCGAGCGGGCCGAGCGGGCCGAGCGCACCCGTGAGGAGGAGGCCCGCCGCCGCGTCGCCGAGGAGCGCCTGCGCATCGCCCGCGACCTCCACGACGTCGTCGCCCACCACATCGCCCTGGTCAACGTCCAGGCCGGGGTCGCCGCCCACGTCATGGACAAGCGCCCCGACCAGGCCAAGGAGGCCCTCGCGCACGTCCGCGAGGCCAGCCGCTCGGCGCTCGGCGAACTCCGCGCCACCGTCGGGCTGTTGCGCCAGTCCGGCGACCCCGAGGCGCCCACCGAACCCGCGCCCGGCCTCAGTCGCCTCGACGAACTCGCCGCCACCTGCCGCAGCGCCGGACTCCAGGTCGAGGTCGCCCGCGCCGACCAGGGCGTCGAGCTGCCCGCCACCGTCGACCTGGCCGCGTACCGGATCGTCCAGGAGGCCCTGACGAACGTGCAGAAGCACGCGGGACCCGAGGCCAGGGCCGAGGTCAGCGTCATACGGGTGGGACCGAACATCGAGGTCACCGTCCTCGACGACGGCCCGTCGGCGGACGCGGCCCCCGCGGTGGGCGGCGGGCACGGGCTGCTCGGCATGCGGGAGCGGGTCACCGCGCTCGGCGGCACCCTCACCACCGGTCCCCGCTACGGCGGCGGCTTCCGCGTCCATGCGATCCTGCCCGTCAAGACCCGGACCGCCGCCGCGGGCGAGCCGGCCTGACGACCGGCCACGGGGAGCCGGCATGACGATCACGAGGGGGCCCGCATGACCATCCGTGTCCTGCTCGCCGACGACCAGGCCCTGCTGCGCAGCGCCTTCCGTGTGCTGGTCGACTCCGAGCCCGACATGGAGGTCGTCGGCGAGGCCTCCGACGGCGCGGAGGCGGTACGGCTCACCCGGGAGCGGCGGGCCGACGTCGTCCTGATGGACATCCGGATGCCGGGCACCGACGGCCTCGCGGCCACCCGTCTGATCAGCGCCGACCCGTCCCTCGCGGGCGTCCGCGTGGTCATCCTGACGACCTTCGAGGTCGACGACTACGTGGTGCGGGCGCTGCGCGCCGGCGCCTGCGGCTTCCTGGGCAAGGGCTCCGAACCCGAGGAACTGCTCAGCGCCATCAGGGTCGCCGCCGAGGGTGAGGCCCTGCTCTCCCCGACGGCCACCAAGGGACTGATCGCCCGCTTCCTCGCCCAGGGCGACACGGCGGACGACGGCCCGGGCCGGGCCCGCGCCGAACGGCTCGCCGCGCTCACCGGACGGGAGCGCGAGGTGCTCGTCCAGGTCGCCGGCGGCCACTCCAACGACGAGATCGCCGAGCGCCTGGAGGTCAGCCCGCTCACGGTGAAGACGCACGTCAACCGGGCCATGGCCAAGCTCGGCGCCCGGGACCGCGCCCAGCTCGTGGTGATCGCGTACGAGTCAGGGCTGGTCCGCCCGAGGATGGACTGATCTCCACCCGGGCGTACTGCGGCCGGAGTAGGAGCCCCGTGAGAAATGGACCTGGGGGCTACGGATCGGCGTCCGCTCATGGCTCAGGGTAGTGGGGTGGGGCACTCGCACATGCCCCCGTCCGCCGCTGACGCCGCCCACCGAAGAGAGACCCTGACCCATGTCCTGGCTGTCCAGATTCAGCCTCGCGCAACGCGCCCTGATCGGGCTCGTGTCGCTCGTCGCGCTCGTTTTCGGGGCGATCGCCATACCCCAGATCAAGCAGCAGCTGCTGCCCACCATCGAACTGCCCATGGTGTCGGTCATCGCGCCGTACCAGGGCGCGTCGCCCGACGTCGTCGAGAAGCAGGTCGTCGAGCCGATCGAGACCAACCTCCAGGCCGTCGACGGCGTCACCGGCGTCACCTCCACGGCGAGCGAGGGCAACGCCGTGATCATGGCGTCCTTCGACTACGGCAACGACACCAAGCGGCTCGTCACCGACGTCCAGCAGGCCGTCAACCGGGCCCGCGCCCAGCTGCCGGACAACGTCGACCCGCAGGTCGTCTCGGGCTCCACCGACGACATGCCGACCGTCGTCCTCGCCGCCACCTCGGCCCAGGACCAGCAGGCCCTCGCCGACCGGCTCGACACCTCGGTCGTACCGGCCCTGAAGGACGTCGACGGCGTCGGCCGGGTCCAGGTCATGGGCGTACGGGACCTGCAGGTCGCCGTCACCCCCGACGACGCGAAGCTGGCGAAGGCGGGCCTCACCTCCGCCGCCCTCGGCCAGGCCCTGCAGGCGGGCGGCGCGACCGTGCCGGCCGGCTCCTTCGACGAGAACGGCGCCAACCGTACCGTCCAGGTCGGCGGCGGCTTCACCTCGCTGAAGCAGATCCGGGACCTGAGGGTCACCGGGCAGGCCGCGCCGGCCGCGCCGGGTGCGACCGCGCCGGGCGGGCCCGCACGGGGCGCGGCGAAGCCGGTGCGCCTCGGTGACGTGGCGACGGTCAAGGAACAGCCGGCCCCGGCCGACTCGATCACCCGCACCGACGGCCGGCCCAGCCTCGCCGTGAACGTCACCATGGACCACGACGGCAGCGCTGTCGCCATCTCCGACGCGGTCAAGGACAAGCTGCCGAGCCTGCGCAAGGACCTCGGCCCGGACGCGAGGATCACGGTCGTCAGCGACCAGGGCCCGGCGGTGTCGAAGTCCATCAAGGGCCTGACCACCGAGGGCGCCCTGGGCCTGCTCTTCGCGGTCCTCGTCATCCTGGTCTTCCTGGCGTCGATCCGCTCGACGCTGGTGACCGCGGTCAGCATCCCGCTGTCCGTCGTCCTGGCGCTGATCGTCCTGTGGACGCGCGACCTGTCCCTGAACATGCTGACGCTCGGGGCGCTGACCATCGCCATCGGCCGCGTCGTCGACGACTCGATCGTGGTCCTGGAGAACATCAAGCGCCACCTCGGCTACGGCGAGGAGCGCCACGCGGCCATCGTGGACGCGGTCCGCGAGGTGGCCGGCGCGGTCACGTCATCGACCCTCACCACGGTCGCGGTCTTCCTGCCGATCGGCCTGGTCGGCGGCATGGTGGGCGCGCTGTTCGGCTCGTTCAGCATCACCGTGACGGCCGCGCTGCTCGCGTCCCTCCTCGTGTCGCTGACGGTCGTCCCGGTCCTGTCGTACTGGTTCCTGCGCGCCCCGAAGGGCACTCCCGAGGACGCCGACGAGGCCCGCCGCCGGGCGGAGGAGAAGGAGGCGAAGAGCCGCCTTCAGCGCTTCTACGTCCCGGTCCTGCGCTTCGCGACGCGCCGCCGCCTCACCAGCGTGCTGATCGCGGTCGTGGTCCTGGTCGGCACCTTCGGCATGACCCCGCTGCTCAAGACCAACTTCTTCGACCAGGGCGAGCAGGAAGTCCTCACCGTCAAGCAGCAGTTGAAGCCGGGCACCAGCTTGGCGGCCACGGACGCGCAGGCGCGCCGGGTGGAGCAGCTGCTCGCCTCGACGAAGGGCGTCAAGGACTACCAGGTCACGGTCGGCTCCTCCGGCTTCATGGCGGCCTTCGGCGGCGGTACGGACACCAACCAGGCGTCGTACCAGGTGATGCTGGCGGACTCGGCGTCGGCCGACGCCGTGCGCAGCCGCATCGAGGACGGGCTGGCAAAGCTCAAGGGCGCCGGCACGACCACGGTGTCGGCCGGTGACGGCTTCGGCAACCAGGACCTCAAGGTCGTCGTGAAGGCCGCGGACCCGCAGGTCCTGCGCCAGGCCTCCGAGCAGGTCCGGTCGGTCGTCGCGGGCCTGGACGACGTCACGGACGTGACCAGCGACCTGGCGCAGAGCGTGCCGCGGATCTCGGTCAAGGCCAACGCGAAGGCGGCCGCGGCCGGGTTCGACGACCAGACGCTCGGCGCCGCGGTGGCCCAGGCGGTCCGGGGTACGACGGCCGGGAAGGCGATCCTCGACGACACCGAGCGCGACGTGGTCGTGAAGACGGCGAAGCCGGCCAAGACGCCGGCCCAGCTGCGCGCGCTGCGCCTCGGCCCGGTGAAGCTGGGCGACATCGCCACGGTGAAGGTGGTGGACGGCCCGGTCTCGATGACCCGTATCGACGGCCGGCGCGCGGCGACGATCACCGCGAAGCCCGCGGGTGACAACACGGGCGCGGTGAGCGCCCAGCTCCAGAGCAAGCTCAAGGCCCTGAAGCTCCCCGCGGGTGCGACGGCGGAGATCGGCGGCGTCTCCTCGGACCAGGACGACGCGTTCAAGAACCTGGGCCTGGCGATGCTGGCGGCGATCGCGATCGTCTTCATGCTCCTGGTGGCGACGTTCCGCTCGCTGGCCCAGCCGCTGATCCTGCTGGTGTCCATCCCGTTCGCGGCGACGGGCGCGCTCGGCATGCTGGTCGCCACCGGCACCCCGATGGGCGTCCCCGCGATGATCGGCATGCTGATGCTGATCGGCATCGTGGTGACGAACGCGATCGTGCTGATCGACCTGATCAACCAGTACCGCGGGCAGGGCTACGGCGTGGTGGAAGCCGTCATCGAGGGCGGCCGCCACCGCCTCCGCCCGATCCTGATGACGGCCCTGGCGACGATCTTCGCCCTGCTCCCGATGGCGCTGGGCGTCACGGGCGAGGGCGGCTTCATCGCCCAGCCGCTCGCGGTCGTGGTGATCGGCGGCCTGATCACGTCGACGCTGCTGACCCTGCTCCTGGTCCCGACGCTCTACGCGATGCTGGAGCTGCGCAAGGAGCGCGGGGCGAAGAAGCGTGCGGCGAAGCGGGAGAAGAAGGCGGGCCCGACCGCCCAGCCGCAGGCCGACGAGTCCGGCGAACCGCAGCCGGCCCAGGTCTGACGGTCGTACGTACGACGAAGGGGCGTCCCGTGCGTCACGGGGCGCCCCTTCCGTATGTCGAAAGCAAGCCGCAGGCTACGGCAGCGACAGCATCCGCTCCAGCGCCAGCTTCGCGAACGCCTCCGTCTCCTCGTCGACCTGGATGCGGTTGACCAGGTTGCCCTCGGCCAGGGACTCCAGGGCCCAGACCAGGTGGGGGAGGTCGATGCGGTTCATGGTCGAGCAGAAGCAGACCGTCTTGTCGAGGAAGACGATCTCCTTGCCCTCGGGCGCGAAACGGTTCGCCAGGCGGCGGACCAGGTTCAGCTCCGTGCCGATGGCCCACTTGGAGCCGGACGGGGCGGCCTCCAGCGTCTTGATGATGTGCTCGGTCGAGCCGACGTGGTCCGCCGCGGCCACGACCTCGTGCCGGCACTCGGGGTGGACCAGGACGTTCACACCGGGGATGCGGGCGCGCACGTCGTGGACCGACTCCAGGTTGAAGCGGCCGTGCACCGAGCAGTGGCCGCGCCACAGGATCATCTTGGCGGCGCGCAGCTCGTCCGCCGTCAGACCGCCGTTCGGCTTGTGCGGGTTGTAGACGACGCAGTCCTCCAGGGACATGCCCATGTCGCGCACGGCGGTGTTGCGGCCCAGGTGCTGGTCGGGCAGGAAGAGCACCTTCTCGCCCTGCTCGAAGGCCCAGTCGAGGGCGCGCTTGGCGTTGGAGGAGGTACAGATGGTGCCACCGTGCTTGCCGGTGAACGCCTTGATGTCCGCGGAGGAGTTCATGTACGAGACGGGGACCACCTGCTCGGCGATGCCGGCCTCCGTCAGGACGTCCCAGCACTCCGCGACCTGCTCGGCCGTCGCCATGTCGGCCATGGAGCAGCCGGCGGCCAGGTCCGGCAGGACGACCTTCTGGTCGTCGCCCGTCAGGATGTCCGCGGACTCGGCCATGAAGTGCACACCGCAGAACACGATGTACTCGGCCTCCGGACGCGCCGCCGCGTCCCGCGCCAGCTTGAAGGAGTCGCCCGTGACATCGGCGAACTGGATGACCTCGTCGCGCTGGTAATGGTGGCCGAGGACGAAGACCTTGTCGCCGAGCTTCTCCTTGGCCGCGCGGGCGCGCGCCACCAGGTCCGGGTCGGACGGCGAGGGCAGGTCGCCGGGGCACTCGACGCCGCGCTCGCTCTTCGGGTCGGCCTCACGGCCGAGGAGCAGCAGGGCGAGGGGAGTCGGCTGTACGTCGAGCTCCGGGGTCTGGGCGGTGGTCACGGCACGCACCCTTTCTACTTTTCGTCTAACTGACGCTATCTATCATAGCCGCTTCATGTCACTTTGACGATGGCCATAACGTCGATGTGACATGAATCCCTGGCCCGTAAACGCCTTGCCTGCCATGGCGGTTGCCCCCCCGCCGCCACACGGGTGTGCCGTCCGCCGCATGGCGCACGGGCACGCATGAAGCGGCGCGTGTGCGAGCATGAAGACGGATAAGAAAACGCATGTGCTCGGCCCGGAATCGAATCCGCGGGCCCGGAATGAATCCGCGGCCTTGCTGGTTGCACTGGTCGGCAAGCAGTCTCCGTACAACCCGGGAGAGATGTAGATGTCCGTATCGGACGAGACCGGCACCGTCACCGACGGCATCGTCATGACCGACGCCGCCGCGGAAAAGGTCAAGGCCCTGCTCGACCAGGAAGGCCGTGACGACCTCGCGCTGCGCGTCGCCGTCCAGCCCGGCGGCTGCTCCGGCCTGCGTTACCAGCTCTTCTTCGACGAGCGTTCGCTCGACGGCGACGTCGAGAAGGACTTCGGCGGCGTCAAGGTCGTCACCGACCGCATGAGCGCCCCGTACCTGGGTGGCGCCACGATCGACTTCGTGGACACCATCGAGAAGCAGGGCTTCACGATCGACAACCCGAACGCGACGGGCTCCTGCGCCTGCGGCGACTCCTTCAGCTGAGCCGCGGCTCGCCGGCAGGCCGAACCACGGCACTACGGCGGCGGTACCTGGGCAACCAGGGCCGCCGCCGTCGTCGTGTCCGTGTATCCGTGCGTCAGCGCCGGCCGCAGGCGACGTCGAGGGGCGCGGCGACCGCGGCGCGGCCCCGGGCGCGGCCCCGGGTCAAGAGCCGCGGTTAACGCGGTGCGGAGCCGGGTGCTTCCGGCAGCCGAGCCCCCGGCTTGGCCTTGGGGATCTCCTTGCCGCCCGAGCCGACCACCTTGCGGTCGCCGAGCGGCTTGTCCAGGTGCACGGTCTGTCCGTACTCCTTGGCGATCAGGATGCAGACCTTGCCCGGCCACGGCTTCTCCGTCACGGTGACCTTCACCCGGTCCCGGCTCTCCGCCGCCGTCGCCTTGTAGTCGGCGCACACCCCGCCCGTGAAGCGGACGGTCAGCTCCTGGTCGTCGGCCGTGTAGCCGTCCACCTTCACGTCCCGCGTCTTCGGTGCCTTCGTCGGCTGTGCGGAAGGGCTCGACGCCGAGGCCAGGTACTTCGGGTCGACCGCCGGATACGTCACCGTGAAGGCGCCCTCCGGCCCCGCCGCCGCTCCCTGTCCCTGCCGTACCTCGAACAGCCACGACGGCACCAGCGACTGCCGGCCCGCGACCGAGCGCGAGGCCAGCCCGAACACCGCCTTCCGTACGGTCACCGCGTCCTGCCGCGGCGCGGCCGCCGACGCCGTCGACCGGCACGGCTGCTCCAGCCGGTCCTTCATCGGTACGGGACGCGCGCAGCCGCCGATGCCCATGCGGGGGTCGGTGCGCGGTGCCGCGTTCATCAGCTCCAGCGTCCTGCGCGCGCTCAGGACGGGATACGTGTCCCCCTTCACCGGCGCCTTCAGCAGCCCGCTGCCGCCGACCACCTCGCCCTGCCCGCCGACGGTCAGCCCGGTCGTCCAGCCGTACGTGGGCAGACCGCCCACCACCGGGTCGGCGTGCACCACTCGCTGGGCGCCCATCACCTGGCTCGTGTCGGTCTTCGCGCCGTCCTGACCCAGCGCCTTCAGGACCGGCGCCGCCGCCTTCCTCGCGGCCGCCGCGCTCACCGGACCGGTTCCCGGGTCGGCGGGGCCGTGCGCGCAGACGGAGCCGCTCTTGCAGGCGTCGGTGCCGGGGGCGTACCGCTGGAACGACCAGGTGCCCGGCGCCTGCCTGCTCACGCGCAGACTCGGCCCCGAACCGTCCTTCACCGGCCCGACCCGCCAGCTCTGCCCGTCGGCGACCGGCGCCCCGTCCACCCCGAGCGCATGGGCCAGCGCCGCCACCTCGCCCCGGCCGACCTCGCCCGCGGGCCGGTACACGGCCGCCGAGCCGGGGCCGCCGGGCAGCGGGCCGCTCGCCTTGTACGTCACGCCGTACGGGTTGGGTTCACCTGGCGCGATGCCGTTCGAGCCCCCGGGCGCGCTGCTCGCCGTGCCCCCGGGAGTCGCCGGCGCGAAGCCGTCCAGGGCGAGCGGCGGGGGAGTCCCCTCGGCGCCGGGCGCCCCCGCGTGGGTACGACCGTCCGAGCCGTCGCCGGCCGTCGTGGCGAGGTACGCCCCGCCGCCCCCGGCCAGCAGCACGCCGGCCGCGACCGAGGCGACGACCACGGGGGAGCGGCGGCGCACGGGCCTGTCGGTCCCGGGCTCGCCGTTGTCGGGGGTCTCGGGTGGCTCGGGTCGCTCGGTGTTCACCGCATCGCTCCTAGGTGAGTCGTATCCCGCATCCCCTTCACGGGGGACGGCGATGGGACGCGGGAGAGGAGCGCACGGTTCCCGGAAAGCGCCGGGACGAGGGCCGGTTCAGTCGTCGTGGTCCGGGGGCGGCTCAGTCGCCGTAGTCCGACATCGCGTCCAGCAGCCGGGCGGACTTCGCCGGGACCTTCACCCCGTGGATGAGCGAGGGCGGTACCGGCCGGGAGGACAGGTGCTCGGGAGCGGTCCAGTGGGGGGCCATCCGGGCGCAGTCGCCGCGCAGCGAGGCCAGGTCGCCGTCGAGGTCGGCCGGAGCGGAGACGTGGACCTTGAGGTTCGTCATGTCCGAACCGTAAGCACGCCGTACGAGGCCGGGATAGATCTACTATCGGGTAGGTTTGTCGGCTCCACCGGTCCGCCTTCACCCGCAGCAGGTAGCGTTAGCTGTCAACCTGCCCTCGCCCTGGAGAATCCTCGCCGTGCGTATCGCAGTCACCGGCTCCATCGCCACCGACCACCTCATGACCTTCCCCGGTCGCTTCGCCGACCAGTTCGTCGCGGACCAGTTGCACACCGTCTCGCTCTCCTTCCTGGTCGACAACCTGGACGTCCGCCGAGGCGGCGTCGGCGCGAACATCGCCTTCGGCATGGGCCAGCTCGGCACCGAGCCGATCCTGGTCGGCGCCGCCGGCTTCGACTTCGACGAGTACCGCGCCTGGCTGGACCGGCACGGCGTGGACACCGAGTCGGTCCGCATCTCCGAGACCCTGCACACGGCCCGCTTCGTGTGCACCACCGACGCCGACCACAACCAGATCGGCTCCTTCTACACGGGCGCGATGAGCGAGGCCCGCCAGATCGAGCTGAAGACGGTCGCCGACCGCGTCGACGGCCTCGACCTGGTCCTGATCGGCGCCGACGACCCGGAGGCGATGCTCCGCCACACGGAGGAGTGCCGCTCGCGAGGCATCCCGTTCGCCGCCGACTTCTCCCAGCAGATCGCCCGCATGGATGGCGAGGAGATCCGGATACTGCTGGACGGCGCGACGTACCTGTTCTCCAACGAGTACGAGAAGGGCCTCATCGAGTCCAAGACCGGCTGGAGCGACGAGGAGATCCTCGGCAAGGTCGGCCACCGCGTCACCACCCTCGGCGCGCGCGGCGTCCGCATCGAGCGGGTCGGCGAGGACCCGATCGAGGTCGGCTGCCCGGAGGAGGACATGAAGGCCGACCCCACCGGTGTCGGCGACGCCTTCCGCGCCGGCTTCCTGTCCGGCCTGGCCTGGGGCGTCTCCCTGGAGCGCGCCGCCCAGGTCGGCTGCATGCTCGCCACCCTCGTCATCGAGACGGTCGGCACCCAGGAGTACCAGCTGCGCCGCGGCCACTTCATGGACCGCTTCACCAAGGCGTACGGCGACGACGCCGCCACCGAGGTCCGCACGCACCTCGCCTAGGCGAGCCCGCCCCGCGGCCTCACGAGACCCGGCGGACCAGATAGGCAGAGCCCTGGTCCGCCGGCTCCTCGCCGACGTACTCCTGCCCCCGCATCTCGCACCACGCCGGGATGTCCAGCCGGGCGGCCTCGTCGTCCGAGAGGACCCGCACCATGCCGCCCCTCGGCACGCTACCGATGACCTTGGCCAGCTCGATGACGGGGATCGGGCAGCGCCTGCCGAGGGCGTCCACGACCAGCTCCTCGGCCCGCACCGCGGTCGCCGGAGCCGGCGCCCCCAGCTGCTCCCGGACCCCGGCCACCAGCCCGGGCAGCACCGTCAGGAACCGTTCGACGTCCTCCTCCGCCGTGCCCGGCGGCAGCGACACCCGTACGTTCCCCTCGCTCAGCACCCCCATCGCCTTCAGCACATGGCTCGGCGTGAGCGTGCTGCTCGTGCAGGACGAGCCGGACGAGACGGAGAAGCCCTCCCGGTCCAGCGCGTGGAGCAGCGTCTCCCCGTCGACATAGAGGCAGGAGAAGGTCACGATCCCGGGCAGCCGCCGGACCGGGTCGCCCACCACCTCCACGTCCGGCACCCGTTCGACCACCGCGGTCCTGATCCGCTCGGTCAACTCCCGCAGCCGTACCGCCTCTTGGGCCGTCTCGGCGCGCACCGCCCGCAGCGAGGCCGCCGCGGCCACGATCGCCGGGATGTTCTCGAAGCCGGGCGCCCGCCCCGACTCCCGCTCGTCCGCGGGCCCTTGGGGCGCGAACCGGACACCCTTGCGTACGGCGAGCAGCCCGACGCCCGACGGTCCGCCCCATTTGTGCGCACTGGCCGTCAGCAGCGACCAGTCACCCTCGACCGGGCCCCAGCCGAGCGACTGGGCCGCGTCCACCAGCAGCGGCACCCCGGCCGCCCGGCACTCCTCGGCCACCTCGGCCACCGGCTGCTCGGTCCCCACCTCGTGGTTGGCCGACTGCAGACAGGCCAGCGCGGTGTCGGTGCGCAGCGCACCGGCGTACGACGCCGCGGTCACCGCACCCGTGCGCAGCACCGGCACCCGGGTCACCGACCCGCCCTCGGCCTCGAACGCGTCCGCCGAATGGAGGACCGAGGAGTGTTCGACGGCTGACACGATCAGGTGGCGTCCGACCCGCCGCCGGGCCGCCAGCGCACCCGCGATCCCGGTGTGCACGGCCCTGGTCCCGGACGACGTGAAGGCCAGCTCGTCCGGCCGGCACCCCACCGCCTCGGCGGCCGCCTCGCGCGCCGCGTCCAGCAGCATCCGCGCCCGCCTGCCCTCCCGGTACAGCCGGGCGGGATCGGCCCACCCCTCGTCGAGCGAGGCCTGCAGGGCCTGCCGGGCGACGGGGTGGAGGGGAGCCGCGGAGGCGGCGTCGAAGTAGGGCACACAACAACGCTAAGTCTTCGGCCGCCGCGACGTCCCGCGGGCCTTGGGCCACCGCGGCCGCCGGGGGCGCTGTGACGCCCGCCTCCCTCTGCGGAACATCCCCCGCACAAGCCCCGAAACGCCCGCGGAAACAGGCCTCGAAACACGCCGAATCCCCGTCAGTTGACCATCCGTACCAGGGTGTCCCGGCCCGTGCGGTGGGAGGCGCGACGCGTTGCCCACCCCTCCCGCGCGACCCTGAAATGCGTCCAGTAGGGTTTGGTCCGCATAAACATCAAACCCCTGCCCGACGCAGGGCGGCGACCGACCAGCGAGACGGCCGCAGCCGTACAGCGCGGGCGAGACTCTCGGGAAGGCGCTACGTGAGTCCCAACGGCTCCGACCGCTCGCCGCGGCGCCCGATGCGGCGGAAGCTGCTGCAGGCACTGACCGCGGGCCTGGTCCTGGCGACCGCTACCGGTTGCACATACAAGGACTTCCCCCGCCTTGGTATGCCCACCCCGACCACGGAAGAGGCACCGACCGTCCTCTCCCTGTGGCAGGGGTCCTGGGCGGCCGCGCTCGCCGTCGGCGTGCTGGTGTGGGGCCTGATCCTGTGGAGCGTCATGTTCCACCGGCGCAGCCGCACCAAGGTGGAGGTCCCTCCGCAGACCCGGTACAACATGCCGATCGAGGCGCTGTACACCGTGGTCCCGATCATCATCATCTCGGTGCTCTTCTACTTCACGGCCCGGGACGAGTCGAAGCTCCTCAGCCTCTCCAAGAAGCCCGACGTCACGGTCAACGTGGTCGGCTTCCAGTGGAGCTGGGGCTTCAACTACATCGAGCCGGTCGCGGGTTCCCAGGGCAACGCGAAGACCGATCCGAACCTGGCCGCCATTCCGGACCGGTTCACCAAGGAATTCCCGGCCAACGCCGGCGGTGTCTACGACGTCGGTACGCCCGGCACGCGGAACCCGCAGACCCACAACCCCGGTCCGACACTCTGGCTCCCCAAGGGCAAGACCGTCCGCTTCATCCTCACTTCGCGTGACGTGATCCACGACTTCTGGGTCGTGCCGTTCCTGATGAAGCAGGACGTCGTCCCGGGCCACACCAACGCGTTCCAGGTGACCCCCAACCAGTACGGCACCTTCATGGGCAAGTGCGCCGAGCTCTGCGGCGTCGACCACTCCCGGATGCTGTTCAACGTGAAGGTCGTCTCCCCCGAGCGCTATGAGCAGCACCTCAAGGACCTCGCCAAGAAGGGGCAGACCGGTTACATTCCCGCCGGCATCGCGCAGACGCCGCACGAGAAGAACCGGGAGACGAACAACCTGTGAGCATCCTCAACGAACCCCAGGGTGCCGCGGCAGCTGAAGACTCGTACGAGAACGAGCTGCCGGTCAGGCGCAAGCGGCCCGGCAATGTCGTGGTGAAGTGGCTGACGACCACCGACCACAAGACGATCGGCACGCTGTATCTGTCGACGTCGTTCGCGTTCTTCCTGATCGGCGGCGTCATGGCGCTGCTCATGCGCGCCGAGCTCGCTCGTCCCGGCCTGCAGATCATGTCGAACGAGCAGTTCAACCAGGCGTTCACGATGCACGGCACGATCATGCTGCTGATGTTCGCGACGCCCCTGTTCGCCGGCTTCGCGAACTGGATCATGCCGCTGCAGATCGGCGCGCCGGACGTGGCGTTCCCGCGGCTGAACATGTTCGCCTACTGGCTCTACCTGTTCGGCTCGCTCATCGCGGTCGGTGGCTTCATCACCCCGCAGGGCGCGGCCGACTTCGGCTGGTTCGCCTACAGCCCCCTGTCGGACGCGGTCCGCTCGCCGGGCATCGGCGCCGACATGTGGATCATGGGCCTGGCCCTCTCGGGCTTCGGCACCATCCTCGGCTCGGTCAACTTCATCACCACGATCATCTGCATGCGTGCGCCGGGCATGACCATGTTCCGCATGCCGATCTTCGTGTGGAACGTGCTGCTGACCGGTCTGCTGGTCCTGCTGGCCTTCCCGGTCCTGGCCGCCGCGCTGTTCGCCCTGGAGGCGGACCGCAAGTTCGGTGCCCACGTCTTCGACGCCGCCAACGGCGGGGCGTTGCTGTGGCAACACCTCTTCTGGTTCTTCGGCCATCCAGAGGTGTACATCATCGCGTTGCCGTTCTTCGGCATCGTCTCCGAGATCATCCCGGTCTTCAGCCGTAAGCCGATGTTCGGCTACATGGGCCTGATCGCGGCGACGATCGCGATCGCCGGTCTGTCCGTGACCGTGTGGGCGCACCACATGTACGTCACCGGCGGTGTGCTGCTGCCGTTCTTCTCCTTCATGACCTTCCTGATCGCGGTCCCGACCGGTGTGAAGATCTTCAACTGGGTCGGCACCATGTGGAAGGGCTCACTGAGCTTCGAGACCCCGATGCTCTGGACGATCGGCTTCCTGATCACCTTCGTCTTCGGTGGTCTGACCGGTGTCATCCTGGCGGCGCCCCCGCTGGACTTCCACATCTCCGACTCGTACTTCGTGGTGGCGCACTTCCACTACGTGGTCTTCGGTACGGTCGTCTTCGCGATGTTCGCCGGGTTCCACTTCTGGTGGCCGAAGTTCACCGGCAAGATGCTGGACGAGCGCCTCGGCAAGATCACCTTCTGGACGCTGTTCATCGGCTTCCACGGCACGTTCCTGGTCCAGCACTGGCTGGGCGCCGAGGGTATGCCGCGTCGTTACGCCGACTATCTGGCGGCCGACGGCTTCACCACCCTGAACACGATCTCGTCGATCAGCTCGTTCCTGCTCGGCCTGTCGATCCTGCCGTTCCTCTACAACGTGTGGAAGACGGCCAAGTACGGCAAGCCGGTCGGCGTCGACGACCCGTGGGGCTACGGACGTTCGCTGGAGTGGGCGACCTCGTGCCCGCCGCCCCGGCACAACTTCCTCACCCTGCCGCGGATTCGCAGCGAATCCCCGGCGTTCGACCTGCACCACCCTGAGATCGCGGCCCTCGAGCAGCTGGAGCACGCTGGTCACGGCAGTGCCATCGCGGGCGGCAAGGAGGCCGGCAAGTGAAGATCCAGGGCAGGATGTTCATGTGGCTGAGCGCCTTCGTCCTCGTCATGGCGATCGTCTATGGCGTGTGGTCGAAGGAGCCGGCCGGAACCACGGCGCTCTTCCTGGCCTTCGGCCTCTGCATCATGGTCGGCTACTACCTGGGCTTCACCGCCCGGCGGGTCGACGCGGGTGCCCAGGACGACAAGGAGGCCGATGTCGCGGACGACGCGGGCGAGCTGGGCTTCTTCAGCCCGCACAGCTGGCAGCCGCTCGCCCTCGGCGTCGGTGGCGCGCTGGCCTTCCTCGGCATCGCGGTCGGCTGGTGGCTGCTGTACTTCGCGGCGCCGGTCATTCTGATCGGCCTGTTCGGCTGGGTCTTCGAGTACTACCACGGTGAGAGCCGCACCCAGTAGCACCGGCTGAGCTCAAGCGGGAGCCCGGGCACTCCGTCAGGAGGCCCGGGCTCCCCCTTTTGCAGTACGAATATCCCTCTATAGGACTGTCCTACCGAGCAGTGACTGTCTTATCTGCTTAGCGTGGCGCCATGAGTATCACTCCGCGCTCCCGCATCGTCGTAGGCTGCACGCTCCTGGTGGCTGCCCTCGGTGCCGGCCTCACCGCCTGCGGTTCGAACGGGGCCGAGGCCCTGTCGGACAGGCCGTACGACGCGGCGGACGAGATCTCCTTCAACGGTCCCACCGAGGCGGGCAAGAAGGCCGACCCGGACAAGCCCCTAGAGGTCACGGCCACGGGCGACGGGCGCATCACGGACGTCACGGCGGTGGACGCGACGGGCCGCTATGTGACGGGCGAACTCGCGGCCGACGGCAGCCGTTGGCACAGCACCTCGCCGCTCGCCTCCAACGCCCACTACACGGTGCGCGTCAGCACGGAGGACGACGACGGGGCCCCCGGCCGCAAGACCATCGACTTCGACACCGCCAAGCCGACCACCAAGAAGTCCCTGGACGTGACGTTCGGGCCGAAGGCGGGCACGTACGGCGTGGGCCAGCCCGTCACGGCGGACCTCAGCCAGCCCGTCAAGGACAAGGCGCAGCGCGCCATCGTCGAACGCGCCCTCAGGGTCGACTCGGTGCCCGCCGTGCCCGGCAACTGGTACTGGGTCAACGACAAGCAGCTCCACTACCGCCCCAAGGAGTACTGGCCCGCCCACGCCACCGTCCAGGTGCACAGCAACCTGGAGGGCATCCGGGTCAGCGACCGCCTCTGGGGCGGCAAGGCCAAGCCCCTGAAGCTCACCACGGGCGACCAGCTCGTCGCGCTCACGGACGCCGGGTCGCACACCATGACGGTCTACAAGAACGGCGCCGTGCTCAAGCAGATCCCGATCACCACGGGCAAGCCCGGCTTCGAGACCCGAAACGGTGTCAAGGTGATCCTCGAGAAGCAGTACTACGTCCGGATGAAGAGCAGCACCGTGGGCATCGCCGAGGGCACCTCGGACTCGTACGACCTGCCGGTGTACTACGCGACCCGCGTCACCTGGTCCGGCGAGTACGTCCACGCCGCGCCCTGGTCTGTCGGCTCCCAGGGCTACGCCAACGTCAGCCACGGCTGCACCGGCATGAGCACCGGCAACGCGGAGTGGTTCTTCAACACCGTCCGCCCGGGCGACATCGTCAAGGTCGTCAACTCCAACGGCGCCCAGATGGCCCCGTTCGACAACGGCTTCGGCGACTGGAACATGGCCTGGGCGAAGTGGCGCGCCGGCAGCGCCCTGACGTCCGGCACGGCGGACGCCCCGAAGCCGGAGGACGCCGCACGGCTGCAGCCGACGGCGGTGTGACGCGAACCGACGTCGGCTGCGGGGCCGTGCCGTGCGTCGGCACGGCACGGCTGCAGCCGACGGCCTGGAGCGGTTCTAGACGCTCAGCAGGTTCTTCTGGCGCAGGAGAGAGGCCAGGGCGCCCGCGAACTCCACCGGCTCCACGGGGAGCGTCACAGCCGCGTCGGCCCGGCTCCAGGTGGCCAGCCATGCGTCCTGGGGGCGCCCGATGAGCAGCAGCACCGGCGGGCAGTCGAAGATCTCGTCCTTGATCTGCCGGCACACCCCCATGCCGCCCATCGGCACGGCCTCGCCGTCCAGCACGCAGACGTCGATCCTGCCCTTGGCGAGCTCCCGCAGAACGGCGCCGGGCGTGGCGCACTCCACGAACTCGACCAAGGGGGCATCCGGGGCCGGCCGGCGGCCGGTGGCCAACCGCACCTGCTCGCGGGTGCCGGCGTCATCGCTGTAGACCAGCACCGTCGCGGTCGCCTGCATGGTTCCTCCGCGCATCTCGAGAAGACACTGTATGGATCGGAACTTCCGGGTATCGATGGCGCGGATGCTACCCCCTCCGACGTCCCGTCAACACCGGTTCGGACAGCCCTTCGAAGCGCCATCACGGCAGTACACACGGTATGGACACTCCGAACGGGACCCCCGGAGTGAGGGCGAGATAAGCGACCGACATAATGTCGGTCGTGGCGACAGCAACGACAGTAGAAACCGGGCACGCGCACCCGTCGGTCAACCGGCCGAACCTCACCAGCGTCGGAACCATCATCTGGCTGAGTTCCGAGCTGATGTTCTTCGCGGCCCTCTTCGCGATGTACTTCACCCTGCGATCGGTGACCGGTCCCGCGTATTGGAAGGCGCAGGCGCACGCCCTGAACCTTCCGTTCTCGGCGACCAACACCACGATCCTGGTGCTCTCCTCCCTCACCTGCCAGCTCGGCGTCTTCGCCGCCGAGCGCGGTGACGTGAAGAAGCTCCGGGGCTGGTTCATCGTCACTTTCATCATGGGTGCGATCTTCATCGGCGGTCAGATCTACGAGTACACGAGCCTGGTGAGGGAGGACGGCCTCTCGCTCTCCTCCGGCCCTTACGGCTCGGTGTTCTACCTGACCACCGGCTTCCACGGCCTGCACGTGACGGGCGGTCTCATCGCCTTCCTGCTGGTCCTCGGCCGCACCTATGCGGCCAAGAGGTTCACGCACGAGCAGGCGACCGCCGCCATCGTCGTGTCCTATTACTGGCACTTCGTCGATGTCGTCTGGATCGGCCTCTTCGCCACGATCTACTTGATCAAGTAATCGGCGCGCCGGAAACGGCCGGCCGATCCAATCCCTGAAGCATCGACGCAGAAGATCCTGACACCGGGGTAATCCGTGAAAAAGCTCTCCGCACGACGACGCCATCCGCTGGCGGCGGTCGTCGTCCTACTCTTCGCGCTGGCGGCCACCGGGGGGCTGTATGCCGCGTTCGCGCCCGCGAGCAAGGCACAGGCCGATGAAACCTCCCAGTCCCTGACCATCGAGGAGGGCAAGAAGCTCTACTCCGTCGGTTGCGCCAGCTGCCACGGCATCGGTGGTCAGGGCAGCTCCGACGGGCCGAGCCTGGTCGGCGTGGGCGCCTCGGCGGTCGACTTCCAGGTGGGCACCGGCCGCATGCCGGCCGCCACCTCCCAGGGCGCGCAGGTCCCGCGCAAGAAGCCCATCTACACGCAGGCCCAGATCGACCAGCTCGCGGCGTACGTCGCCTCGCTGGGCGCCGGTCCCGACGTGCCGACCAAGGAGCAGTACGGCCCCAACGGCGCCGACATGGCGCGGGGCGGCGAGCTGTTCCGCACCAACTGCGCGCAGTGCCACAACTTCACCGGCAAGGGCGGTGCCCTGACCAAGGGCAAGTTCGCGCCGACCCTCGAGGACGTGGCCCCGAAGCACATCTACGAGGCCATGCAGACCGGCCCGCAGAACATGCCGTCCTTCCCCGACACGACGATGCCGCAGAAGGACAAGCAGGACATCATCGCGTACCTGAACGCGGTCAACAGCAGCAACACCGTGAACCCCGGTGGTCTCGAGCTGGGCGGCCTCGGGCCGGTCAGTGAGGGCCTGTTCGGATGGATCTTCGGACTGGGCGCCCTGATCGCGGTCGCCGTCTGGGTCGCCGCTCGGACCGCAAAGGCCAAGAAGTCATGAGTAGCCAAGACATTCCAGAAGAGAACCTGCCGGCCCAGCCGTCCGCGGGTAACAGTGAGCACGAGCATGGCGCCGTAAGCGTCGCGGACGAGAAGAACCCGTTCGCCGACCCGGGTCTGCCGCCGCACGAGCACCGGATCCAGGACATCGACGAGCGGGCCGCCCGGCGGTCCGAGCGCGCGGTCGCCCTGCTGTTCACGGTGTCGATGCTGGCCACCCTCGGCTTCATCACCTCGTATGTGACGATCTCGCCCGACAAGGCGATCTTCGTCTTCCCGATCGGTCACGTCAGCGCGCTCAACTTCGCGCTGGGCCTGACGCTCGGTACGGCGCTGTTCTGCATCGGCGCGGGCGCGGTCCACTGGGCCCGCACCCTGATGTCCGACGTGGAGATCGCCGACGAGCGCCACGAGATCGCGGCGACCCCCGAGGTCCGCGCGAAGGTCTTCGAGGACTTCCGCCAGGGTGCCGCGGAGTCGGGTCTCGGCCGCCGCAAGCTGCTTCGCAACACGATGTTCGGCGCGCTGGCCCTGGTGCCGCTGTCCGGCGTCATGCTGCTGCGCGACCTCGGCCCGCTGCCGGGCACGTCGCTGCGCCACACGCTGTGGTCGAAGGGCAAGCTGCTCGTCAACGTCAACACGAACCTGCCGCTGCGTCCCGAGGACGTCGCCGTCGGTTCGCTGACCTTCGCCAAGCCCGAGGGCCTGGAGGAGACCGACGAGGACTTCCAGACCGAGATCGCCAAGGCGGCCCTGATGATCGTCCGGCTCCAGCCGGAGAACATCAAGGACAAGCAGGAACTCGCTTGGTCCCACGAGGGCATCGTGGCGTACTCGAAGATCTGCACCCACGTCGGTTGCCCGATCTCCCTGTACGAGCAGCAGACGCACCACGTGCTGTGCCCGTGCCACCAGTCCACCTTCGACCTCTCCGACGGTGCCCGAGTGATCTTCGGCCCCGCCGGTCACGCCCTGCCGCAGCTCCGGATCGGCGTGAACGACGAGGGGTACCTCGAGGCGCTCGGCGACTTCGCGGAGCCCGTCGGTCCTGCATTCTGGGAGCGCGGATGAGTACTGCAGCGAACACGAATCCGTCTGCCGCCGGCGCGGCGGGCCGCTCGGGCGGGAAGGCACCGGCCGGCGAGCGCGTCGCCGACTGGGCCGACGGCCGGCTCGGGATCTACTCCCTGGCCAAGTCCAACATGCGCAAGATCTTCCCCGACCACTGGTCGTTCATGCTGGGCGAAGTCTGCATGTACAGCTTCATGATCATCATCCTCACGGGTGTGTATCTGACGCTGTTCTTCCACCCGTCGATGAACGAGGTGGAATACCACGGCTCCTACGTCCCGCTCCAGGGGCAGATGATGTCGGAGGCGTTCAGCTCGACGCTGCACATCTCCTTCGACGTGCGCGGTGGTCTGCTCATCCGGCAGATCCACCACTGGGCCGCGCTGATCTTCCTGGCCGGCATGTTCGTGCACATGATGCGCGTGTTCTTCACCGGCGCGTTCCGCAAGCCGCGTGAGATCAACTGGCTGTTCGGCTTCCTGCTGTTCGTCCTGGGCATGTTCACCGGCTTCACCGGTTACTCGCTCCCGGACGACCTGCTCTCCGGCACCGGTGTCCGCTTCATGGAGGGCGCGATCCTGTCCGTGCCGATCGTCGGCACGTACCTGTCGTTCTTCCTCTTCGGCGGGCAGTTCCCCGGCCACGACTTCGTGGCCCGGTTCTACGCGATCCACATCCTGCTGCTGCCGGGCATCATGCTCGGGCTGATGGTGGCCCACCTGATCCTGGTCTTCTACCACAAGCACACGCAGTTCGCGGGTCCCGGCAAGAAGGAAACGAACGTCGTCGGCATGCCGCTGCTGCCGGTGTACATGGCCAAGGCCGGAGGCTTCTTCTTCCTGGTCTTCGGTGTCATCGCGGCCATCGCGGCGATCGCGCAGATCAACCCGATCTGGGCCATGGGCCCCTACCGTCCGGACCAGGTGTCCACCGGCGCCCAGCCCGACTGGTACATGGGCTTCGCCGAGGGTCTGATCCGCTTCATGCCGGGCTGGGAGATCAACTTCGCGGGCCACACGCTCGTCCTGGGCGTGTTCATCCCGCTGGTGATCTTCCCGCTGGTCCTGGCGGGTCTCGCGGTCTACCCGTTCATCGAGTCGTGGATCACCGGCGACAAGAGCGAGCACCACATCCTGGACCGCCCGCGCAACGCCCCGACGCGTAGCGCGTTCGGTGTCGCGTGGATCGTGGCCTACATGGTCATGCTGGTCGGTGGTGGCAACGACCTGTGGGCCACCCACTTCCACCTGTCGATCAACGCCGTCACCTGGTTCGTCCGGATCTTCTTCTTCGTCGGACCGGTCCTCTCGTTCATCGCCACCAAGCGGATCTGCCTCGGCCTGCAGCGCCGGGACAAGGACAAGGTGCTGCACGGTCGCGAGACCGGCATCATCAAGCGCCTGCCGCACGGTGAGTTCATCGAGGTCCACGAGCCGCTCAGCCAGGAGCAGCTGCACACCCTCACGGCCCACCACCAGTACGAGCCGGCCGCGATCGGCCCGGCGGTCGACGAGAACGGTGTCGAGCGCAAGGTGAAGGGCTCGACGAAGCTGCGGGCCAAGCTGAGCAACGCCTACTACGGCGAGGACTCCCAGATCCCGAAGCCGAGCGTCGAGGAGTACAAGGAGATCACGAGCGGCCACGGCCACCACTGATCGCTGCGCGCGCCACGCGACAGCCGAAGGGCCCCGTCCGGTTCCGGACGGGGCCCTTCGCACACCCGGCGACTGGATAGGGTGGACCTGTCTGAATTCTTCGTCCCGTGATGACCCGGGACACCTGACCCAGGAGCGGCTTATGAGCGCTGTGATCCCCGCCGGAGGCGACACCGCGGCGGCGCGTTCGTGGCCCGCCCTGCTGAACGGCCTGCTGGAGGGCCGGAACCTGAGCGCCGACGACACCGCCTGGGCGATGGACCTGATCATGCGGGGCGAGGCGACCGACGCCCAGATCGCCGGCTTCGCCGTGGCCCTGCGCGCCAAGGGCGAGACGGTCGAGGAGATCAGCGGTCTCGTCCGCACGATGTACGAGCACGCCAACGTGATCGAGGTGCCGGGGGCCGCCGTCGACATCGTCGGCACGGGCGGCGACGGCGCGAAGACGGTGAACATCTCCACGATGTCGTCGATCGTCGTCGCCGGCACGGGCGTCAAGGTCGTCAAGCACGGCAACCGGGCCGCGTCCTCGGCGTCGGGTTCCTCGGACGTCCTGGAGAAGCTCGGCATCAACCTCGATCTGACCCCGAGGCGTACGGCCGAGGTCGCCGAGGAAGCGGGCATCACGATCTGCTTCGCGGTGAAGTTCCACCCGGCGCTGCGCCATGTGGCCGCCGCGCGCGGCCAGTTGGGCATCCGTACGACGTTCAACATACTCGGCCCGCTGACCAACCCGGCGAAGGTCAGGGCCCAGGCGGTCGGCGTCGCCGACCCCCGTATGGCGCCGATCGTCGCCGGTGTCTTCGCCGAGCGCGGCAACTCGTCCCTGGTCTTCCGGGGCGACGACGGCCTCGACGAGCTCACCACCACGTCCACCTCCCGGGTGTGGCTGGTGCGGGACGGCAAGGCCACCGAGGAGGCCTTCGACCCGCGCGACGTCGGCATCGAGCTGGTGCCGGTGGAGGCGCTGCGGGGCGGCGACCCGGCGTACAACGCGGAGGTCGCCCGGCGGGTGCTGGACGGCGAGACGGGCCCGGTGCGGGACGCCGTCCTGCTGAACTCGGCGGCGGCCCTGGTGGCGCTGGAGCCCGGCTCCGGCAGCCTGACCGAGCAGATCCGCGCGGGCATGGACCGCGCGGCGGAGTCGATCGACTCGGGGGCGGCGAAGCGGGCCCTGGAGCGGTGGGTGGCCGCGAGCAACGCCTGAACTCGCTCGTACGACGCGCAAGGCGCGGTCCGGATGCCGGACCGCGCCTTGCGCGTCGAAGAGCGTGTGGCAGGATGACGACCAGGTCATGAGCGACAGCCACAAGGCCCCGGCCGGCTGTCCGGCAACCCTCCGTCCGTGGCGGGGTGCCCCGGGTGAGGACCAGGCCGCAGGCAGCGAGGTCTGCGGCAAGCGCGGACCCCTTGCGACACCAGGGGTCCTGGTCGTTCGAGGGAGCCTCCCCGTGAGCAAGCGAATGCGCTAGGGCCTCTCTTCCGGATCCTGCCGGGGGTCGCGGGCCCTGGCACGCGCATCTGCGGCGTTGTCTCCACTCGCCTTGCAGCTGCACGCACCAGACCCCGCTCGGGTCGGCCAGGAAGCGCAGTCGGCAGGAGCCGGCTTGATCCGGAAGAAAGGCCCTAGGGCCGCCGAGCCCCGCCTCCGCATACCACTCTTACCTTCACCCGCGCCGGCACGCGCCGCTCGCGCAGTGAAGTGCCCCTGCTTTCACGGGAGTTCCGCCATGCCCTGCTCCACCCTTGCCACCGCCCCGCTGCCCGTCCTCGGCCGGGACGTCACCGTGCCGCTCGTCACCGGCGGCGAGGTGCCCTACGCCGCGCTCGACTACGCGGCCAGCGCCCCGGCGCTCCAGCGGGTCTGGGACGACGTGGCCGCGTACGCCCCCTACTACGGCAGCGTCCACCGCGGTGCCGGACACCTCTCCCAGCTCTCGACCGACCTGTTCGAGAAGGCCCGCAGGACCGTCGCCGGCTTCCTCGACTGCCGCGCCGACGACCAGGTGGTGTTCACCCGGTCCACCACCGACTCCCTCAACCTCCTCGCCGGCGCGCTCCCCGAGGGCTGCCAGGTCTTCGTCTTCGAGACCGAGCACCATGCCGCGCTCCTGCCGTGGAAGGGGGCCCGCGTCACCTGGCTCGACGCCCCGCGCAGCCCGCTGCAGGCCGTCCGCGCCCTGGAGCGGGCCCTGGCCGACCGCGACCCGGGCACCCCGGCCCTCGTCTGCGTCACCGGGGCGTCCAACGTCACCGGTGAGCTCTGGCCGGTACGGGAACTGGCCGCCGCCGCCCATGCGCACGGCGCCCGGATCGTCCTGGACGCCGCCCAGCTGGCCCCGCACCACCCGGTGTCGGTGCGGGACCTCGACGTCGACTGGGTCGCCTTCTCCGGCCACAAGCTGTACGCCCCCTTCGGCTCCGGCGTCCTGGCGGGCCGCGCCGACTGGCTGCGCGCGGCCGAGCCGTACCTCGCGGGCGGCGGCGCCAGCCGCACGGTCACCCGGCGCAGGGACGGGGGAGTGGACGTGGAGTGGCACGAGGGCGCGGCCCGGCACGAGGCGGGCTCGCCGAACGTCATCGGCGCCTACGCCATCGCCTCCGCCTGCGCGGCCCTCACCGAGGCCGGTTTCGACACGCTCGTCGCGCGCGAGCGGCACCTCGTCGACGTGGTGCGCGCGGGGCTCGCCGGGATTCCCGAGGTGCGGGTGCTGTCCCTCTTCGGCGACGACGCGCCCCGCGTGGGCGTGCTCTCCTTCGTCGTCGAGGGCTTCAGCAGCTCTCACTTCGCCGCCGCCCTCTCCGCCGAGTACGGCATCGGCGTCCGCGACGGCCTGTTCTGCGCCCACCCGCTCGTGCGCACCCTGCTGGGCGGCGAACCGGGGACCCGGGGCGAGTGCGGCGCCCCCGCGGGGGCGCTCCACGCCGTCCGCGTCAGCTTCGGCGCGGGCACGCCGGACGAGCATGTCGAGCGGTTCGTGAACGCCGTACGGGAGCTGGTCCGGGACGGGGCCAGGTGGCGCTACCGCACGGTGGACGGCCGCTGCGTCCCGGAGGTGTGAGCGGAACGCCCGGGCCCTACGAGTCCAGCCCGATCGCGAAGGCCGCCTCCAGGTCGTGCTGCGAGTACGTACGGAACGCCACGTGCGTGTCCGTTCCCTCCACGCCGGGGATCTTGCTGATCCGGCCGGGGATGACCTCCGCGAGGTCCTCGTGCTCCCTCACCCGGACCATGGCGATCAGGTCGTAGGTACCGGTGACGGAGAAGACCTCGCTGACCGACTCCAGCGAGGCGATCTGTTCCGCGATCTCCGGAATCCGGTCCACGCTGGTCTTGATGAGCACGATCGCGGTGATCACGGCTGGTTCTCTCCCTCGGAGGCCGGAGCTGGGCTGGCCCTCACTTTAGTCCCACGCCCGAACCGCACCCACGCGAAGAGGAACCCCAGCCCGAAGCCCACCACGTGGGCCAGATACGCGACCCCCGGCCCCTGGGAGGCGCGGCCCGCCGCCACCCACTGCAGCGCCGCCCAGAAGGGCAGCACGACCCAGGCGGGGAAGCGCATCGGGAGGAAGAACAGGAAGGGCAGGAGACTGGTGACACGGGCGCTCGGGAACAGGTACAGGAACGCGCCGAGCACCGCCGAGATCGCCCCGGAGGCGCCGACCAGCGACTGCTGGGAGGTCACGTGGGCCGCCGCGTAGCCGAGCAGTGCCAGATAGCCGCAGCCGACGTAGAACAGGGTGAACTGCACGCGGCCCATCCGCTCCTCGGTCATCGCGCCGAAGACGTACAGGAAGAGCATGTTGCCGAGCAGGTGCACCCAGCTGCCGTGCACGAACAGGGCCGTGGCGGGGGTGAGCGCCTGTCCGGCGGGGCCGTCGAACAGGTCCACGGGGACGACGCCCCAGTGCCGGAAGTACGCCCGCTGGGCCGCGTACAGGGTGTCGCCGGAGCCGTACGCCGCGTTGAGACCCGACGCCGGACCGATCACGAAGATCAGGCAACACAGGGCGATCAGGATGTGCGTCATAGGTGCCGACGAGCCTCGAAGGGTTCTGAAGGTCCTGCCGCGCCCCGCAGTCCAGTTGCTGATCATGAATACAGAGCATGACGTAACGGGACGCAAGTGCGCAGACCGCCTCGCCGCCGTGGGCGGACGGGCGGCGGGGTCCCGCCAGGCCGTAGGGTTACGAGCCACAGGCGCCGGGCAGACGGCGCGTCACGGACACTGGAAGCACGAGAAGAGAGCGAGCGGCCACGATGCCGGTTCCCCTGCCGACCGCCACGACGCGGTGGCGTTGCACCCTCTGCGGCAATCTCACCCGCTTCGACGTGACGCGGGAGTCGAAGGTCGTCGAGTACGTGCACCTCGATCTCGCCGGTGAGCCGAGGGTCGAGGAGCGCGAGGTGCTCAGTGAGAGCATCGAGTCGGTGCGCTGCCGCTGGTGCAACGCGCTGGACCAGGTGGAACTCGTGGACAGGCCGGGCGCCGACTCCTGAGGTCAGGAGGCGGCCCCGCACAGGTATTGGGGTGTGACGGATGGAGACCACAGGCGGAGGGCCGGGCGACGGCACCGCCGAGGTGCTTGACCGTCCGCTGCCCGACGGCGTGCGACGCCGCGTCGTGCAGATCGTGTCGGACGGCTTCGGCGGGCTGACGATCGGCGAACTGCCCGCCCAGCTGCGGCAGTATGCCCGTTTCACCCCGACCCGCCGGGCCAAGTTCGCGGGCAACGCCATGGCCGCCGCCCTGGAGACCGACACCCTGTTCCGCCAGCGCATCGGCGAGAAGCTGAGAGAGGCCCAGCCGGAACTCGCCGGCGCCCTCGACTCCGGCTCGCCGCCCCCGGCCGCGGACCCGCTCGACGTGGCGGCCGCGGCCTATGTACTGCGCCCCGCGGGCTGGGTGAAGCTGGTCGCCTCGGCCGGCGAGGAGGTCCAGCGGGCGGACGCCGAGCGCGCCGACGAGGAGAGCCGGGCCGAACTGGAGCGGTTGCGCGAGGAGCTGGAGAGGGCGCGCGAGCAGACCCGCGCCGAGACCGAACGGCTGCGCGGCGAGCTGGAGTCGGTGAAGCGGGACGCGGAATCGCTTCACCGCAAGCTCCGTGCGGCCCTCAGTGACGTCAAACGCGGCGAGGCGGCGTTGCGCAAGGCGCAGGGCGAGATCGAGGCCGCGCGTGCCGAGGGGCAGGCGCAGGTGTCCGCCGCGGAGAGCGAGACCCGGCGGCTCAAGGCCCGCCTGGGCGAGGCAGAGGCGGCCCTGGAGGCCACCCGAAGAGCGGCCCGCGAGGGGCGAAGCGTCGAGGACATGCGGGTACGGCTGCTGCTGGACACCGTGCTGGACGCGGCCCAGGGGCTGCGCAGGGAACTGGCGTTGCCGCCCGTCTCGGTGCGCCCGGCCGAGACCGTCGACGCCGTCGAACCGGGACGGATGACCCCGAAGGACATCGCCGCGCGGGCCCTGTCCGACAGCGACCCGGCGATCCTGGATCAGCTTCTCGCCCTGCCGCAGGCCCACTTGGTGGTCGACGGCTACAACGTGACCAAGACCGGCTATCCGCAGATGCCGCTGGAGAAGCAGCGCCTCAGGCTGCTCGGCCAGCTCTCGCAGCTCGCGGCGCAGACCGGCGCCGAGGTGACGTGCGTCTTCGACGGCGCCGAACTCGCCGCGCCCGTCCTGCTGGCCCCGCCGCGCGGGGTGCGGGTGCTGTTCTCCAAGCCGGGCGTCACGGCCGACGAGCTGATCCGCCAACTGGTGCGCGCCGAACCGCCGGGCCGTCCGGTCATCGTCGCCTCGACCGACCGCGAGGTGGCCGACGGGGTTGCCAAGGCGGGGGCCCGGCCCGTCGCCTCTGCGGTGCTTCTGAAGCGACTGTCGTGAAGGTCGACGTACGGGCCTGATGCCCGAATTGGTGGTTCCCGTGCGCAACGGAGCGTCAAGCGGGCCTCACGGCATGTGAGTTGTGTGCAAAGAATGCATCGTGTGACGCGATTTTTCACCTGAGGATTTGAACTGATCACAGCAAGGTCACTAAGGTCTGGCCTCGAACCTCCGCACGGGTGATCACTCAAAAGAATGGAGCCCGTCTCCGTGGCGTCCCACCGTCGACCGAAGCAGCCGAGTCGCGCGCGCGTGACCGTCCTGACCACCGCAGCCGCCGCTGCCGTCGTGCTGAGCGCGCAGGGCGCCAACGCGGCTCCCAGCGAGAAGCCGAGCAAGGACGAGGTCAAGGCCAAGGTCGACAAGCTCTACGAGCAGGCCGAGCAGGCCACCGAGCACTACAACGGCGCCAAGGAGAAGCAGGAGAAGCTCCAGAAGGAGATCTCCACCATCCAGGACGACGTCGCCCGCGGCCAGGAGGAGCTCAACAAGCTGCGCGACGGCATGGGTTCGATGGCCACGGCCCAGTACCGCTCCGGCGGCATCGACCCGTCCGTCCAGCTCTTCCTCTCCTCCAACCCGGACGACTACCTCGACAAGGCGTCCACGCTCGACCAGCTGAGCAGCCAGCAGGTCGAGGCCCTGAAGAAGATCCAGGACAAGCAGCGCGAACTCGCCCAGGAGCGCGCCGAGGCGGCCGACAAGCTCAAGGACCTCGCCTCCACCCGGACCGAACTGGGCAAGAAGAAGAAGGAAGTCCAGAGCAAGCTCGCCGAGGCGCAGAAGCTGCTCAACTCCATGACCGCCAAGGAGAAGGCGGCGATGGCCGCCCAGCAGGAGCGCGCCAGCCGCGCCTCCGCCGCGCGCGTGTCGCTGGGCCTGCACCTCGGCGGCGGCCGCGCCTCCGCGGCCTTCTCGGCCGCCCAGAGCCAGATAGGCAAGCCCTACGTCTACGGCGCCACCGGCCCCTCCTCCTTCGACTGCTCGGGCCTGACCTCCTGGGCGTACGCCCAGGCCGGCGTCTCCATCCCGCGCACCTCGGAGCAGCAGGCCAACATCGGCACGCGCATCACGTCGGTGAACGACCTCCAGGTCGGCGACCTGGTCTTCTTCTTCAACGACATCCACCACGTCGCCCTCTACGCGGGCAACGGCCAGGTGCTGCACGCCCCGCGCACCGGCACGGTCGTCCGGTACGAGTCCATGAGCACCATCGGCGGCCCGTTCATGTTCGGCGTCCGCGTCTGAGACACCGGCCGCACCCGCCCGAACGGGCGAATTACGGCACCCCCCGCTGACCCCACGCCCCGCCGCTGACCTGCGTTCAGCGGCGGGGCGTCACGGTGTGTGGCCGCGGACGGCTTTGGCCGGTGCGTGTCCGCGCGGCTACTGTCTGGCGAGTTTTCGAGCGGTCACCCGTCTCGGAAGCAGTCAGATGTCCGCCAGTGCAAGGAGTCCCGTGGGGTCCCATCGCCGTTCCGTACCGTCCGGGTTCGACCGGGGCGCCGGCGCCGCACTGTGCGCGCTGACCACCGCGACCGCCGTTCTCGGCGCCGTACCGGCGGGCGCCGCGCCGCACGGCGACACCCGCACCGAGGTGGACCGCCTCTACGAGGAGGCGGAGCAGGCGACCGAGGCCTACAACCAGGCCCACGAGCGCGCCGGAACCCTGCGCAGGCAGGTCGACGACGCCCAGGACCACATCGCGCGGCTGCAGCAGCGCGTCAACACCATGCGGGAGGGGCTCGGTTCCCTGGCCGGAGCCGAGTACCGCTCCGGCGGCATCGCCCCCGTCGTCGCCCTGCTGCTGTCCTCCGATCCGGACGACTACCTCGACAAGGCCACCACGCTCGGCCGGATCGACGCCCGCCAGGCCGCCCGGCTCACCGAACTCCAGCGGACCCTGCGCGCACTCGCACAGGAGCGCGCCGAGACCGTCCGCAAGCTCGCCGACCTGGAGCGGACCCGCAAGGACGTCGCCTCCCACAAGCGCACCGTGGAGAAGAAGCTCGGCCGGGCCCGGACGCTGCTCGACTCCCTGCCGTACGCCGAGCGCCTCGCCTATGGGCGGGCCTCCCGCGACGGTCGCATCGACCTGTCCGGCCTCATCGGCTTCGGCGCACCGAACGCCCGCGCGGCCGCGGCCGTCGCCGCCGCCCGTTCCGCCCTCGGCCGTCCCTACG
Source organism: Streptomyces sp. NPDC046805 (assembly GCF_040645355.1). Lineage (NCBI taxonomy): Bacteria > Bacillati > Actinomycetota > Actinomycetes > Kitasatosporales > Streptomycetaceae > Streptomyces > Streptomyces sp. NPDC046805. The sequence goes on along the minus strand of NZ_JBEYYC010000002.1, from coordinate 331,968 downwards.
TCTGGGGCGCGAGCGGTCCCTCCGGCTTCGACTGCTCGGGCCTGATGCAGTGGTCGTACGCCCGCGCCGGGATCCAGCTGCCGCGCACCTCGCAGGAGCAGCGCTACGCCGGCCGGCAGATCCCGCTCGCCGAGGTCCGGCCCGGTGACCTGGTCGTCTACCGCTCCGACGCCGGTCACGTGGGGATGTACGTCGGCAACGGCCAGGTGATCCACGCGCCCCATCCCGGTGCGCCGGTGCGCTACGACCCGGTCGGGATGATGCCGATCGCCTCGGTCACCAGGGTCTGACGTCGCGGTCTTGGGCCGTACGATCGGGAAATGGCCGGTCGTAGGCGGGCGTGGCGCTCGGGAGTCCTGGGGTTGTGTCTGCTGGTCGGTTCCCTGGCGGGGTGCGGCGGGCAGGCCGGGAACGCCTCCGCGAAGGCCGCGGTGCAGCACGTGCTCGACCGGCGGGCGGCGGCGCTGCTCGGCCATGACGAGCGGGCGTACGCCGCCACCGGGACGCGCGCCGGGTACACGAACCTGCGGGCGGTGCCGCTGGCGTCCTGGACGTACCGGCTGACCGGCCTGCACCCCGGCGGCTCCACCACCACGGCCGACGCCGAGGTCCGCTACCGCGTCCGGGGCTTCGACCGGGTCCCCGTCACCGCCGAGCGCACGCTCACCCTCCGGCGCACGGCCGACGGGCACTGGTACGTCGGCGCCGACCGGCCCGCGAAGGACTCCGGACAGCAGCTGTGGGACGAGGGCCCGGTGGCGGCGGTCCGGGGCGAGCACAGCCTGGTGCTGGGCGTCGGGCAGTCCGGCGACCGGCTGCACGCGTACGCGCGGCTCGCCGACCACGCGGTCCCGGCCGTGACCCAGACCTGGGGCACCGCCTGGACCCGGCACGTCCTCGTGCTCGTCCCCCGGTCCCTGGACGGCATGGCGGGACTGCTCGGCTCGCCCGCCTCCTCCTACCGCGGGATCGCCGCGGTCACCACGGGGGAGACGGGCGCGGCGAAGCGCGGGGCCACCCGGCCTAAGACGGCCGGGGCGGGAACGGTCCGAACCCCCGCCGACCGCGTCATCGTCAACCCGGACGCGTACGCGCTGCTCGGCGACGTCGGCAAGCAGGTCGTGCTCACCCACGAGACGACCCATGTCGCCACCCGCGCCGTCACGACCCCGGCGACCCCGCTGTGGCTCTCCGAGGGCTACGCCGACTGGATCGGCTACCTGGGCACGGGCCGCACCTCGACGCAGGTGGCGCCGGAACTGTGGCGCGCCGTGCAGGACGGGCACGCCCCGGCGGCGCTGCCCACCGACAAGGACTTCGCCTTCAGCGGCGACGCCACGAAGCTCGCCATGGCCTACGAGGGTGGCTGGCTCGCCTGCCGGATGATCGCCGACCACTGGGGCGAGGTGCGGCTCGGCGAGTTCTACCGCGCGGTCGGCACGCGCGGGAAACGGGCGGGCGCGGTCGAGGACGCGCTGAGAAAGGTGCTCGGGACGACGCCGGAGGGATTCACCGGGCGGTGGCGGGACTATCTGCGGTCCCAGCTCGGCTGACCCGGGCCGAGAGCCCCCTCACGAGGAGACCGGGGTCTCCTTCGTACGGGTCGCCTGGCCGGGGACGGGGGCCACGGCCGGCGCGGTCGTCGTGGAGCGCCACAGCCGCCGGGCCGCGACGAGCGTGGTGGCGACCAGCAGGCCGTTGCGCAGCAGGAGCAGGCCGATGCCGTACCGGTCGCCGGCCACCACGTGGGCGAAGCCGAGCGGGAACTCCAGGACCGTCGCGAAGGCCGCCCCGAGGAGCAGCACGACCGGCAGCCCCATCCGGCTCGCGCAGAAGCACAGGCAGACGGCGCCCAGGCCGAGCAGCCACACCAGGTACTGGGGGCTGATCACCCGGCTCGTGGTCGTGAACATCAGCACCGCGGTGAAGGCCGCGTCCGCGAGCGTGTGCGGCAGGAAGCGGGTCGCCTTCAGCCGCCACAGCAGCAGCCAGCCGAAGGCGGCGCCCGTGAGCGTCAGAGCGGCCGTGCTGACCGCGCCGACGTACGGGCCGAGGAACTCCACCGAGCCGTAGTTGAGCAGCACCTGCCCCTGCCAGCCGAAGTGGCGCGCCACTTGGAAGACCAGGGCGCCCAGCGACTCCACCTCGGTGCCCCGGTCGCGCTGGAAGGCGAGGAAGGCGAAGGCGCCGGGCATGGCCACCGCGGACACCACCGCCACCGCGGACGCGGTCACCGCCGCCGCGACCCACGGCCGCCGTCGCGCGACACCCACGAGCAGCAGCACCGGCCACACCTTGAGCATCGCCCCGAAGCCCGCCAGCGCCCCCAGCACCCGGGGATGCCGCCCCCCGGCGAGCAGCGCGGCCACCGCCACCGCGGTCACCATCATGTCGTAGCGGGCGTAGGCCGTCGGGCCGAGCAGCGGCAGGCCCGCCACCCACACCCAGGCGCCGCGCGGCGACCTGCCGGCGCGCAGACCCGCGTACAGCAGCAGCGCCAGCACGGCCAGGTCGGCCAGGCAGGCCAGCACGAAGAAGGCGTGCGTGTAGTCGAGGAAGGGCAGGGCGCCGGGGGAGAGGATCGCGAGCGCGGCGGCGGGCGGGTACTGCCAGGTCACGTCGTCCAGCGGGAAGGTGCCGTGGCGCAGCACGTCGTACCAGCCCCGGTAGATCACCGACACGTCGGACGTGACGTCCGAGCCCGGGAAGACGAGCACCCGGAAGACGAAGAGCAGCAGCACCAGCCGGGTGGCACCCCAGACACCGAGCAGCCGCACCAGCGCCCGACGTCCGCCCGTCCCGTTCACCTGAGCCCCTGTCCGTCACTTCGCTTCGTTCGTCCGCCGGGTAGGGTCGGCGGCGATGCACAAGACCCTGATCGTGACCAATGACTTCCCGCCCCGGCCGGGCGGCATCCAGGCCTTCCTGCACAACATGGCGCTGCGACTCGACCCCGGCCGGCTCGTCGTCTACGCCTCCACCTGGAGGCGGGGCCGGGAGGGCGCGCAGGCCACGGCCGCGTTCGACGCCGAGCAGCCCTTCACGGTCGTACGCGATCGTACGACGATGCTGCTGCCGACGCCCGGGGCGACCCGGCGCGCGGCCGGGCTGCTGCGGGAGCACGGGTGCACCTCGGTGTGGTTCGGGGCGGCGGCGCCGCTCGGGCTGATGGCGCCGGCGCTGAGGAACGCGGGCGCCGAGCGGCTGGTGGCCACCGCCCACGGCCACGAAGCGGGGTGGGCCCAACTGCCCGCCGCGCGCGGGCTGCTGCGCCGCATCGGCGAGAGCACGGACACGATCACCTACCTCGGCGAGTACACGCGTTCGCGGATCGCCGGCGCGCTGAGCCCGGCCGCGGCCGCGCGGATGGCGCATCTGCCGCCCGGGGTGGACGAGAAGACCTTCCATCCCGGCTCCGGCGGGGACGAGGTGCGGGCGCGGCTCGGGCTGACCGAGCGGCCGGTCGTCGTGTGCGTCTCGCGGCTGGTGCCGCGCAAGGGCCAGGACACGCTGATCCGGGCGATGCCCCGCATCCTCGCGAAGGAACCCGACGCGGTGCTGCTGATCGTCGGCGGCGGACCGTACGAGAAGGAGCTGCACCGGCTCGCCCGCGAGACCGGGGTCGCCGGTTCCGTCCGCTTCACCGGGGCCGTGCCCTGGTCTCAGTTGCCCGCGCACTACGGCGCCGGGGACGTCTTCGCCATGCCCTGCCGCACCCGGCGGGGCGGCCTCGACGTCGAGGGGCTCGGCATCGTCTACCTGGAGGCCTCGGCCACCGGGCTGCCGGTCGTCGCCGGGGACTCGGGCGGCGCGCCCGACGCGGTGCTCGACGGGGAGACCGGGTGGGTCGTCCGCGGCGGTTCCCCGGAGGAGGCCGCCGACCGGATCGCGACGCTGCTCGGCGACGCCGGCCTGCGCCGCAGGATGGGGGAGCGGGGCCGCGCCTGGGTCGAGGAGAAGTGGCGCTGGGACCTGCTGGCCGAGCGGCTGAAGACGCTGCTCTGAACCGGGCCCTCGACGCGCCGTGGCGCGGTGCCCCTCGCCGGGGTCACCGCGCCACAGCACGTCGTACGTACGGCTACTTCTGGTAGAGCGCCTCGATCTCGTCCGCGAAGTCCTTCGCGACCACGGCCCGCTTGAGCTTCAGCGACGGCGTCAGGTGGCCCGAGTCCTCCGTGAACTGGCCGGGCAGGATACGGAACTTGCGCACCGACTCCGCCTTCGACACCGCGGCGTTGCCGTCGTCGACCGCCGACTGGATCGCGGCCACGAAGTCCGGGTCGTCGCGCAGCGACGCCGCCGTGGAGCCCTCGGGCTTGCCGTGGTCGGCGGCCCAGCGGCCCACGAACTCCTCGTCGATGGTGACCAGCGCGCCCACGAACGGCCGCCCGTCGCCCACCACCATGCACTCCGCGACCAGCGCGTGCGCGCGGATGCGGTCCTCGATCACGGCCGGGGCGACGTTCTTGCCGCCCGCGGTGACGATGATCTCCTTCTTACGGCCGGTGATCTTGAGGTAGCCGTCCTCGTCGAGGGTGCCGATGTCACCGGTGTGGAACCAGCCGTCGGCCAGCGCCTCGGCCGTCGCGCCCTCGTTGTTCCAGTACCCCTTGAACAGGTGCTCGCCGTGCAGCAGCACCTCGCCGTCGTCCGCGATACGGATCACGGAGCCCGGCAGCGGCTGACCGACCGTGCCGATCTTCTGCCGGTCCCACGGGTTGAACGCCGTCGCCGCGCAGGACTCGGTCAGGCCGTAGCCCTCCAGGACCGCGAAGCCGATGCCGCGGAAGAAGTGGCCGAGGCGCTCGCCGAGGGGGGCGCCGCCGGAGATGGCGTACTCGCCCCGGCCGCCGAGCACCGCGCGCAGCTTGCTGTAGACCAGCTTGTCGAACGCCTTGTGCTTGAGGCGCAGGCGCAGCGACGGGCCCGACGGGTCGTCCAGCGCCTTGCTGTAGGCGATCGCGGTGTCCGCGGCCTTGTCGAAGATCTTGCCCTTGCCGTCCGCCTGCGCCTTGGCGCGCGCCGAGTTGTAGACCTTCTCGAAGACGCGCGGGACGCCGAGGACCATCGTCGGGCGGAACGAGGCCAGTTCGTCGGTGAGCTGCTTGATGTCCGGGACCAGGCCGAGCTTGATCGGCGCCATCATCGGCGCGATCTGCACGAGCCGCCCGAAGACGTGCGCGAGCGGCAGGAACAGCAGGACGGAGCACTCGCCCGTGCGGAACAGCGGGCGCAGCCGCTCGACGATGTTGCCGCACTCGGCGAAGAAGCTGCGGTGGGTCAGCACACAGCCCTTGGGGCGGCCGGTCGTGCCGGACGTGTAGACGATGGTCGCCGGGTCGTCGGCCTTGGCGCGCGAGCTGCGCTCGTCCACCGTCTCGTCGGTGATGTCCTTGCCGAGCCGGCCCAGCTCCTCGACGCCCCCGGCCTCTATCTGCCAGACGTGCCGCAGGGCGGGCAGCCGGTCGCGGACCGCGTCGACGGCGGCGGCGTGGTTGTCCAGCTCCACGATGCAGGCGGTCGCGCCCGAGTCGGAGAGGATCCACTGCACCTGCTCCGGCGAGCTGGTCTCGTACACCGGCACGGTGACCGCGCCCACGCTCCAGATCGCGAAGTCGAGGAGCGTCCACTCGTAGCGGGTGCGGGACATCAGGCCGACCCGGTCGCCCGGCTGGATGCCGGAGGCGATGAGTCCCTTGGCGGCGGTGTGCACCTCGGTCAGGAAGTCCCTGGCCGTGACGTCCTGCCAGGTGCCGCCGACCTTGCGGGCGATGACGGCGACGTCGGGGTGCTGCGCGGCGTTTCTGCGGACGATGTCGGTCAGATTGCCGTCCGCAGGGACCTCGTACAAAGCCGGAAGGCTGAACTCGCGCAAGACTGCTGCTCCTCATAGGGCGCCGGCGCCACAACGGTGTGTGATGCGACGGTGCGGTCCAAGGCTCGACCAGGTGCTCCGGGGTCACCAGGAGCCAGGGGCCGGGTGGTTGAAATCCAGAGCACGACTGGACTGCCCGGACGTTACCCGCCGGTATGGCTTCTCCGACAGGGGGTCCCGGCGAGTTGTTCGCTGCGTCACACGGACTGGTGTTTCTTCGCGCACAGTAATGCACGTTTTTCCTGACTGGCCAGTAATCAAGGGCCCGGTCGCCACTGTTCACGCATGCCACACACATTTACGCTTGATCACCATGGCACCCACACCTGCCGGCAACCGCGGCACCCGCGTTCACGTGGTCAGCGACGTGCACGGCAACGCGCGTGACCTGGCCCGCGCCGGAGAGGGCGCCGACGCCCTGATCTGCCTCGGTGACCTCGTGCTCTTCCTCGACTACGCCGACCACTCGCGCGGCATCTTCCCCGACCTGTTCGGCGTGGAGAACGCCCACCGGATCGTGGAGCTGCGCACCGCCCGCCGGTTCGAGGAGGCGCGGGCGTTCGGCGCCCGGCTGTGGGCGGGCATCGGCACCGACCGGCGCACCGCGATCGAGCGGGCGGTGCGGGGGCAGTACGCCGAGATGTTCGCGGCGTTCCCGACGCCGACGTACGCGACGTACGGAAACGTCGACATCCCGCCCCTGTGGCCCGAGTACGCCGGTCCCGGCACGACGGTCCTCGACGGCCAGCGGATGGAGATCGGCGGCCGGGTCTTCGGCTTCGTCGGCGGCGGCCTGCGCACGCCCATGCGGACGCCGTACGAGATCAGCGACGAGGAGTACGCCGCGAAGGTCGAGGCGGTCGGCGAGGTCGACGTGCTGTGCACGCACATCCCGCCGGAGGTCCCCGAGCTCGTGTACGACACGGTGGCGCGCCGCTTCGAGCGCGGCAGCCGCGCCCTGCTGGACGCCATCCGCCGCACCCGGCCCCGCTACCACCTCTTCGGCCACGTCCACCAGCCGCTGGTGCGGCGGATGCGGATCGGGGCGACCGAGTGCGTGAACGTGGGCCACTTCGCCGGGAGCGGCCGGCCGTGGGTGCTGGAATGGTGAGCGGCCGTCCGCAGGGGGCGGAGCCCGGTTGCCGGCGGCGTGTGCGGACGGCGGTGAACCCGGCCCGCGGGCCGCGCGGTAGCCTTCACGCTGCACACGCGTGCGCACGCACGCGTGCCAGCGATCTCACTACCGGCCCGCATCTGGAGGAGCCACCGCGATGGCGGAACACACCAGCTCGAGCATCACGATCGAGGCGGCACCGGCCGACGTCATGGGGGTGATCGCCGACTTCGCCCGCTACCCCGCCTGGACCGGCGAGGTGAAGGAGGCCGAGGTCCTCGAGACCGACGCACAGGGCCGCGCCGAACAGGTCCGCCTCGTGATGGACGCCGGCGCCATCAAGGACGACCAGACCCTGGCCTACACCTGGACCGGCGACCACGAGGTCTCCTGGACCCTGGTCAAGTCCCAGATGCTGCGCTCCCTCGACGGAACGTACCTGCTCAAGCCGGCCGGCGCGGGCGCCACCGAGGTGACGTACCGGCTGACGGTGGACGTCAAGATCCCCATGCTCGGCATGATCAAGCGCAAGGCCGAGAAGGTCATCATCGACCGCGCGCTGGCCGGGCTGAAGAAGCGCGTGGAGTCCGGAGAGCTGTAGAGCGGCATCCGCGGACGGTGCGCGCAGGTAGCGTTCACCCTTATGCGCACCATCCTGATCACGGGCCCGGGCGGCAGCGGCCGGACGACCGTCGCCGCGGCCACCGCCCTGCGCGCCGTCGGCGAGGGCACCAGCACCCTGGTCCTGAGCGCCGACCGCACCGATACCCTCGGCGCCGCACTCGGCACGCGGACCGGACCGGTCCCCGTCGACGTCTCACCCGGCCTCACGGCCTGGCGCCCCGACGCGGCCGAGGGCTTCCGCGAGGACCTCACCGCGTTCCAGACCCGAGCCGCCGGCGTCCTCGACCTCCTCGGCGCCTCCCGCCTGGACGCCGAGGAGGTGACCCCCCTGCCCGGCGCGGAGGAGCTGTCCTTCCTGCGCGCACTCCGGGACGCCGCCCTGTCGGAGCGCTACGACCTCCTCGTCGTCGACCTCCCGCCCACCCCTCAGGCTCTCGCCCTGCTCGCGCTGCCGGAGGAACTGCGTCGCTACCTGCGCCGGCTGCTCCCGCCCGAGCGGCAGGCGGCCCGCGCCCTGCGCCCGGTCCTCGGCCGGCTCGCCGGCGTTCCCATGCCCGCCGAGTGGCTGTACGACACGGCGGCTCGCTGGGACGTCGAACTGGCCGCCGTGGAGGCCGTGTTGGCCGACCGCGCCACCACCGTACGGCTGGTCGCCGAGCCCGGTCCGGCCGGCGCCGACGCCGTACGCGCGGCCACCCTCGGCATCGCCCTGCGCGGACTGCGCACCGAGGCCCTCGTCGCCAACCGGGTCCTGCCCGAGACCGCGTCGGACGCCTGGCTGGCCTCGCTCCTGGCCCAGCAGCGCAAGGCCCTGGCCGACTGGCGGGAGCCGCAGGAGCCGTACCGGGAGCGGCAGCCGGCGTACGACGTCCACGAGGTCGCCCACCTCGGCCGCGACCCGCACGGCGCCGACGACCTCGCCGCGCTCACCGTGCCCGGCGTCAACCCGGCGCCCACCCCGGTCGAGTGGCGCGTCAGCGACCGCATCTCCGACGACGGCGTGCTCGTGTGGCACATCCCGCTGCCCGGCGCGATACGCGATGACCTCGACCTGATCCGGCGCGGCGACGAACTCGTCGTCACCGCGGGCCGGTTCCGCCGGATCGTTCCGCTGCCGTCCGCCCTGCGCCGCTGCACCGTCGCCGGGGCCGCGCTGCGCGAGGGCGAGCTGCGCATCCGGTTCGCGCCGGATCCGGATCTGTGGCCGCGGGGGAAGTGACGGCGGCTCTCGCCCGGCGTCGGAGCGCCGGCCGCACGCGGTGAACCACGTACGCCCATTCGGGTAACGTCGGAGAGACGAACCGTAGTCAGGAGTCCGCCATGAGCGAAGAGCGCCCCGCACCCGACGCCTCGGAGCCGGAGCCGGCGCCGGAGGCGGTCGACGAGGTGCGGGCGACCGACGCCGATGCCTGGGCCACGGCCTGCGCCGAGGACCTCGCGGCGGAGAAGGCCCGCCGCCGGGCCGAGCAGGGCCCGCCCCCGGGCTCGGCCGCCGAGGAACTGCGCAGGCTCGTCGACGCCGTCGCCGACAAGCTGTCCGACATCCAGTCCCCGCTCCTCGGGGCGGTCGCCGGGCCCGCCGCCCAGCAGGCCGTACGACAGGCCGTGCAGCAGGCCAAGGCCGCCGTCGAGCCCGTCATAGAGCGCAACCCGGACGTCTTCGACCACCTGGCCGCGGCCGGTACCGAGCTCCTGGCCGCCTACCGCTCCGCGGTCCAGTCCCAGGAGCGCCGGTGGACGTCCCGCACGAGCGATCCGAAGGGCGACCGGACCGGCCCGGGCGACGAGAGCGACCGGGGCGACGGGCCCGACCGGGGCGAGGGCACCGGCCCCGGGGAACGCATCGACCTGGACTGAGAGCCCTCCGAGGCCCTGCCGTTGCTTCCCGCCCGCCCTCCGGACGGACGTCGGGAAGCCCACGGCAGGGCCTCGGGTACGGTTGGCCCTAGCGGGGCTCGACCGAAACTGAGGGATTCATGGGACTCACCATCGGCGTCGACATCGGCGGCACGAAGATCGCGGCCGGGGTGGTCGATGAGGAAGGCAACATCCTCTCGACCTTCAAGGTGCCGACCCCCACCACGCCCGAGGCCATCGTGGACGCCATCGCCTCGGCGGTGGAGGGTGCGCGCGGCGGACACGACATCGTCGGCGTGGGCATCGGTGCGGCCGGCTACGTGAACCGGCAGCGCTCCACCGTCTACTTCGCGCCCAACATCGACTGGCGCCAGGAGCCGCTGAAGGAGAAGGTCGAGGCCCGTGTGGCGCTGCCGGTCGTCGTGGAGAACGACGCCAACGCGGCCGCGTGGGGCGAGTACAAGTTCGGCGCGGGCAAGGGCCACCGCAACGTCATCTGCATCACGCTCGGCACCGGCCTGGGCGGCGGCATCATCATCGGCAACAAGCTGCGCCGCGGCCACTTCGGCGTGGCCGCCGAGTTCGGCCACATCCGGATGGTCCCGGACGGCCTGATGTGCGGCTGTGGTTCGCAGGGCTGCTGGGAGCAGTACGCCTCCGGCCGCGCCCTGGTCCGCTACGCCAAGCAGCGCGCCAACGCCACCCCCGAGAACGCCGAGGTCCTGCTCGGCCTCGGCGACGGCACCCCCGAGGGCATCGAGGGCAAGCACATCTCCATGGCCGCCCGCCAGGGCGACCCGGTCGCCGTCGACTCCTACCGCGAGCTGGCCCGCTGGGCCGGCGCCGGCCTCGCCGACCTGGCCTCCCTCTTCGACCCGTCCGCCTTCATCGTCGGCGGCGGCCTCTCCGACGAGGGCGAGCTGGTGCTCGACCCGATCCGCAAGTCGTACAAGCGCTGGTTGGTCGGCGGCAACTGGCGCCCGGTCGCCGAGGTGATCGCGGCCCAGCTGGGCAACAAGGCCGGCCTGGTGGGCGCGGCGGACCTGGCCCGGGAGCCCGACCCGATCATGTGACGCGCCTCGTCCATCCGACGCCCGCCGATTCCCGTACGGGGACGGTGGGCGCCGCCGTATCCGGGCCTCGTACAGGACGTGGCCGCGTACATTGACCCACATGCCGTCCACGCTCCCGCCGCTGCCCAACTCCCGCACGGACCCCGACGGTTCCGCCGTCGTCCGCGTCCTCAGCTACAACATCCGCTCGATGCGCGACGACACGGCCGCCCTCGCCCGCGTGATCTCCGCCTGCGCCCCCGACCTGGTCCTCGTCCAGGAGGCCCCCCGCTTCTTCCGCTGGCGCAAGAAGCTGGCCCGGCTCGCGGGGGCGTCCGGTCAGGTGGTCCTCTCCGGGGGCGCCACCGCCGCGGGACCGGCGATCCTCTGCAGCCTCCGGGCGACCGTCGAGCGCACCGAGGACGTGCTTCTCCCCTTCACCCCGGGCCTGCACCGGCGCGGCTTCGCCACGGCCGTCGTACGGTTCGGCGGCACCCGGCTCGGTGTGCTCAGCTGCCACTTGAGCCTGCAGAAGGACGAGCGGTACGAGCAGGGCGGCATGCTGCTGGACCGGCTGGCCGGGATGGGCGTGGAGCACGCGGTCGCGGGCGGCGACCTCAACGAGCGCCCCGGCGGCCGCACCTTCCGGCGGCTGGCCGACGGACTGCGGGACTGCCGGGCCGCCGCACCCTGGGGGGGCGAGTACACCTCGACGCCCACCGACCCCCATCAGCGCATCGACGCGATCTTCGCGACGAAGGGCATCGAGGTGCTGGGCTGCGGGGTACCGGCCGGTCTTCCGGGCGTCACGGACGCAGACCTGAGGGCGGCCACGGACCACCTCCCGGTCCTGGCCGCCCTCAGAATCCCGGTTGCCTAACCGCTCACACCACGGCCCCGCGTCCCGGATCGTCGTCCTCGTCGTCGTCCGTGCGCATCCGCGTCACCAGCGTGACGAAGCCGCCCAGGAAACCGCCGATGCCGAGCGTCGCCAGCCACCAGGTCATGTCCCAGTCGAGCAGCACCGCGAGCAGCAGCAGGACCGGGCCGCCGACCACACCGAGCCAGGCGAACTTGGCCGTCGTGTCGGCCGTGGGCAGCGGCGGCGGCTCGGGCGGCACGAAGTGCCCCTCGTCGTCCTCGTCGAAGTCGTCGTCCGACGACTCGGGCGACGTGTAGTCGCGCGGGCCTATCCCGGGCGCGAAGGACACGGAGCTGCCCGGCGGCCCCGCGGACCGGGGCCGCTCCTTGCCGTTCTCGTCCCTGTCGCCGTCGCTGCTGCCGTCGGCGTTCCCGGCGTCGGTGTTGCCGTCCGTGTCCATGTCCATGTCCGTGTCGGGCAGCGCGAGATCCTGGACCGGCCGGAACGGCTGGGCGCCCGGCGGGTCCGGCGGCTCGTCGCCGTACCCCGCGACGATCGCCGCCCAGGCGGCCTCCTCGTCGAAGGGCACGCCCCTCTCGTCCGGCTCGCGGCCCTCGCGGTCGGAGTCGTGCTCAGCCAACTGCGGCCGTCCCTTCCTTGCCGTGCTTGCCGACACTGGGTGCGAGCCGGCCGATGAAGGCGAGGCTCTCCTCGAAGATCCGGTCCGCGTCGTGGTCCAACGTCGCCACGTGGTAACTCTGTTCCAGCACGACCTCCGTCACGTCCGTCGAGGACACCCGGCCCAGGACGCGGGCCGAGTCGGCCGCCGGCACCACGTGGTCCTGTGCGCTGCGCAGGAGCAGCAGCGGCTGGGTGACCTGCGGAAGCTCCCGGTCCAGCAGGCGGAAGTACGTGCGCAGGGAGTGGGCCGCGTGCAGCGGCACCCGGTCGTAGCCGAGCTCCGCGGCGCCCTCCAGCGCGATGTCGCTGGCGATGCCCTTCGTCGTCCGCACCAGGTGCCGGGCCACCGGAAGGGCGTACGCGGACAGGCCGTGCACCTTGTTCGCCGGGTTGACGACCACGGCTCCGGCGACCGCGTCCCCGTGCCGGGCCGCCAGCCGCAGGGCCAGCGCACCGCCCATCGACAGGCCCGCCACGAACACCCGCGTGCAGCGCTCGCGCAGGGCGTGCAGCGCGCGGTCCACCTCCGCGTACCAGTCCTGCCAGCCCGTGAGCTGCATGTCCTCCCAGCGCGTGCCGTGTCCGGGCAGCAGCGGAAGCGACACGGTCAGGCCGTGCGCGGCGTGGTGCTCCGCCCACGGGCGCAGCGACTGGGGCGAGCCGGTGAAGCCGTGGCAGAGGAGGACCCCGACCTCTGTGCCGCCGTCGCGGCGGTACGGCTCGGCTCCGGGCAGAACCGGCACCTCGGTTCTCCTGTTCGTGAGAAGGACGTGATCGACGGGCACGACGTGAGCGGCGTGCACGATGTGTACGACTCCAGGTGCCCTTCACCGTACGCGACCGCACTGACACCGACCAGGGTCGTCGGGTCCTTTCACGGCGCTCCGGGTTAAGGTCTGAGCGACGGACACGGGAGGCAGTGGGTTGTTGTACGGCGCGATGAAGGTCGCCATCGGGGTGCCGCTGAAGGTCGCTTTCAGACCCTGGGTGGAAGGCGCGGAGAACATTCCTGCCGAGGGCCCCGCCATTCTGGCGAGCAATCACCTGTCCTTCTCGGACTCGTTCTTCCTGCCCGTGATGCTCGACCGCAAGGTCACCTTCATCGCGAAGGCCGAGTACTTCACCACGCCCGGCGTGAAGGGCCGGCTGACGGCGGCGTTCTTCAAGGGCGTCGGCCAGCTCCCGGTGGACCGCTCGGGCGCGCGCGGTGCGGGCGAGGCCGCCATCAGGAGCGGCATCGAGGTGATCGAGCGCGGCGAGCTGTTCGGCATCTACCCGGAGGGCACGCGCTCGCCCGACGGCCGCCTCTACCGGGGCAAGCCCGGCGGTCTCGCACGCGTGGCGCTCGCCACGGGCGCGCCGGTCATCCCGGTCGCGATGATCGACACCGAGAAGATCCAGCCGCCCGGCCAGGTCGTCCCGAAGCTGATGCGGCCGGGTATCCGGATCGGCCGGCCGCTGGACTTCAGCCGCTACCGGGGCATGGAGCACGACCGCTTCGTGCTGCGCGCGGTGACCGACGAGGTCATGTACGAGATCATGAAGCTCTCCGGCCAGGAGTACGTCGACATGTACGCGACCGCCGCCAAGCGGCAGATCGCGGAGGCGGCGAAGGCGCAGAAGGCCGAGAGGGCGGGAAAGAAGAAGTCGGAGGCCTAAAGGCGGAGTTCGGGCCGGGGGCCGGGGGCGGACAAGCAAAAAGGTGGGGGAACATGCCCAAGCGCGAGCGGGTCATGACGATGTCGGTCGAGCAGCCGCTGTGGCGCGCGCTCGCCGCCTACCGCGTCCTCACGGTGCTGTACGCCATCGGCCTGGCCGTCAGCGGGCACGACCACTTCGTCCGCCCCTGGCTGGCCGTCGCCTACTTCTCGTTCCTGCTCCTGTGGACGCTGGCCACCCTGCCCAAGGTGGCGGGCGCCGTGAGCTGCACCAAGCGGTTCCTCGCCGCCGACCTGACGATCGCGCTCGCCGGCATACTCCTCACCCCCTTCGCCGACACCCACGACCACATCCTCGACGGCGGCCCGACCCTGCCGTCGATATGGACCGCCGGCTCCGTGCTGGCCTTCGCCCTCAAGGGCGGCTGGCGCTGGGCGGCGTTCGCCTCGACGGCCGTGGCCTGCGCCAACCTGATCGAGCGGGGCGCCCCGGCCCGCGACACCGTGCACAACGTCATCCTCGTCTGCATCGCCTCCATCGCCCTCGGGTACGTCGTCGAGGTCGCCCGCGCCTCCGAGCGCACCCTCGCCCGCGCCCTGGAGATCGAGGCCGCGACGCGGGAGCGGGAGCGGCTCGCCCGGGACATCCACGACGGCGTGCTCCAGGTGCTGGCGATGGTGCAGCGCCGGGGAGCGGTGATCGGTGGGGAGGCGGCCGAGCTGGGACAGATGGCCGGCGAGCAGGAAGTGGCGCTGCGCACGCTGGTCTCCGGCGGACTGGTGCCGGTCTCCCGGGTCTCACGTGACGCGGCCGAAGGGGCGGTCGTAGAGGCCGTGGAGGAGCCGGCCGACCCCACCGCGCCCGTCGACCTGCGCACGCTGCTCGCCCCGTACGCCGGAGCCCGCGTCGCCCTCGCCGAGCCCGGCGCCCCGGTGCCGCTGCCGCCCCGCGCCGCGAAGGAGCTGGCCGCGGCCGTGGGCGCCGCCCTGGACAACGTCCGCCGGCACGCGGGGGAGGGCGCCCGCGCCTGGATCCTGATCGAGGACGAGCCCGGGAAGGTCGTCGTGACCGTGCGGGACGACGGCCCCGGCATCCCGGAGGGCCGGCTCGCGCAGGCCGAGGGCGAGGGGCGGCTCGGGGTGGCCCTGTCGATCCGGGGGCGGCTGCGCGAACTGGGCGGCAGCGCCGAGCTGTTGTCGGTGCCCGGCCAGGGCACGGAAGTCGAACTGAAGATACCGAAGAACGCCGGCACGGCACGGGGGAAGGCGGAGAGGCGATGACGCGGCAGCAGGGACAGGCCACGATCAGGGTCATGGTGGTCGACGACCACCCCATGTGGCGCGACGCGGTCGCCCGGGATCTGGCCGAGTCCGGCTTGGAGGTGGTCGCCACCGCCGGTGACGGCGAGCAGGCGGTGCGCCGCGCCCTGGCCGCCGCGCCGGACGTCCTGGTGCTCGACCTGAACCTGCCCGCCAAGCCCGGCGTCCAGGTCTGCAAGGAGCTGGTCGGAGCCCTCCCGGCGCTGCGCGTCCTGGTGCTGTCGGCGAGCGGCGAGCACGCCGACGTACTGGAGGCCGTGAAGTCGGGCGCCACGGGCTATCTGCTCAAGTCGGCTTCCACCGAAGAGCTGTTGGACGCGGTGCGCCGTACCGCGGTGGGCGACCCGGTGTTCACGCCCGGCCTCGCCGGTCTGGTCCTCGGCGAGTACCGGCGGCTGGCCGCCGAGCCCGCGGCCGTCCCGGACGCCGACGAACCGAAGGCGCCGCGGCTGACCGACCGCGAGACCGAGGTGCTGCGCCTGGTCGCCAAGGGCCTGAGCTACAAGCAGATAGCCGAACGCCTCGTCATCTCCCACCGGACGGTCCAGAACCACGTCCAGAACACCCTCGGCAAGCTCCAGTTGCACAACCGGGTGGAGCTGGTGCGCTACGCCATAGAGCGCGGGCTCGACGAGGGGTGAGAGGACGTCAACCAACCGCTCGACAATTCACCGGAATTGCCCTCCCCGGTCATCCCTGAGTGACCTGTGTCACCATTAGCGTGGCCGTCGGCAGGCAACCGCGGTGAAGGGACATATCCATGCGGGTCGGAGTACTGACCGGAGGCGGCGACTGCCCCGGGCTCAACGCCGTCATCCGGGGCGTCGTCCGCAAGGGCGTGCAGGAGTACGGCTACGACTTCGTCGGCTACCGGGACGGCTGGCGCGGCCCCCTCGAAGGCGACACCGTCCGCCTCGACATCCCCGCCGTGCGCGGCATCCTCCCCCGCGGCGGCACCATCCTCGGCTCCTCGCGCACCAATCCGCTGAAGCTGGAGGGCGGCATCCGCCGCATCAAGGACAACCTCGCCAAGCAGGAGGTCGACGCGCTCATCGCGATCGGCGGCGAGGACACCCTGGGCGTGGCCGCGCGGCTGTCCGACGAGTACGGCATGCCCGTCGTCGGCGTGCCCAAGACCATCGACAACGACCTCTCGGCCACCGACTACACCTTCGGTTTCGATACCGCGGTCGGCATCGCCACGGAGGCCATCGACCGACTGCACACCACCGCCGAGTCCCACATGCGGGTCCTGGTCGTCGAGGTGATGGGCCGGCACGCCGGCTGGATCGCCCTCCACTCCGGACTCGCCGGCGGCGCCAACGTCATCCTCATCCCCGAGCACCGCTTCGACATCGAGCAGGTGTGCGCCTGGGTGACCTCCCGCTTCAAGGCGTCGTACGCCCCGATCGTGGTCGTCGCCGAGGGCGCCATGCCGAAGGACGGCGACATGGTGCTGAAGGACGCGTCACGGGACTCCTTCGGGCATGTGCGCCTGTCGGGTGTCGGCGACTGGCTGGCCGCGGAGATCGAGCGGCGGACCGGCAAGGAGGCCCGCACCACGGTCCTCGGACATGTCCAGCGCGGCGGCACCCCGAGCGCCTTCGACCGCTGGCTCGCCACCCGCTTCGGCCTGCACGCCATCGACGCGGTCCGCGACGGCGACTTCGGCAAGATGGTCGCCCTGCGCAGCACCGACATCGTCCGCGTCCCGATCTCCGAGGCCACGGCCAGGCTGAAGACGGTGGACCCGAAGCTGTACGACGAGGTCGGCGTCTTCTTCGGCTGATCCTCTCAACCCCCGTACGTCACGGCCGAGTTGCGCGGCACCGCACCGGTGTCGCGCAGCGCGCCCGTCAACTCCCGGACGATCGCGGCCCCGTTCAGCGTCAGGATCGACTCCGGGTGGAACTGGATGCCGGCGAAGCCGGGTCCCTTCAGGGCGTGGACCTCGCCGTTGTCCGCACGGCTCACCTCGACCCCGTGCGCCGCCAGTTCGGCGAGGGCCTCGTCGTCGCACCGGGCCGTGAAGCTGTTGTAGAAGCCGACGGTCTCGGTCCGCCCGAACAGGTCGAGCGTGGTCTGCGCTCCCTGGTACGGCACTTCCTTCCGTACGATCTCCAGCCCCAGCTCGGCCGCGATCAGCTCGTGCCCGAGGCACACGCCGAGCACACCGTGCCGGTGCGTCCCGATCACCTCCGCCGTCAGGTCCCGCAGGAACCGCATCTTGGGGTCGGCCAGGTCGGAGGGGTCACCCGGGCCGGGGCCCAGGACGACCGGTCCCTCATGGGCGAGGACCGCGTCCCGCAGGCCGGGCTCGTCGTAGCGCCGGACGGTGACGTCGAGGCCGCCCGAGCGCAGCATGTGCGCGAGCATCGCCGTGAAGGTGTCCTCCGCGTCCACGACCAGCGCATGGCCGTCGAGGCCGTCCGCGGGCTCCTGCATCCGCAGCCAGAACGGCGCCAGCGAGGCCCGCCGCCCGTCCAGCGCCGCCCGCACCCGCGGGTCGTCGGCGAGCCGGGGCCGCGCCCGCTCCTCGCGCGGCCGGGACGGCCGTACGCCGAGCGCCGCCAGCACGCCCGCCGCCTTGGCGTGGGTCTCCGCCACCTCGCTCGCCGGGTCCGAGCCCCGTACGAGCGTCGCGCCCACGGAGACCCGCAGCCGTCCCGCCGCGTCGATGTCGGCGGTGCGGATGAGGATGGGGGAGTCCAGGGTCTGGGCGCCGCCGGAATCGCGGCCGAGGAGGGCCAGCGCGCCGGCGTAGTAGCCGCGGCCGCCGGCCTCGTGCCGCTCGATCACCCGGCAGGCGTTCTGCACCGGCGAGCCGGTGACGGTGGCGGCGAACATGGTCTCCTTCAGGACCTCCCGCACGTCCAGGGAGGACTTGCCGCGCAGCTCGTACTCGGTGTGCGCGAGGTGCGCCATCTCCTTCAGGCGCGGGCCGACGACCACCCCGCCGCGGTCGCCGACGGTGCACATCATCTTGAGCTCCTCGTCGACGACCATCGACAGCTCCTCGATCTCCTTGCCGTCGGCGAGGAACTCCAGCAGATGCTCGGGCGTCGGGCCGCCGACCGGGTAGCGGTACGTCCCGCTGATCGGGTTCATGACGACCGTCCCGCCCGACATCCGCACATGCACCTCGGGGCTGGCCCCGACCAGGGTCCGGTCCCCGGTGTGCACGACGAAGGTCCAGTACGCCCCACGCTCGCCCTCCAGCAGCCGCCGGAAGAGGCTCAGGGCGTCGGCGCGCCCGAACCCGGGGACCTCGCCCTCGTACGTCCGCCGGATCACGAAGTTCGCGCCCTCGCCCCGCCCGATCTCCTCGCGCAGCACCCGCCCGACGATCCCGGCGTACTCCTCGTCGCCCACGTCGAAGCCCCCGCCGTCGACCCGCACGGCGTGCTCCGGGAGCTGCGCCAGCGCCTCGGCGAGCGGGATCTCATGCGACTCCTCGGGCGTCAGCACCGCCAGCGGGGTCCCGTCGTCGCGGACGTCGAAGCCGCGCTCCCGGATCTGCCGGAACGGGACGAGCGCCAGGCCCTCGTCGGGCAGCTCGGCGAGGCGGTCGTACGTGCTCACCGGCCCGACGAGCACCTCCACCGTGTTCTCGTCGCGCCCGGGCGTGCGGCGGCGCAGCAGGGCGAAGGGGCGGGGGTCGTGCAGCAGGTCCAGGAGGTTCATGGGGGTCCGTGTTCTTTCCTGACGGAGTGGACGGACGGCCCCGGAAACACCGAAGGCCGCCCTCGGGCGGCCTTCGCGAAGTCTTGGGTACGCGCAGTCAGTGGGCCGCGGAAGGAGCGGTCCACCACCAGTTCTGGGTCGAAAGCGCGAACATATGAAGCACCCTATCGCATGTCCGCAGTGCGAATCCGGTGTCTCATTTGCTGGGCGTGGTCGGGAAGCACCGACATCACCCCGTAATCTTGACGTCGTGACCGTGAACGCTAAGACCAGCGCCACCGCTGGCAACACCTGGCGAGACCTGCCCGCGGCGCAGCAGCCCGAGTACCCCGACCCCGAGGCTCTGCGCGCAGTGATCGCGGACCTCGAGTCGTATCCGCCGCTCGTCTTCGCCGGCGAGTGCGACCAGCTGCGTGCTCGTATGGCGGCCGTCGCCAAGGGAGAGGCGTTCCTCCTCCAGGGCGGCGACTGCGCGGAGTCCTTCGATGCCGTCGGCGCCGACCAGATCCGCGCCAAGCTCAAGACCCTCCTCCAGATGGGCGCCGTGCTGACGTACGCCGCGTCCGTGCCCGTCGTGAAGGTGGGGCGGATCGCGGGGCAGTACTCCAAGCCGCGCTCCAAGCCGACCGAGACCCGTGACGGCGTGACGCTCCCGACCTACCGGGGCGACTCCGTCAACGGCTTCGACTTCACCGAAGCGGCCCGCATCCCGGACCCCGAGCGGCTGAAGCGGATGTACCACGCCTCCGCCTCCACGCTGAACCTGGTGCGCGCCTTCACCACCGGCGGCTACGCCGACCTGCGCCAGGTGCACGCCTGGAACCAGGACTTCGTGAAGTCGTCCCCGTCGGGCCAGCGCTACGAGCAGCTCGCCCGCGAGATCGACAACGCGCTGAACTTCATGCGGGCCTGCGGCGCGGAGCCGGAGGAGTTCAAGACGGTCGAGTTCTACGCCTCGCACGAGGCGCTGCTGATGGACTACGAGACCGCCCTGACCCGGGTCGACTCCCGCACCGGCAAGCTGTACGACGTCTCCGGCCACATGGTGTGGATCGGTGAGCGCACCCGGCAGCTGGACGGCGCGCACATCGAGTTCGCGTCGAAGATCAGCAACCCGATCGGCATCAAGCTCGGCCCGACGACCACGGCCGAGGAGGCGCTGCAGTACATCGAGCGCCTCGACCCCGAGCGGCAGCCGGGCCGGCTGACCTTCATCGTCCGCATGGGCGCCGACAAGATCCGCGACAAGCTCCCCGAGCTGGTCGAGAAGGTCACGTCGTCCGGCGCGACGGTGGCCTGGGTGACGGACCCGATGCACGGCAACACCTTCGAGGCGGCCTCCGGCCACAAGACCCGCCGCTTCGACGACGTGCTCGACGAGGTCAAGGGCTTCTTCGAGGTCCACAAGGCGCTGGGTACCCACCCGGGCGGCATCCACGTGGAGCTCACCGGCGACGACGTCACCGAGTGCGTGGGCGGCGGCGACGAGATCTTCGTCGACGACCTGCACCAGCGCTACGAGACGGCCTGCGACCCGCGGCTGAACCGCAGCCAGTCGCTGGACCTGGCGTTCCTCGTCGCGGAGATGTACCGGGACCAGTGACGGTCCTGTGAGGACCCGGACGTGAGGTGGGGCGCGGATCACACGATCCGCGCCCCACCTCGCTTTTACGGGGCCCTGCCCGGCGGGTAAGGTTAGGTTTGCCTCACCGATCAGTCGGGGTGGCGTGACCTTTCCATCCCGGCGGGAGGTGAATCCGCGTGTACGTCTGCAGCTGCTTCGGCATCACCGAGCAGCAGGTCAAGAGGCATGCGGAGGACGGCGCCTGCACCCCTCGGCAGATAGCTTCCGCCTGCAAGGCCGGCACGGACTGCGGTTCGTGCGTACGCCGTATCCAGGCGCTCCTCGGTCGCGGCGCATGCCCCCGCCGTGAGCTCGCCGACCAGGGCGGGCCGGTGCTCTCGGAGCTCTCGCGGGCCCAGGCCCTGGACGAGGCCGCCTAGCTCCCGGTTCCCCGGTTCCCGACTGCCGACGTCAGCTGTCCGGCTGCTCGATGACCTGCGCGATGTAGAGCGCCTCGCCGAGCTTGTCCACCAGTTCCAGCTGGGTGTCCAGGTAGTCGATGTGCTGCTCCTCGTCCGCGAGGATGTCCTCGAAGATGTTCGCGGACGTGAGGTCGCCCTTCTCGCGCATCACCTTGGCGCCGCGCGTGAGCCGGTCGATCGCCTCCACCTCGATCTGCCGGTCCGCCTCGAACATCTCCTTGACGGTCTGCCCCACCCGCACATGGAACAGCCGCTGGTAGTTCGGCAGGCCGTCCAGGAACAGGATCCGGTCGGTGAGCGTCTCGGCGTGCTTCATCTCGTCGAACGACTCGTGCCGCGTGTACTTCGCGAGCTTCGTCCAGCCGAAGTTCTCCTGCATCTTCGCGTGCAGGAAGTACTGGTTGATCGCGGTGAGCTCGCCGGTGAGCTGCTCGTTGAGGAATTCGAGGACCTCGGGGTCGCCCTGCATCGCAGAGGCTCCTTCCGCATGAGGGGATGGGGGAGGTTGCCGCCGCATGATTGCACCGGCGCCGAAGATCGTCCAGTAAGTGCGTACTTAGTAAGTAAGTCCACACTTCACGCGTGTTGTCCGATTAGGGGGATGCCTGGTCAAGTGCACTGCTCCGGGTCTGTCAGGATGGAGTCATGGGGCATCCGGCGGAGCGCGAATCTGGAGAATTCGGAGAGGGCGTACGGTCCGAGCTCCCCCCGGGGCAGCGACTTCAGCGCGGCTGGCCGGTCATGCACTACGGCCCGGTGCCCAAGTTCCGGCCCGAACGCTGGGAGTTCAGGGTCTTCGGTGCCACCGCCGACGGCGACAAGCGCTGCTGGAACCACGACGAGTTCACGACCCTGCCGTACAGCAGCGTCGTGGCCGATCTGCACTGCGTGACGAAGTTCAGCATGCTGGGGGCCGAATGGGGTGGCGTCCCGGCGAGCGAGATCCTGGAAGCCGCGCCGCCCGCCGCCGACGTCACCCATGTGATGGTCTGGGCGGAGTACGGCTTCAGCGCGAACCTCCGGCTGTCGGACTTCTCCTCCGACCGCGCGATCTTCGCGACCCACAAGGACGGTGAACTCCTCACCGCCGAGCACGGCTTCCCGGTCCGCCTGATCGTGCCTCACCTGTACGCCTGGAAGGGCCCCAAGTGGGTCCGCGGCATCGAGTACATGACCGCCGACCGCCGCGGCTTCTGGGAGGAGCGCGGCTACCACAACATCGGCGACCCCTGGAAGCAGCAGCGCTACTCCTACCAGGAGGAGCCCGGGGACGGCCCCGAGCTCTGACGCCTCCCGCCTGGTCCTCTTGCCGGCGG
This sequence comes from Streptomyces sp. NPDC046805, assembly GCF_040645355.1. Taxonomy (NCBI): domain Bacteria; kingdom Bacillati; phylum Actinomycetota; class Actinomycetes; order Kitasatosporales; family Streptomycetaceae; genus Streptomyces; species Streptomyces sp. NPDC046805. Next base: position 309,879 of record NZ_JBEYYC010000002.1, on the reverse strand, counting down.
TCAGCGGTGGTACCGGTGCACCACCGCGTGGCCCTTGCCGCGGCCGATCGTCCACTTGTTGACGGGGGTCGTGACGACGAAGGCGGCCGCGAGGGAGATCGCCAGCGTGGCCCAGAAGAGCAGGTCGACCAGTTGCGCCTCCATCGCGCCCGGCCAGAGCGCGATCACGCCGTTGTCGATCAGCTCCATCACGGCGATGGACAGTGTGTCGGCGGCCAGCGCCACGCGGACGGCGGTGCGGAAGTCCACGCCCGCCCGCAGCACCCCGCGCAGGGTGAGCGCGTAACCGAAGAAGAACGCCAGCGCGATCGCCGCGATCGTCGTCGGCAGGTTGCCCCAGCCGAGCGCCGTACCGATGACCATGCCAAGCACCTCACCGATGGCACAGCCGGTGAGGCAGTGCAGGGTGGCCCGGGCCGCCATGGACCAGGTGGCCGCCGGTGCGTGGTCGTGGACGTGTGCCCGGACGTGCGCCTCGTGCGTCATGGATGCCCCCAAAGCCGAGTGACGGTTCCTGTGGGGAGTAGGAGCCGTATACCCCTCAGGGGTATTCCAGGCTCGGCCTGCGGATCATCCGTCCCGCAGCTTCTTCAGCCGCTCCACGTCCGCCGCGTGCCCCTGCTTGCCACCCGGCGTCTCGATGATCAGCGGTACGCCCTCGGTGGCGGGGTGGGTCAGCAGCGCGCGGAACGGGTCCTCGCCGATGTGGCCTGCGCCGATGTTCTCGTGGCGGTCCTTGTGCGCGCCCACCACGTCCTTGGAGTCGTTGGCGTGGATCAGCTTCAGCCGGCCCTCGCCGACCGTCTCCACCAGCAGGTCGAGCGTCCGGTGCATGCCGCTCGGCCCGGTCAGGTCGTGCCCGGCCGCGAAGATGTGGCAGGTGTCCAGGCACACGCCCAGATTGGGGTGGGCGTCGAGCGCCTCGAAGTACGGCCCGAAGTCCCAGGTGCGCGAGCACAGAGAGGCGCCCTGTCCGGCCGTGGACTCCAGCAGCAGATACGGGTCGTCGTCATGGGTGAGCTCGTCCAGCAGCGGCAGCAGGTGCTCCCGTACCTGCTTCAGGGCCACCGCCCGCTCCCGCCCGCCGGTCGCGCTGCCCGTGTGCACGACGACGCCGAGCGCCCCGATCTCCCGCCCGCGCCGCAGCGAGTGCCGCAGCGACTCCACCGACTTCTCCACGGTCGCCTCGGTGTGCGAGCCGAAGTTGATCAGATAGGGGGCGTGCACGTACGCCGGGATCGACTCCCGCGCGCAGGTCTCCCGGAACGCCTCGTCCTGCCGGGGGTTCCCGGCCGGGGTGGCCCAGCCGCGCGGATTGGCGACGAAGACCTGCACGGTCTCGGCCCTCAGCTCACGGGCGTACGACAGCCCCACGCAGTGCAGTCCGCCGGCCACGGGGACGTGACCGCCGACGGGGTTGCGCAAGGGGCGGGGCGGGACGGCGGTGCCGGGCTGCTGAGGTATCACCCGTTCAGGGTGTCATGCCGGGCGGGACCCGAGGAACGCCGTGATCCCGCCGCTCACCGGATGGTGATCGTGATCGTCGCCCCCTTGGGCGCCTTCTCGCCGCCGTCCACCGACTGCCTCTTCACGGTGTCGCCGAACAGGCCCAACAGCCCGCGGCTCTCGCCGACCTTGAAGCCGGCGCGCTCCAGCTTGCTCTTCGCGTCGTCGACGCTCCCCCCGACCACGTCCGGCACGTCGACCATCTCGGGGCCCTTGGACAGCGTCAGCGTCACGGTGTCGCCCTCGGCCGCCTGGCCGTCGCCGACCGGGGTCTGCTCGGCGACCTCGCCCTTGTCGTACTCGGAGGAGACCTCCCGCGGGGCGATCCTCACCCGGAGACCGGCGTCCGCCAGGTCCCCCTTCGCGCTGTCCAGGTCCTCACCGGTGACGTCGGGCACGTCGACCGGGCTGCCCTTGCTGACGGTGAGCGCGATCGCGGAGCCCGCGTGCCGCTCGGTGCCCGCCTCCGGGCCGGTGCCGATCACCATCCCCTTGTCGACGTCGTCGCTGAACTGCCGGGTGACCATGCCCGGCTCCAGCCCGGCGTCCTTGAGCTTCGTCCTCGCCCTGTCCAGCCGGTAGCCCTGCAGGTCGGGCACCCGCACGGTCTCCGGGCCGTCGGAGACGGTCAGCGTCACCGAGGCGTTGCCGCGGACCCGGCTGCCGGCCCGGGGGTCGGTGCTGATGACCGTGCCGCGCCTGACCGTGTCGCTGTAGGCGTGCCGGACCCGCTTGACGCCGAGCCCGTCATCCCGCAGCTCCGCCCGCGCCTGCGCCTCGGTCTTCGCCAGCAGCGGCGGGACCTTGGTGAACTGCCCCGAGTTGACGTACCAGACGCCGGTGCCGACACCGAAGACGAGCAGCACGGCGGCGATGGCCGTGACCAGCCCGCGCCTCGGCCGGGACGGCCCCTGCCGCCGCGCGGGCGGGCCGGGCGGGACCTCGAGCCGGCTGGTCCGGTCGACGGCCGCCGTCGGATCGTCGTCCTCGTTGACGGGCAGGAGCCGCGGGATGGTCAGCGCGCGCGGTAGCACGCTCGTACGGTCCCGGGCGTTGTCGTGCTCCGCGGTGATCGCTTGCGGAGGCACGGCGTCCAGCTGCTCGTCGCTCAGGTCCGCCCGCGCCTGACGCGCATCGGCGAGCAGCGCCACGGCGTCGTGCGGCCGCAGGTCCGCGGTGCGCGCGGTGGCCGCGGCGACCAGCGCGTCCAGGCCGTACGGCATGCCCGGTACGGCGGCCGAGGGCGGTGGGACGTCCTCGTGGAGGTGTTTGTAGAGCACCGCGGCGGCGGAGTCACCGGTGTGCGGCTTGGCGCCGGTCAGCATCTCGTAGAGGACGACACCGCACGCGTACACGTCGACGCGCGCGTCGGCGGTGCCCTGCTCGATCTGCTCGGGCGCGAGGTAGGAGACGGTGCCGAGGACGGCCCCCGTGGTGCTCGTCACCGTGTCCACGGACCGCACGAGCCCGAAGTCGGCGACCTTGACGCGCCCGTCGTCCCCTATGAGGACGTTCTCGGGCTTCATGTCCCGGTGCACGAAACCGGCCCGGTGCGCGGCGCCGAGCGCGGCCAGCACCGGCTCCAGGATGTCCAGGGCGGCGCGGGGCCGCAGCGCTCCCCGCTCGCGCAGCACGTCACGCAGGGTGCACCCGGCGACGTACTCCATGGCGAGATAGACGTACGACCCGTCGGTGCCCTGGTCGAAGACCTGCACGACGTTGGGGTGCGCGAGCCGGGCCACCGACTTCGCCTCGCGGATGAACCGCTCGACGAAGGAGCCGTCGGCGGCCAGCGCCGGATGCATCACCTTGAGCGCGAGTATGCGGTCCAGACGGGTGTCCAGGGCCCGATAGACCGTGGCCATCCCGCCGACGGCGATCCGCGCGTCGACGCGATAGCGGCCGTCGAGCATCTGGCCGACGAGGGGGTCCTGAAGGGTCGTATCCACGCAGCGAGTCTACGAGGGGCGACTGACACGACGCCCGGCCAGACCGGGATCAGGGTGTTCCTGCAGCGCACTTGTGACGCGTCACTCGCACAGGCCCGCAGCCGCCGACGGCGATGAATCCCCACGGGAAAGGTCCCCGTCCCGATCGGCGGTGAACGGGTGGTGCGCAGGTGGGAGGCCGGGGCGGCTTTGCAACCCCGCTCAGAACGCAGGCCGCTCGGGATCGAGCACCGCCAGGCCCTCCGCAGGAGAAGACGCCTCGGCGAAGTGCCTGCGGGGGATGCGCCCCGCACGCCGGGCCAGCCGTCCCGCCTCCACCGCGTGCCTCATCGCCCCGGCCATCAGCTCGGGCTCCTGCGCCCGCGTCACGGCCGAGGCGAGCATCACACCGGCACACCCGAGCTCCATCGCCAGCGCCACGTCCGACGCCGTGCCCGCTCCGGCGTCCAGGATCACGGGCACGCGCGCGTGCTCGACGATCAGCTGGAAGTTGTGCGGGTTGCGGATGCCGAGCCCGGAGCCGATCGGTGACCCGAGCGGCATGACGGCCGCGCAGCCCACGTCCTGAAGTTTCCGCGCCAGCACGGGGTCGTCGTTCGTGTACGGCAGGACCGTGAACCCGTCGTCGACCAGCGTCTCCGCCGCGTCCAGCAGCTCGATCGGGTCGGGCAGCAGGGTCCGCTCGTCGGCGATGACCTCCAGTTTGACCAGGTCGGTCCCCAGCGCCTCCCGGGCCAGCCGGGCCGTCAGCACGGCCTCGCCCGCCGTGAAGCACCCCGCCGTGTTCGGCAGCACGCGGATGCCGAGCCGCTGGAGCACCGACAGCACGGACCCGTGCACCCCGGGATCGACCCGGCGCATCGCCACGGTCGTCAGCTCGGTGCCGGAGGCGACCAGCGCCCGCTCCAGCACATCGAGGCTGGGCGCACCTCCGGTCCCCATGATCAGGCGGGACGTGAAGGACGTACCGCCGAGGACGAAGGGGTCGTCGGCCATGGGTCAGCCTCCTTGGACGGCGGTGAGGACTTCGACGCGGTCTCCCTCGGCGAGGGGAGTGGACGGCCACTGCGCGCGCGGGACCACGGTTTCGTTGAGTGCGGCGGCCACTCCCGAGGGGGCCGTGGTGAGGGTCTGCACCAGGGCGTCGAGCGCCGTGCCGGACTCGACCTCCCGGCGCCGGCCGTTGACGGAGATGTTCATGCGGGCTGCTCCGAGAGTGCGGTGGGTGCGGTGAGTGCGGTGGGTGCGGTCGGTACGGCGCCGAAGCGCAGCGGCGTGAACGGGCGCGCCTCCTCCGGGAGGTCGCCCGTGGCCAGGGCGTGCGCCATGACGTCCCCGGTGACCGGCGTGAGCAGCACGCCGTTGCGGAAGTGCCCGGTGGCCAGCAGCAGCCCGTCGAGGGCGGTCGGGCCGAGCAGCGGCGCGTTGTCGGGGGAGCCGGGGCGCAGGCCCGCGCGGGTCTCGGCCAGGGGCAGCTCGGTGATCCCCGGCACCAGCTCATGGGCGTCCCGCAGCAGCTCGTACACGCCCCCCGCGGTCACCGTCGTGTCCCAGCCGAGCTCCTCGCTCGTCGCGCCGACGACGAGCTCGCCGTTCTCCCGCGGCACCAGGTAGACCTGGCTGCCGCGCACCACGGCCCGCACGGTGCGGCTCAGGAACGGCGCGTACCGCCGCGGCACGGACAGCCGCAGCACCTGCCCCTTCACCGGCCGCACGGGCGGTCGTACGTCCTCCGGCACGCCCGTGAGCCGACCGCTCAGGCTCCCGGCCGCCAGCACCACCCGGCCCGCGCCCAGCCCGGTGCCGTCCGCCGTGGTGACGCCGGCCGCCCGGCCTCCCACGACGTCGAGACGCTCGGCCCACGCGCGGTGGAACACCACCCCGGCCCGCTCGCACGCGGCCACCAGCGCGGCCGCCAGCCGCCGCGGGTCGATCTGGTGGTCGCCGTCGACCCGCAGCCCGCCGCGCACGCCCGGCGCGAGCATCGGCTCCAGGCGCCGGCAGTCCCGGCCGGACAGCCACGTGGAGTCCAGCCCCGACCGCTGCTGCAGCGCGTGCAGTTCGCGCAGGTGGGCGCGGTCGTCGGCGTCCAGCGCGACCGCGAGCGTGCCGCAGCGGCGGTAGCCGAGGTCGTGGCCGGTCAGCTCGGTCAGCTCGGCCGCGAAGTCCGGGTAGCGGCGGGCCGACTCCAGGTTCAGGCCGAGCAAGGTCTGCTCGCCGTGGTGGAGTTCCGTGACCGCGGCCAGCATCCCGGCCGCGACCTGCGCGGCCCCGCCACCGGGCTCGGGGTCCACCACGGCCGTGGCGAACCCGCGCTGCGCGGCCCGCCAGGCCGTGACCAGGCCGATGATTCCGCCCCCGACGACGAGGACGTCCGAGGTACGAGACGGCATGGGCGTCCAGCCCCTCCCTTCGCCGGCATGACCCGGATCAGGTTCGTACGGTCGGAGGCCGCCAGCCTCCCTCTCAGCCCGGTGCGTCCGGGCTCCCGCGAGTGCTTGTACTGGTGGTCACCCTAGCCCGCGGCGTGCCGCGCCCGTAAGCCCGCGAGAGAGCCTCGGCCCGCCGGGACCCCGCCCGCCCAGCACACCCCCTGACCGACGGTATTGCGATTGTCTATGGTGATCGGGTGAGCGAGCAGACGGAGCGACAGGGCATGTCACCGGGGCGGCGCGTGGTCGTCGTCGGCGCCGGGATGGCCGGGGTGCAGACCGCGGTCGCCCTGCGGGAACAGGGCTTCAGCGGCCCCTTGACACTGATCGGCGCGGAGCCGCACCAGCCGTACGACCGGCCGCCGCTGTCCAAGGCGATCCTGCTCGGCAAGGCCGAGGGCTCGGCCCTCGACATCGACTTCGAGACGCTCGGCATCGAACTCCTGCTGGGACGCGAGGCGTTGGGCGTGCGCCCCGACGACCACGAACTGGACACCGAGGCGGGCCCGGTCCCGTACGACGTCCTCGTCCTCGCGACCGGCGCCGAGCCCGTCCGCCTTCCCGGTGCGGAGGGCGTCCCCGGTGTGCATCTGCTGCGCACCCTCGACGACGCCGAACGGCTGCGGCCCGTGCTCGCCCGGCAGCACGCCATCGTGGTCGTCGGCGCGGGCTGGATCGGCGCCGAGTTCGCGACGGCCGCGCGCGAGGCGGGCTGCTCGGTGACGGTCGTCGAGGCCGCCGACCGCCCGCTCGCGGAGGCGCTTCCCGCCGAGGTGACCGCGCCGATGACCGCCTGGTACGCCGACAGTGGCGCCGCCCTGCGCACCCACGCGCGCGTGGAGCGCGTCGAGCCGGGCGCGGTCGTCCTCGACGACGGTGCGCGGCTGCCCGCGGACGCCGTCGTGGTCGGTGTCGGCGCGCGCCCCGCCACGGGCTGGCTCGCCGGCTGCGGCATCGAGCTCGGCGCGCACGGCGAGATCGTGGCCGACGCGCACCTGCGCACCTCCGCCCCGGACGTGTACGCGGTCGGCGACTGCGCCTCGTTCCCCTCGGGGCGCTACGGCGAGCGGCTGCTCGTGCACCACTGGGACAACGCCCTCCAGGGCCCGCGCGCGGTCGCGGCGACCATCCTCGGCGAGGCGGACGTGGTCTACGACCCGGTGCCGTACTTCTGGTCCGAGCAGTTCGGACGCTTCGTCCAGTACGCGGGACACCACGCGTCGGCCGACACGCTGCTGTGGCGCGGCGAGCCCGCCGCCGCGGCCTGGACCGTCTGCTGGCTGCGCGAGGACCGGCTGGTCGCGCTGCTGGCGGTGGGCAGGCCGCGGGACCTGGCCCAGGGGCGACGGCTGATCGAGAGCGGCGCACGGGTGGACCCGGGGGTGCTGGCCGACCCCGCGCGCCCGCTGAAGGAAGCAGTTGTTTGAGCCGAAAAGTCCCAGGTTGGACCGGCCCGACTTCCGACTGTCAGTCCGGGATGGCACGCTGTTTCCGTGACCGAGATTGACGCAAAGACCGATGCTCTCGTCCCCGCCTGGCTCAACCTCCCCGAGATCGCCGAGATGCTCGGTGTCGAGGTGACACGGGTGCGGCAGCTGGTCAAGGAGGGCCAGCTCATCGCCGTACGCCGTGGCGAGAACCGCGCGCTGCACGTCCCCGCCGCCTTCATCGACGGGGACAAGGTGGTCAAGGGCCTCTCCGGGACCCTGACGCTGCTGCGGGACGACGGCTTCAGCGACGAAGAGATGCTGGAGTGGCTCTTCACCCCCGACCCGTCCCTGCCCGGGACGCCCGCCCAGGCGCTGAGTGAGAACCGCGGCACCGAGGTGAAGCGCCGCGCCCAGGCGCTCGCCGTCTGACCCGAACACCATCCGGCGTACGGGCCGTGGCCTCGCGTGTCCCTCGCGGGGCGGCGCGGCCGCGGCCCGTACGTCTGCGGTGCCGGGCCGCCACGCTCACCGTGGCGTCCCCGGCAACCGCCGACCACGCACACCGTGGCCCGCAGGCCACCGATCACTGACACCCCGGGGGATGCACCGCCATGTCCGACACCGCCGCCACCGCCCGTGCCCGGCTCGCCGACGCCCGTCTCTACCTCTGCACGGACGCCCGGAGGCGCCAGGGCGACCTGGCCGAGTTCCTGGACGCGGTGCTGGCCGGCGGTGTCGACATCGTGCAGCTGCGCGACAAGGGCATGGAGGCGGGCGAGGAGCTGGAGCACCTGGAGGTCTTCGCCGACGCCTGCGCCCGCCACGGCAAGCTGCTCGCGGTCAACGACCGCGCGGACGTCGCCCACGCGGCCTCCGCCGACGTACTGCATCTCGGGCAGGGCGACCTGCCGGTCCCCGCGGCCCGCGCCATCCTCGGCCCCGACGTCCTCATAGGCCGCTCCACGCACGCCGAGTCCGAGGCCACCGCGGCCGCCGTCCAGGACGGCGTGGACTACTTCTGCACCGGTCCCTGCTGGCCCACCCCCACCAAGCCCGGCCGCCACGCCCCCGGCCTCGATCTGGTCCGCCACACGGCCTCCCTGGGGACCGACCGCCCCTGGTTCGCGATCGGCGGCATCGACCTCGGCACCCTCGACCAGGTGCTCGACGCGGGCGCCCGCCGGGTGGTCGTCGTCCGCGCGCTCACCGAGGCGGACGATCCGGGAGCCGCCGCGGCCCGGTTGGCGAAGCGACTGCGTCAGGCGTAGGGCCATGTAGGCCCACGGGGCCCATACGGCCACGAAAGGACGCGCTTTCCCGAGGTGTGGCGCCCCGTTGTCCAAAAGGTGGACAGCAGGCGGACAAATCATGCAATTTTGCCGCGTCCGGTTGGGGGACCGCCGCCCCCTGACTAACCTGCGGGTATGGCCCTCGGAACCGCATCCACCAGGACCGACCGCGCACGCACCGTGCGCGACATCCTCGGCTCCGGCAAGACGACGTATTCGTTCGAGTTCTACGCACCGAAGACCCCCAAGGGCGAGAAGAACCTGTGGGCCGCCCTGCGCAGGGTCGAGGCGGTGGCTCCCGACTTCGTCTCGGTGACGTACGGCGCCGGCGGTTCCACGCGCGCGACCACGGTCAAGGAGACCCAGCAGATCGTCGTCGACACGACGCTGACGCCGGTCGCCCACCTCACCGCGGTCAACCACTCCGTGGCCGAACTGCGCAACATCATCGGCCAGTACGCCGACGCCGGGATCCGCAACATGCTCGCCGTGCGCGGCGATCCGCCCGGCGACCCGATGGGCGAGTGGGTGCCGCACCCCCAGGGCCTGACCTATGCCGGCGAACTCGTCCAACTCATCAAGGAGTCGGGCGACTTCTGCGTGGGCGTCGCCGCCTTCCCGGAGATGCACCCGCGCTCCACCGACTGGGAGACAGATGTCGCGCACTTCGTCGACAAGTGCCGTGCGGGGGCCGACTACGCCATCACGCAGATGTTCTTCCAGCCGGAGTCGTATCTTCGGCTGCGCGACCGGGTCGCGGCCGCGGGCTGCGAGACGCCCGTGATCCCCGAGATCCTGCCGGTGACGAGCGTGAAGATGCTGGAGCGGCTGCCTCAGCTCAGCAACGCGGTGTTCCCGGCGGAGTTGAAGGACCGGATCCTCGCGGCGAAGGACGATCCGGCTTCGGTACGCTCGATCGGGATCGAGTTCGCCACGGAGTTCTGTGCGCGGCTGCTGGCCGAGGGAGTGCCCGGACTGCACTTCATCACGCTCAACAACTCCACGGCACCACTGGAAATCTACGAGAACCTGGGCCTGCACCACCCCCCGCAGGCCTAGACCGGCCATACCCGGATACGACACACTGCGTAACGGTCACTGGGAGAGGGGCGTACATGGGCTGGACGGTCCTCTATATCGCGTTCGGCATCGTCGCACTGTGGTTGCTCGGCGAGGTGCTGCTGCAGTACAAGGCGCGCCTGCGCTGGCGGTTGCTGGCCTTCGCCGGCTTCCTCGGTGTCGTGCTCGGCGTGCTGATTCCGTCCGTCGTCGTCATCGCACTGGGCGCGGCCGCCTTCGCGGTCGGCCAGACCTACGTCACGCTGTCGTTCCGCCGCGGCTTCGCCGAGGGCTGGGCGGTCAACCGCCCCGACGGCAAGGGCGGTTTCAGGCGCGGACGCGGCGAGCCGGACGACGAGGACGCCGCGTACGACGACGCCGGACCGGTGGCGGTGCACGACGGCTACGGCGACCAGGACGGCCCCCAGGGCCACGAGAACGCCCCGTACGGCACCGCGGGCGGCCACACCGACGACTACGACCACGAGCACGACGACGTGTTCACGCCGGCCCGCGCGGCCGAGCCCGCTGCCGCGATGACCACTGTCTACGAGCCGCAGCCCATGCCCGACGACACCGGTTCGTACGGGGTCTACGCCGACACCGGGGCGTACGCGGCCACCGGCGACCCGGCCTACGCGACGGCCGCCCACGGCGCCGACCAGACGTACGGCTACGACTACTCCGGCTACGGCCAGCAGCAGTACGGCTACGACACCGGCGGCCAGCAGCAGTACGCCAACTACTCCGACCCGTACATCGGCACCCAGGCCTACGGCGGGGACGGCGGGTACGACGCGTCGTACGGCGGCCAGCAGTACGACCAGCAGGGCTACGCCCAGGACCAGTACGCGGCCGGTGGGACCTGGGTCCCGCAGCAGCGCACCGACGAGGCCTACGGCGGCCAACTCCCGCAGGAGCAGGCGTATCCGTACCAGGGCGACGGCCATCAGCAGCAGCCGGGGCACGGGTACGACGAGCAGTACCGCTACTGAGAGCGGTTCATGAGAGTGCGGTGGCCTTGAGGGGCCGCCGCACTGTCGTACGCCTTACTGGGAGCCCTTGAACTCCGGGCCCTCCACGATCAGCCCCGCGACCAGGGCGCCCGACATGCCCGCGTGCGGGAGACCGCCGCCGGGGTGCGACCAGCCTCCAGCGGTGAACAGCCCGGCGAGAGCCGTGGTGTTGGCCGGATGCAGCAGGCGCCCACCACCGGCCGCGAGCGCCGGAGCCGGAACCGCGCCGCCCACCGCACCCGTCGTCTCCGCGACGTCGGCAGGCGTGCGCACCTCCTGCCACAGGACGCGGTCCCGCAGACCGGGTACGGCACGCTCGGCGACGCCGATCATGTCGTCGACGTGGCGGTCGAGCGCGCCGCCCTCGGCTCGGTCCCCCCGGCCGAGCCGGGCGGGGACCGTCGAGACGAGCGCGATCGCCTCGTGCTCGGAGTCGGGGACCAGCGCAGGGTCGTCGGGGCGCAGCACGGTGACGGTCGGGCGCGCGGCCGGCCCGGCCGGCGTGCCGAACAGCGCGTCCAACTCCGCGTCGCGGTCCGACGCGTGCACCACGGTCCGGTGGGCGGTCCCCTCCGGACGCCCGCCGCGCAGCGCCAGCAGCACCGTCAGCCGGCTCGGGAGCCCGCGCTGCGGTACGACCTCGCCGTCACCCCGGACAGCCGTGTCCGTGACGAACCGGCCGAGCGCCTCGGGGGCGACACCGGCGACCACGAAGTCGGCCTCGGCCTCCCCGCGGTCCGCCAGCCTCACCCCGGCCGCCCGGCCGTCCCGCTCCAGGACCCCGGTGACCTCCGCGCCGAAGACGAACTCGACCTTCCGCTCAAGGCACCGCTCGTACACCGCGCGCGCCAACTCCCGTATGCCACCGCGGACATACCAGGTGCCGAAGGCGTGCTCCATGTACGGCAGCACGGCAGCGCTCGCCGGAGTGGCCCGGGGATCGAGGCCGTACGCCAGCGCGTGGCTCTCCAGGAGCGCGGTGAGACGCGGGTCGCGCAGCTCCCAGGCGCCGACCTCGGCGAGGGTGCCGGCCCGGCGGGTGCGCAGCAGCCGCTTGTGCGGGACGGACGGATAGGGCTCGCGGTCGGCCAGCACCTGCCAGTCGGTCCACAGCGGCTCCTCAAGGAGTGGCCGGCGCGTGCGGTCCCAGGCCTCGCGGGCCCGCACCAGGAAGTCGCCCCAGCGCTGCCCGGCGGCCGACCCGAGGGTCTCGTCCAGGGCCGCGACGACGCCCGCGCGCGAGGCGTTGGGCAGGGACACCTCGGTGCCGTCGGCGAAGACGTGCCGCGACGACGGGTCGACCTGCACGAGCCCGACGCAGTCCTCCAGCGGCTTCTTGCCGGTCTTGACGAACAGGTCGCGGTAGACGGCGGGCAGCGGCAGCAGCCCCGGACCGGTGTCGAAGCGGAACCCGTCGCGCTCGTACCGGCCCACCGCTCCGCCGTACGTCTCCGTCCGTTCGTACACCACCACCCGGTGGCCCGCGACGGCCAGCCGGGCGGCGGCCGCCATCGCGCCCATCCCGGCGCCGATCACCGCAATTCGTGCCATGCCCGCGACTTTATCGACCGCCACTGACAGTCACCGGTCCGGGGGAGTACGGACGCGGACGTGATCGTCACCATGCGGCGGCGCCGCGGCGTGGGCCTGAGTGCGCAGGACTGAGTATCCGTACCTAGGACGCGAGTTGAGTACGCGCGCGGATGGGGGGCGACCTGCGAGAACGAGAGAGTGGAGGCACGGAAAGGGGCGCGACTCCGGCACCGCCGACACGGGGCGGCGGAACGGCGCTCGCGCCCTTGCCCGCTCCTTCCGCCGATTCCATCGGCGGAAGCGAGGCACGGGGGGCACGGGGGAACGGGGAACGACCGAAGGGCTCCACCGGGGGACCGTACGGGGACACCAGACGTACGGGGAGTGGAGCGCGGGGAGGTACGGGGGGACAGGGAAGGCGCCGGTTCGACGGTGGCCCGCGGGGGACGCGGCCACGGCGGGCCGGCGCTTTCCCGCGTCGCGGGCACGCGCGCGTGCCGGCCCGGCCCGTCTCCTGCCGGCGTCAGCCCTTTCCGCCGACCCGGCCCTGAAGCAGCCGGGACAGCGCCGCGTGGACGTCGTCCAGAGGCCGCTCGGGCTGGAACGCCTGCCAGTCCAGCGCGGCCACCAGCACCATGCCGACCAGCGCGGCGGCCGTCAGCGGAACGTCGATCTCCTCGCTCGTCCCGCCGTTCGCCACCCCTTCGAGGAGCACGCCCTCGATGACGGCGACGGTCTCCTGCCGGACCACCGCCAACGTGGACCGCCAGGTGCGGTTGGTGCGCCACAGCTCGGCCACGTACAGCTGGGTGAAGGCCGGGTAGCGGGCGATGAAGACGAGCCCGGCGCGGATCATCGCGTCGAGGGCGTCCACCGTGCTCCCGCCCTCGCGCGCCGTGCGCTCGGCCGCCTCCCGCAGGGAGGCGGTGAGGAGTCCCACCCCGTGCCGCAGCAGCTCCTCGAAGAGGACCGACTTGCTCGCGAAGTTGTAGTAGACCGTGCCCTTCGCGACCCCGGCCCGCTCGGCTATCTCGTCCACCGTGGTCGCGGAGAAGCCCTGTTCGGCGATGAGCGTGACCGCCGCTTCGTAGAGCCTCTGCCGGGTGGCCTCGCGGCGCGTGCTCGCGCCGACCCTGGCGCTGCTGCTTTCCATGGCCCCGATTGTCACAGGAGGGCCATCCGCGAGGAGGGTGAACCGACCGGTCAGTGCACAGCCGGCACGAACCTTCGATCGAAGAGAAAGTCCAGGTCAGAACGGATTGTCAGTGGCATACCTCACGATGGGCACATACGGCACCACCGGACAGGGCGTGCCGTCACCCAGACGACAGGAGGTTCGTCATGGCCAACTCGTCCGCAGCCGCCGCCCGTCGGCGCCGTGCCACCGGCCCTGCCCCCTCACTGAACGGTCCGGCGAGCGACGTACACCCCGTCCAGCGCCGGGCCGCGGCCCCGCCCGCCGCCCTCGACCTGCTGGCCCAGGCCCGCGCCGGACTCGACGAGGCCGCCGTCCTCGAAACCCCGAACGAGCGCTATGCGACGGCCCACTTGGCCGCCCTGCGCACCGCCGCCGCCGTCCTCGCCGCGCGCGGCCGCCCCGAGCCCTCGCCCCGGCGCCGCACACGGATCAGGAGCGCCTGGGAAGTGCTCCCCGAGATCGCGCCCGAACTCACCGAGTGGAGCGCCCTGTTCGCCTCCGGTGCCCGGCGCCGGGCCCGGGCCGAGGCGGGCATCCAGGGGGCGGCAAGCCGCCGCGACGCCGACGACCTCATACGCGACGTGGCGATGTTCGTCCGCCTCGTCGAGCGCATGCTGGTGCTCCAGCCCCTCCTGCCCCAGTCCCGCCAGGACGCGGACTCGCCAGAGCGTCCACCCGCCGACCGGGACATGCCGGACGCGGGCTGAGCCGGAGCCGGCAGCGCGCCCCCACGGTGACCAGGCGCGGCGCCGTAGGCAATAGGGTGGAGAACGCCTGAAGCCTTCCCTTCGCACCGCCGGCAACAGGCGGTGCCGCGCCGAGGAGTCAACTGTCGTGTCGGACCCGAGCCGCCCGCCCGTCTCCCGCCACCACCCTCAAACGGCGTCGCTGCGCTCCGACCCCTCCGGTCCCCGCGCCTCTCTCCGTACCGCCGTGGTCTGGGACGTTCTCCAGGACGCCCTCGACCGCCGGGTCAAGGCCACGGGGCGGGAGTCGCTGGACGTCCTCGACACCGGAGGCGGCAGCGGCAGGTTCGCGGTGCCCCTCGCCCGCCTCGGCCACCGCGTCACCGTCGTCGACCCCAGCCCCAACGCGCTGTTCGCGCTGGAGCGCCGGGCCGCCGAGGCCGGCGTCGCCGACCGCGTGCGGGGCGTGCAGGGCGACGTCCACGGCCTCTTCGACGTGGTCGAGCGCGCGGGTTACGACGTGGTGCTGTGCCACGGCGTCCTGGAGTACGTCGACGATCCGGCCGAGGGCGTCCGCAACGCGGTGGCCGCCCTGCGCTCCGAGGGCGTCCTCAGCCTGCTCGCGGCCGGTCTCGGCGGCGCCGTGCTCGCCCGCGCGCTGGCCGGTCACTTCCGGGAGGCCCGGCAGGCCCTCGACGACCCCCACGGCCGCTGGGGCGCAGGCGACCCCATGCCGCGCCGCTTCACCACCGAGCAGCTCACCGCGCTGGTCGAGGGGGCGGGCCTCGGGGTGGGTGCCGTGCACGGCGTGCGGGTCTTCGCGGACCTGGTGCCCGGCGTCCTCGTCGACACCGAGCCCGCAGCCCTCGAAGCCCTGCTGGAGCTGGAGGCGGCGGCGGCCGAGCTGCCGGCGTTCCACTCGGTCGCCACACAGCTGCACGTGCTCGGCGAGACGCGGGCGGCTGCAGAGGCCTGAGAGGCCTCCCCCGCCACTTGAGTCACGAGGCCCATTACGGCGCTGATCAGGGGATCGGCGGCACATGGAGTAGGCCACACGCCCCCCGAACGAGGGGTTTGCGCCGTATGATCGAGGAAGACCGCCCGGCATGACGGGTCGGCCGCCGGGGAATGGAAGCCTCAGCGAGCCGGTACGGCCATGGTGGGTTCCGGTTGGCCAATTGGCGTAGAGGGGCGGGTTTCACGGGGGCGGTTCCCTGCCTATCCTGAAGGGACCCCCGGGTCGCCCCGGCGACTGCACGATGAGGAGGACTCCGTGCCGCTCTCGGAGCACGAGCAGCGCATGCTCGAGCAGATGGAGCGAGCGCTGTACGCCGAAGATCCCAAGTTCGCGACAGCGCTTGAGGGAAGTGGGCTGCGCACGTTCACCCGGCGACGGGTCTACCAGGCGGTCGCGGGCTTCCTCGTCGGTATCGCGCTCCTCATGGCCGGAATGGTCGTCACGCAGATCTGGCTCAGCGTGATCGGTTTTCTCGTCATGCTGGGATGTGCGGTGCTCGCCGTGACGGGGTGGCGCAAGGCCCCCAAGCCGGGCGAGCAACCCGCAGGCGCCTCGCACACACGCCGTCAGGCACGGCAGCGGCGCTCCATGATGGACCGCATCGAGCAGCGCTGGCAGCGCCGTCGCGACGAGCAGGGCCACTAGCGCCACCGGCCAGGTCACATACCTGTACGTGCTCGAGCCCCCGGCCGTGTGCCGGGGGCTCAGCCGTTTCCGCTTTCTCTCTGGGAGCTTTCCCCTGAGCTCTCCCCCCAAGGGCTCATCATCCTCCCTTGGGAGCTCTTCCCCCGGGCTTTTCCTCCTCAGCCCGAGCCCTGCCGGCCGGACGCCTTGCGCGGGGTCGGGAGGGCCGCCACCGCGCGCGCCCTGAGAGACGCCCGCCAAGCCGACACCGCCCAGAGCACCCGTACGCAGGAGCGCGGGGCGAATCGCGCGCGCAGCCGCGTGCGGCGGCCGACCGAGGCCCTCAGCCCGCCGATCGCCCGGCGCACCTCCTCCGCGAGGCCGGCGGCCGGGCGCGGCCGGGGCGCGTAGAGGACCTGCTCCACGGCATCCGCCACCCGGTGCACGGCGGCACCGGCCGCCGGGTCGAGCCGCCCGAGCCGGACGATCCGCTCGGCGGTCCTCCGCGGGGTCTGCGAGCCGTCGGGCGGGATGCCGAAGTCCCAGGCAGTGTCGTTCAGCTCCTGCCAGGCCGCCAGCGTGTGGGCCGCCGCCCCCGCCTCGGTGCGGGCGTGCGCGCCGAGCCGTGCGGCCCGCAGACGCGTCCGCCACAGCATCGGCGACAGCGGGATGGCCGACGCGGCCAGGCCGCCGAGCGCCCACAGCGCCATCTCCCACCCCGCCGGGCCGTTGCCGCCGGGGTGTGCGACGGCCTGCGCCGACGGACCCCCGCACATGTCCAGCCTCCGCTGCCGCGCCGGGCAGCTCTCGCTCGGCGACACCGGAGCCTCGGGCGCCGCGGACGCGGCCCGCGACGGGCGGGCCTCGTCCGGCACCGAGCTGCCGGGCGTGCCCGACTGGGTGTACGAGGGGGTGGTGCCCCGCGTCGGGGTCGGCTCGAAGCGGGTCCAGCCCACGCCCTCGAAGTACAGCTCGGGCCAGGCGTGCGCGTCCTTCAGGCCGACCGACACCGTGCCGTTCGCCTGCGGGGAGCCGGGCGCGAAGCCGACCGCGACCCGGGCCGGGATGCCCAGCGTGCGGGCCATCGCCGCCATCGTGAAGGAGAAGTGGACGCAGAAGCCATGCTTCTTGCGCAGGAAGGCCGCTATCGCATCGGAGCCGCGTCCGACCTCGACCTGGGTGTCGTACTGGAAGCCGCCGTTCTCGGTGAAGTAGTCCTGGAGCTTGACCGCTTCCTCGTAGTGGTTCGTCGCCCCCTTGGTGACCTGCCGGGCGGTCCTGGCCACCACCGGTGGCAGCGACGCCGGTACCTTGGTGTACTCGCGCTCCAGCTCCGTCGGCGGCTGCGGCGCCGCGGCCAGCTGATCCGCGGTCGGCCGCACCGCGAGGCTGCTGACCTGGTACGTCGTCCCGCGTGTGGTCTGGCGGTGGTCGCCGACGACCGTCATCCCCACGGGCTCGAAGCGCCACCGGCCGCCGATCTTCACGCCGCTCGGCGGGTACGGCATCGGCAGCCAGTTCTGGGCGTACCAGTCCGCCGCCGAGATCACGGTCGTGACCTGGGTGCGCTTGATGTCGGGGCCCAGTCCGGCCGGGAGGGGGAAGGGGTCGGGGACGCCGACGACGTGCCGCTGGGACGGCTTCCAGGTGGTGCCGTCGAAGTCGTCGAGAGAGACGATGCGCAAGTACAGGTCGGAGAGGTCGTTCGTGCTCGTCGTCAGCGACAGGACCTGGCGGTCCTCGTTCACGTTCAGGCTGTCGCGCAGGGACACCAGTGGGTTGACCGCGGAGATCGTGCCGCCGTCCCCGTTGCCCGCGCCCACTCCGGTCCCGGTGCCGGCCAGCAGGCCGCCCTGCAGGGTCGGCAGGGCGAGCGGCACGAACAGGGCGACGCCCAGGGCGACCGCGCCGATGCGCCGCCCGGTGCGCGCCGGGGCCACCGCGCCGGTCGCCGGGTCGCCGGGAGCGCGGGCCGCGCCGGTGAAGACCCGGCCCCACTGCGAGAGCCGGTCCCGGCCCTCGGCGAGCAGGAGCATCAGATAACCGGCCGCCGCCACCACGAACCACAGCCACTCGGCGCCGCCCCCCGACAGGCCCGCCGCGACGGAGTACAGCGCGAGCAGTGGCAGACCGGCGGGCGCCGCGCTGCGGAAGGTCACGGCGAGGGTGTCCACGATCAGCCCGATGACCAGGACGCCACCGATGAGCATCAGCCGGATCCCGTCGGACAGCGGTGCCGGTATCGCGTACCGTCCGACGTCGTTCGCTCCCTGCTGCAGCAGGGCGGCGAAGTGGCCCATGGCGTCCGGCCCGGGAAGCAGCCCGACGACCGCGTACTCCCGGGCGAAGACCAGGGTCAACAGCAGCAGCGTGACCAGGGCCTGCGAGGCCACCGTCAGCGACCGGGCCAGCGGCACCCGGCGGGTCATCGCGCCCACGGCCGTCTGCGCCGTCAGCAGGAAGGCCGCCTGGATGATCCAGGTCGCCGGGGAGACCAGCGGCAACAGGGCGCACGCCGTCATCATCGTGGCCGCCGCGGCACACAGTGCCAGCCGCACCCGCCCGCTCATGTCCGTGCCTCCCCGCCGCTCACCGCGGCCATCCCCGCGCGTTCGCGGTCCGCCTGGCGCCACAGTTCGTTCAGCGAGGCCCCGCGGGGCACGCTCACGGCCGTCCAGCCCGCGTCGCGCAGTATGCGCAGCCGGTCCGCGTGCTCGTCCCCCGGCCCGGGCACGTCGGTCGGCAGCCGTACCCAGGCGTCGCTGTCCAGCAGGAAGGCGACGGCGCCGCCGCTGCGCCGGCGCATGCCGGCGACCACCGCCACCTGTTCCTCGTCGAGTCGGCCGAGGAAGGCCACCAGCAGTCCTTCGTTGCCGCCGCGCAGCACGTCGTACGCCCGGGACAGGCCGATGCCGTCCGAGTGGTCGACCACGGCGAGGGTGTCCATCATCAGCCCGGCCGCGTCCGCCGTCCCCGAGCCTGCTGCCGCGAAACCGTCAGCGCCCTCGCCGGGGACCGAGCTGCCCGTGTCGGTCAACAGCCGTACGGAGAAGCCTCGTTCGAGCATGTGGACCAGGACCGAGGCCGTGCCCGACACCGCCCACTCGAAGGCCGAGTCCGGGCCCGCGCCCTCGAAGGCGATGTCCCGGGTGTCGAGCAGCACGGTGCAGCGGGCACGCTGCGGCTGCTCCTCGCGGCGCACCATCAGCTCGCCGTAGCGCGCGGTGGAGCGCCAGTGCACCCGGCGCAGATCGTCGCCGTAGCGGTACCCGCGCGGGATCACGTCGTCGTCGCCGGCCAGGGCCAGCGAGCGTTGCCGTCCGTCGCCGTACCCCTTCGCCTCCCCGTCGAGCCGCACCGGCGGCAGCGGCTCCACGCGCGGGATCACGGTCAGGGTGTCGTACGCCGAGAAGGAGCGCGTCAGTTCGCACATCCCGAACGGGTCGGCCAGGCGCAGTTGGAGCGGGCCCAGCGGATAGCGGCCGCGCAGGTCCGAACGGACCCGGTAGGACACCTCGCGGCGGCCCCCGGGCTCCACCCGGTCCAGGACGAACCGGGGGCGCGGACCGAGCGCGTAGGGCACCCGGTCCTGGAGCATCAGCAGACCGGTGGGCAGCCGCGAGACGTTGTCCATCCGCAGATGGACGCGGGCCTCGCTGGCCGCGGGCACGCGCGAGGGGGCGAGCCGGCGGCTGCCGGCCACCCGGTAGCGGGTTCGGTAGAGCACGGTCGCGCAGATCAGCGGCAGCGCGGCCAGCAGGAGCCCGACCCGCAGCAGCTCGCTCTGGCCCAGGACGTACGCGCAGATCGAGGCCGCGATCCCGGCCGCGAAGAACGAACGGCCGCGGGTGGTCAGCCCGTTCAGGGCCGTACGGATGCCGCCGTCCTCCCCGCGGTCGGCGTCCGCCCGCCCCATCCCCCCGGTGCTCATCACAGCCTCCGGGGCGGCTGCTGGTCGTAGGCGGTCGCACCCCGGCCGTCCGGTCCGAAGCCGCTCTGCTGCGGCGCGGGCACCGGCGTGCTCTGCAGGATCTCCTGGACGACCTGCTCCGACGTCCGCCGGTTGAGCTGGGCCTGGGCGGTGGGCAGCAGCCGGTGCGCCAGGACCGCGACGGCGAGCGCCTGGACGTCGTCCGGCAGCGCGTACTCCCGGCCGCCGAGGGCCGCGGCCGCCTTCGCCGCGCGCAGCAGGTGCAGCGTCGCGCGCGGGGAGGCGCCGAGTCTCAGGTCCGGGTGGGCGCGCGTGGCGGCGACCAGGTCCACGGCGTACCGACGGACGGGTTCGGCCACGTGCACGCCGCGCACGGCCTCGACCAGCTTCACGATCTCGTGCGCGTGCGCCACGGGTTGGAGGTCGTCCAGCGGGCTCACCCCGCCGTGGACGTCGAGCATCTGCAACTCGGCGTCCACGCTGGGGTAACCGATGGAGACGCGGGCCATGAAGCGGTCGCGCTGCGCCTCGGGCAGCGGGTACGTGCCCTCCATCTCGACCGGGTTCTGCGTGGCCACCACCATGAAGGGGCTGGGCAGTTCATAGGTCTGCCCGTCGATGGTGACCTGGCGCTCCTCCATCGACTCCAGCAGCGCGGACTGGGTCTTGGGCGAGGCGCGGTTGATCTCGTCGCCGATCACGATCTGCGCGAAGATCGCACCCCGTTTGAACTCGAAGTCCCGGCGCTGCTGGTCCCAGATGGACACACCGGTGATGTCCGACGGCAGCAGGTCGGGGGTGAACTGGATGCGCCGCACCGAGCAGTCGATGGACCGCGCCAGCGCCTTGGCCAGCATCGTCTTGCCCACGCCGGGCACATCCTCGATCAGCAGGTGTCCCTCGGCGAGCAGCACGGTCAGCGAAAGCCGTACGACCTCGGGCTTGCCCTCGATCACTCCTTCCACCGAACCGCGAACCCGCTCAGCGGTGGCAGTCAGATCTGTAAGGCTCGCTCGATCGTCATAGGTCGTCACCCGGCCCTCCTCGGCCCGTTTTCACGCCGATCCGTCGCGCTGTGGCGCGGACCGGCCCACCCCGAACACGGACACCACGCGTGAAAGGTTCCGCGTGATGCCACATCCCGCATTCTTGCCGCCGTGACCGATTCGTGTCACTCGCCTGTGGATAACTGCCCGCGACGATGTCGGCCTTACGGCCTTTTCGACCATCTATTCGATGCCGGGAGGCTCGATGTCGAGGCAGGGTGGTTCGTCGCGGGCCCGCGGGACGTCGGAACGTCTGGAGGGGGGTGGGTGCCGACCGGGCCCGTCAGTTCGGGTCGATCTCGCGCAGCAGTCCCGTCCTGACGTCGAACACGAAGCCGCGCACGTCGTCGGTGTGCAGCAGGAACGGCGAGGTGCGCACCCGCTGCATGGACTGCCGTACGTCCTGGTCGGCGTCCCGGAAGGACTCCACGGCCCAGGACGGGCGCTGGCCGACCTCCATCTCCAGTTCGTGCCGGAAGTCCTCGGTGAGCGACTCCAGGCCGCAGTTGGTGTGGTGGATGAGGACGACACTGCGGGTGCCGAGCGCCCGCTGGCTGATGGTCAGGGAGCGGATCACGTCGTCGGTGACCACGCCGCCCGCGTTGCGGATGGTGTGGCAGTCGCCGAGCTTCAGGCCGAGCGCGGCGTGCAGGTCGAGACGGGCGTCCATGCAGGCCACGACGGCCACCTGCAGGACGGGGTGGGCGTCCATTCCGGGATCGGCGAAGGCGGCCGCGTACCGCTGGTTCGCCTCGATGAGGCTGTCCGTCACGGCGCCGCCGACCGTTATGGCGCCTTCGGATCCGGTGGGGGCTGCTGCAGAAGTCGTCATACCCACGACGGTACTGGTCACGTCGTCTCCGGTCCCGTCATGAGCCGCGACAAAGAACATCATTGCGGCTTGTTGTGAGCTAACCCACACGGAGGATAAAACTGCTCTGTATAGGTGTTTCTTTTCGAGCTGCGGCGCCGTCCTGGCGCGGTGCGCGACGCGCAGGCCTGTTGATTGACCGCGAGACAGGGTGGACTAAAGTGACGCGAAGCGGGAGGCGAGGATCTCCCTGCTGGACTGAATTTCCCGGAGACCCCGGCACCTGCGCGGGGCGTCTCCCCGCGTGCGCGGCGCGTACGTACGGCTCGGCCTCCTCCCGCTCCCGGTCGGCTGACGCTTCCGGCGCCGGCAGGCCTCCCCTTCACGAGCGGGTGGGGACCCGGCGGTGCGTACGGCCGCGCCGGACCTGAGAGGCCCCCTTGACCGAGAGTCGACACGTCCCCGTGATGCTCCAGCGGTGCCTGGACCTGCTGGCACCTGCCCTGGAGCAGCCGGGAGCGGTGGTCGTCGACTGCACCCTGGGCCTAGGCGGCCACAGCGAGGCACTGCTGACCCGTTTCCCCGAGGCCCGGCTCGTCGCCCTGGACCGCGACAAGGAGGCCCTGCGCCTGTCCGGGGAGCGGCTCGCCCGTTTCGGTGACCGGGCCACCCTCGTGCACGCCGTCTACGACGAGCTCCCGGACGTGCTGGAGCGGCTCGGCATCGCGCGCGTTCAGGGCGTCCTGTTCGACCTCGGGGTGTCGTCCATGCAGCTCGACGAGGCCGACCGGGGCTTCGCCTACGCCCAGGACGCCCCCCTCGACATGCGCATGGACCAGACGACCGGCATCAGCGCCGCCGAGGTCCTCAACACCTACCCGGCCGGCGAACTCGTCCGCATCCTGCGCGCGTACGGCGAGGAGAAGCAGGCCAAGCGGATCGTGGCCGCGATCGTCCGCGAGCGGGAGAAGGAACCGTTCAGCAACAGCGCCCGGCTGGTGGAGCTGATCCGGGACGCCCTGCCGCAGGCCGCCAAGCGCACCGGCGGCAACCCGGCCAAGCGCACCTTCCAGGCGCTGCGCATCGAGGTCAACGGTGAGCTGTCCGTCCTGGAGCGGGCGATCCCGGGCGCGGTGAAGACGCTCGACGTGGGCGGCCGGATCGCCGTCCTGTCGTACCACTCGCTGGAGGACCGGCTGGTCAAGCAGGTGTTCGCGGCCGGCGCCGCGTCCACCGCGCCGCCCGGACTGCCGGTCGTGCCCGAGCGCTACCAGCCGCGGCTCAAGCTGCTCACGCGCGGCGCCGAACTTCCCACCGAGGAAGAGGTCGCGGAGAACCGCCGCGCCGCCCCGGCGCGGCTGCGCGGGGCGCAGCGCATCAGGGAGGACGCCGAGTGAGCGCATGGGGTCTGCGGGCTCAGCGGAGGGCATGTGAGTAGGAAACCCGAACTGAGGGGGAGGGCCGCCCGGCTCGCGCGGCTCTTCCCGGCCGGCCGGGCACGGGCGGCCCGCACCCCGTTCGTCCTCCTCGTCGTCCTGCTCCTCGGCGGCGGCCTCATCGGGCTGCTGGTGCTGAACTCGGCGCTCAGCGAAGGCTCGTTCCAACTCGACGACCTGCAGAAGCAGACGAAGAACCTCACCGACGAGGAACAGGCCCTCCAGCGCGGCATCGACGCCTACTCCTCGCCCGACGCCCTCCAGCGCCGCGCCCGCGAACTCGGCATGGTGCCCGGCGGCGACCCGGCCTTCCTGGCCCCCGACGGCACCGTCAAGGGCGTCCCCGGCCCCGCCGCCGCGCAGCCCCGCCCGCTCGCGCCCCCGGCACCAGAAGCGCTCACCCAGTCCCCGCTCCCGTCGCAGTCGTCGGCACCCTCCGCGGGTCAGTCCCCGGCACCCACCGGGTCCGCCCCCGCAGTCCGGTCCCCGGCATCTCCCGCGTCCGCCCCCGCGGCCCTGGCTTCGGGTCACCCCGCCGCCACGTCGCCGGCGCCGCCCCCCTCCCCAGCCCGGTCCGCCCCGACCACGACCCCCGGCAGGTGACGGAAGTGTCCGACAGGGAACCGCCGCGCCGCCGCGTGCCCGGCCCCGCCAAGCCTTCTCCCGGCGCTCGCGTTCGTTCGGGCAACGGGAAGCCCCATCAGGGCCCCCACTGGCATCCCCAGCGGCCGGGCAACGGCGCGCGGCGGCCCTCCGGGCAGGGCGGCGGACCGGGCCGGCGCCCGAGCGCACCGCGGCCCCCGGCCCGGCGGACCCTCCGGCTCGGCAGTCCCCGGCCCCGGCTGCGCATGGTCAGCCTCGGCCTGACCCTGGTGCTGCTCGCCTTCGTCGTACGGCTGCTCCAGGTCCAGGCCGTCGACGCCAGCGCGTACGCCGCCAAGGCCGAGCAGAACCGCTACGTCGTCCACACCATCACCGCCGAGCGCGGCGGGATCACCGACCGCACCGGCGTGGCCCTCGCGATCAGCGAGGACGCCTACGACATCACCGCCGACCCGACGATGTTCACGCACAGGATGCTGGGCGTCGACGACGGCCCCGAGCAGGCCGCCGCGCTCCTCGCGCCGATCCTCGGCCAGGACCAAGGCGCCCTCGTCAGGAAGCTGCGCCCCGAGAACAAGGACGCGCGCTACGTCAGGCTCGCCGCCCGCCAGACCCCGCAGGTCTGGAAGCAGATCAAGGACCTGAAGGCCGCGCTCGCCAAGAAGGCCCAGACGGACAAGGCGACCGCCAACGTACTCGCCGGTGTCTTCTCCGACCCCAGCAGCCAGCGCGTGTACCCGGGCGGTGACCTCGCCGCCGGGATACTGGGCTGGGTCAACGCCGACGGGAAGGGCGCGGGCGGTGTCGAGCAGCAGCTCGACAAGGAGCTGTCCGGAAAGAACGGCGAGATCCGCTACGCCCAGTCCGGCGGCCGTGAGGTGCCCACGGTGGGTTCCACCGAGAAGCCCGCCGTGCCCGGCGCCGACGTCGAGCTCACCGTCGACCGCGACATCCAGTGGGCCGCGCAGAACGCCATCAGCGATCAGGTCAGGAAGTCCAAGGCCGACCGCGGCTACGTGATCGTCCAGGACACCCGCACCGGCGAGATCCTGGCCATGGCCAACTCACCCGGTTTCGACCCCAACGACCTGAGCAAGGCCGACCCGACCGCCCTCGGCAACGCGGCCCTCCAGGACGCCTACGAGCCGGGCTCGACCGCCAAGGTCATGTCGATGGCCGCCGTACTGGAGGAGAACGCCGCCACTCCGCTCACGCGCGTCGTCGTGCCCAACCGGCTGCACCGCGGCGACCGGCTCTTCCAGGACGACATCGACCACGGGACCTGGAACCTCACGCTCAACGGCGTGCTGGCCAAGTCCAGCAACATCGGCACCATCCTGGCCACCGGGCAGCTCAGCAAGAAGCAGTCGGAGGTCAACAAGATCCTCTACTCCTACCTGCACAGGTTCGGCATCGGCAGCTACACGGGACTCGACTTCCCCGGCGAGACCAGGGGCATCCTCGCCCCGGCGGACCGGTGGTCGACGTCGCAGCAGTACACGATTCCTTTCGGCCAGGGCTTCTCCATCAACGCCATGCAGGCGGCCTCCGTGTACTCGACGATCGCCAACGGCGGGGTCCGCGTCGAGCCGACCCTGGTGCGCGGGACCAGGGGCGCCGACGGGCGCTTCACCCCGGCTCCGCGCCCCGAGAAGACGCGGGTGGTCAGCGCGAAGACGGCCCGGGCCCTGGCCCGGATGCTGGAGTCGGTCGTCGACGACGAGCAGGGCACCGGCAACAAGGCGCGCATCCCCGGCTACCGCGTCGCAGGCAAGACGGGCACCGCCAACCGTGTGGATCCGGCCACCGGCAAGTACCGCGGCTACACCTCGTCCTTCGCCGGATTCGCCCCCGCGGACAAGCCGCGGATCACCGTCTACTGCGCGATCCAGAACGCCACCAAGGGCAACTACTTCGGGGGCCAGATCTGCGGCCCCATCTACAAGCAGGTGATGGAGTTCGCCCTGAAGACCCTGCAGATCCCGCCGACCGGCGCCAAGGCCGCGAACCTCCCCGTCGCCTACCAGCCCTGACCCGCTCCGACCCGTCCTGATCAGCACCTTCGGGAAGACCACCAGGAACCAGCTCGTGACAACGATCACTCCCGATTCCGGGAACCACGCCTCGCAACAGGCCTCCTTTCGCCCCGGAGCGGGTGCGCCCGGTACGCTCACCGCCGTGCCACACGCTGATCAGTCCCAAATCACCCAGAAGGGCGCTTCCGTGACATATTCGGGGCCGCCGCGACCGGTTCAGGTCTCCGCCACACCTCTCGCGGAGCTCGCCGATCAGCTGGGTGCCGCCGCGCCGGACAGCACCGCCGCAGTCACGGGCATCACCCATGACTCGCGCGCCGTGCGTCCCGGCGACCTGTACGCCGCCCTCCCGGGCGCCCGCCTGCACGGCGCCGACTTCGCCACCCAGGGCGCCGGCCTCGGCGCGGTCGCCGTGCTGACCGACCCGGCCGGCGCCGAGCGCGCCGCCGCGACCGGTCTGCCGGTGCTGGTCGTGGACGACCCGCGCGCGCGGATGGGCGAACTGGCGGCCACCATCTACGGCCACCCCGGCCGTGAGCTGCTCCAGATCGGCATCACCGGCACCTCCGGCAAGACCACCACCGCCTACCTCGTCGAGGGCGGCCTGAAGACGGTCAAGGCCACCGGCTTGGTCGGCACGGTCGAGATGCGCATCGGCGACGAGCGCATCAAGTCCGAGCGCACCACCCCCGAGGCCACCGACCTGCAGGCCCTGTTCGCCGTCATGCGCGAGCGCGGCGTCGAGGCGGTCGCCATGGAGGTCTCCAGCCACGCCCTGGTCCTCGGCCGGGTCGACGGCTGCGTCTTCGACATCGCCGTCTTCACCAACCTCAGCCCGGAACACATGGAGTTCCACTCCGACATGGAGGACTACTTCCGGGCCAAGGCGCAGCTGTTCACCCCGGGTCGCAGCAGGCTCGGCGTCGTCAACACCGACGACGAGTACGGCCGCCGGCTCGCGAAGGAGGCCTCCGTCCCGGTCGTCACCTTCTCCGCCGAGGGCCACCCCGACGCCGACTGGCGCGCCGAGGACGTGCAGGTCGGGCCGATGGACTCGACGTTCACGGTCGTCGGCCCGCAGGGCGAGCGGATCGCGGCCAAGTCGCCGCTCGCGGGTCCCTTCAACGTGGCGAACACGCTCGCCGCCATCGTCGCCCTCGCCGTCGCCGGCCTCGACCCGCAGGCCGCCGCCGACGGCATCGCCGGCGTGCCGGGTGTGCCGGGCCGCCTGGAGCGCGTCGACGCCGGACAGCCGTATCTCGCGGTCGTCGACTACGCCCACAAGACCGACGCCGTCGAATCGGTCCTCAAGGCGCTCCGCAAGGTCACCAAGGGGCAGCTGCACATCGTGCTCGGCTGCGGCGGCGACCGCGACCAGACCAAGCGCGTCCCGATGGGCGCCGCCGCGGCACGGCTCGCCGACACGGCCGTACTGACCTCCGACAACCCCCGCTCCGAGGACCCCCTCGCGATCCTCGCGACCATGCTCCAGGGCGCGGCGTCCGTGCCCGCGCACGAGCGTGGCGAGGTGCTCCTCTTCGAGGACCGGGCCGCCGCGATCGCCGCCGCCGTCGGCCGGGCGCAGCCCGGGGACACCGTGCTGGTCGCGGGCAAGGGCCACGAGCAGGGCCAGGACATCGCCGGAGTGGTCCGTCCCTTCGACGACCGCCAAGTGCTCCGCGAAGCTATCCAGAAGACCCAGGGATGAACTTGTGATCGCCCTCTCCCTCGCCGAGATCGCAGCAGTCGTCGGCGGGCAGACGTACGACATACCGGATCCGTCCGTCCAGGTCACCGGACCGGTCGTCCGGGACTCCCGTGAAGCGGAGCCCGGCAGCCTCTTCGTCGCCTTCGCCGGCGAGCGCGTGGACGGCCACGACTTCGCACCGCAGGTCACCCGGGCGGGCGCGGTCGCCGTACTGGCGTCGCGTCCCGTCGGCGTGCCCGCGATCGTGGTCGAGGACGTCCAGGCCGCGCTGGGTGCCCTCGCCCGGCATGTCGTGACCCGCCTCGGCGCGACCCTCGTGGGCCTCACCGGCTCCGCGGGCAAGACCAGCACCAAGGACCTCATCGCCCAGGTGCTCCAGCGCAAGGCGCCGACCGTGTTCACGCCCGGCTCGCTCAACAACGAGATCGGACTGCCGCTGACCGCCCTGTCCGCCACCGAGGAGACGAAGTTCCTCGTGCTGGAGATGGGTGCGCGCGGAGTCGGCCACATCCGTTACCTCGCCGGCCTCACCCCGCCGAGGATCGGCCTCGTGCTCAACGTCGGCACCGCCCACATCGGCGAGTTCGGCGGCCGCGAGCAGATCGCCGAGGCCAAGGGCGAGCTCGTGGAGAGCCTGCCCGAGGACGGCGCCGCGATCCTCAACGCCGACGACCCGCTGGTCCGCGCCATGGCCTCCCGTACCAAGGCGAAGGTGGTCCTTTTCGGAGAGTCGGCCGAAGCGGACGTACGGGCCGAGAACGTGCGACTCACGGACAGTGGACAGCCCTCGTTCAGGCTTCACACACCCTCCGGTGCAAGCGATGTGACCATGCGCCTGTACGGTGAGCACCACGTGTCGAACGCGCTCGCCGCGGCCGCCGTCGCCCATGAGCTGGGCATGTCCGCGAACGAGATCGCCACCGCGCTCTCGGAGGCGGGCTCCCTCTCCCGCTGGCGGATGGAGGTCACCGAGCGCCCGGACGGCGTGACCATCGTCAACGACGCCTACAACGCCAACCCCGAGTCCATGCGAGCCGCCCTGCGCGCGCTCGCGGCCATGGGCAACGGACGGCGGACCTGGGCGGTGCTCGGCAAGATGGCCGAGCTCGGTGACGAGTCACTCGCCGAGCACGACGCGGTCGGACGGCTCGCCGTCCGGCTCAACGTCAGCAAGCTCGTCGCGGTCGGGGGCAGGGAAGCCTCCTGGCTGCAACTGGGCGCATATAACGAGGGTTCGTGGGGTGAGGAGTCGGTGCACGTGTCCGACGCACAGGCGGCGGTCGACCTGTTGAGCAGCGAGTTGCGCCCGGGAGACGTCGTACTCGTGAAGGCGTCCCGTTCGGTCGGCCTGGAGAGCGTCGCCCAGGCGCTGCTTGCGGCCGGTGCCGAGGGTGAGGTCGCTGCCCGATGATGAAGCAGATCCTGTTCGCAGGAGTCATTGGTCTCTTCCTGAGCCTTGTCGGCACCCCGTTGCTGATCAAGCTCCTCGCCCGCAAGGGCTACGGCCAGTACATCCGCGACGACGGCCCGCGCGAGCACGCCAGCAAGCGCGGTACGCCGACCATGGGTGGCATCGCCTTCATACTGGCGACGATCGCCGCGTACTTCCTGTCCAAGGTGATCACGGGCTATCCGCCCACCTTCTCCGGCCTGCTGGTGCTCGGCCTGATGTTCGGCATGGGCCTGGTCGGCTTCCTCGACGACTACATCAAGATCGTCAAGCGGCGTTCGCTGGGTCTGCGGGCCAAGGCGAAGATGGCCGGCCAGCTGATCGTCGGCATCGCCTTCGCGGTGCTCTCCCTGCAGTTCGCCGACGCGCGCGGCAACACGCCCGCCTCGACGAAGCTCTCGTTCATCACGGACTTCGGCTGGACGATCGGCCCGGTGCTGTTCGTGGTCTGGGCGCTGTTCATGATCCTCGCGATGTCGAACGGCGTGAACCTCACCGACGGTCTGGACGGCCTGGCCACCGGCGCCTCCGTCCTCGTCTTCGGCGCGTACACCTTCATCGGCGTGTGGCAGTTCCAGGAGTCCTGCGCCAACGCGATGACGCTGACCAACCCGGCCGCCTGCTACGAGGTGCGCGACCCGCTCGACCTCGCGGTGGTCTCCTCCGCGCTGATGGGCGCCTGCCTGGGCTTCCTGTGGTGGAACACCTCGCCGGCGAAGATCTTCATGGGTGACACGGGCTCGCTCGCCCTCGGCGGTGTGCTCGCCGGTCTGGCCATCTGCTCCCGTACGGAGCTGCTGATGGCCATCCTCGGCGGCCTGTTCGTCCTCATCACCATGTCGGTGGTCATCCAGGTCGGCTCGTTCCGGCTCACCGGCAAGCGCGTCTTCCGGATGGCGCCACTCCAGCACCACTTCGAACTCAAGGGCTGGTCAGAAGTTCTCGTCGTGGTCCGATTCTGGATCATTCAGGGCATCTGTGTCATCGTCGGACTGGGTCTCTTCTACGCGGGATGGGCAGCAGACAAGTGACCGACTCGGTGCCTTCCGAATTCCAGGGCAAGCACGTCACCGTCGCCGGACTCGGCGTCTCCGGTGTCCCGGCGGCCAAGGTCCTCAGCGGCCTCGGCGCGATCGTCACCGTCGTCAACGACGGCGACGACGAGCGCGCCCGGGCGCAGGCCGCCGAGCTGGAGGCCCTCGGGATCACCGTCCGCCTCGGCGACGGGGCGACCCTGCCCGAAGGCACCGAGCTGATCGTCACCGCGCCCGGCTGGCAGCCGGACAAGCCGCTGTTCGCGGCCGCCGAGCAGGCTGGCGTCCCCATCTGGGGCGACGTCGAGCTGGCCTGGCGGCTGCGCGGCCCGGACGCGGCGCCCTGGCTGTGCGTCACGGGCACCAACGGCAAGACCACGACCGTCCAGATGCTCGCCTCCATGCTGAAGGCGGCGGGCCTGCGCACGGCCGCCGTCGGCAACATCGGCGTCTCCCTGCTGGACGCGGTCCTCGGCGACGAGAAGTACGACGTCCTCGCGGTCGAGCTCTCCAGCTACCAGCTCCACTGGGCGCCCTCGCTGCGCGCCTACTCGGCGGCCGTCCTCAACCTCGCCCCGGACCACCTCGACTGGCACGGCTCCATGGAGGCTTACGCCGCCGACAAGGGCCGTATCTACGAGGGCAATCGGGTCGCCTGCGTCTACAACGTGGCCGACAGGCTCACCGAGGACCTGGTGCGCGAGGCGGACGTCGAGGAGGGCTGCCGGGCCATCGGGTTCACCCTGGGCCCGCCCGCGCCCTCCCAACTCGGCGTCGTGGACGACATCCTGGTCGACCGCGCCTTCGTCGAGAACCGGCAGAAGAACGCGGCGGCGCTCGCCGAGGTCTCCGACGTCAACCCGCCCGCCCCGCACAACATCGCCAACGCCCTTGCCGCGGCAGCCCTCGCGCGCTCCTTCGGGGTGCCCGCCGAGGCCGTACGCGACGGTCTGCGGAACTTCACCCCGGACGCCCACCGCATCGCCCACGTCGCCGACGTGGACGGGGTGGCCTACGTCGACGACTCCAAGGCCACCAACACCCACGCGGCGGAAGCCTCGTTGGCGGCGTACGAGTCGATCGTCTGGATCGCGGGCGGACTCGCCAAGGGCGCGGACTTCGACGAGCTGGTCGCCACGTCGGCCAAGCGCCTTCGGGGCGTGGTCCTCATCGGCGCCGACCGCGCGCTCATCCGCGAAGCCCTCGCGCGACACGCGCCGGAAGTACCCGTCGTCGACCTCGACCGGACCGACACTGGGGCGATGCTCCAGGCGGTCCAGGAGGCGGCGCGGCTCGCGCAGCCCGGCGACACGGTGCTGCTCGCCCCGGCCTGCGCTTCCATGGACATGTTCACCAACTACAACAAGCGCGGTGACGCGTTCGCGCAGGCGGTGCGCGAGCTCGGCGCGGGCGCCTGACGGCGGGTCTCGGCCAAGACGGGTACCTCGGGACCCTGACCCTTGAAGGGACACGTGACTCGGATGTGGCTCAGGGTGGGTCGGCGGTCGCCCGCCGGTGGCCGGTCGGGGGCCGGGGATGACCGATAGCCGTACGGGCCGTCCACCGGTTCAGCGGGCGTCCCGGCGGCCCGCGGCCTTGCGTGTCCCGCGCGACCATGCCGTACGACGGTTCTGCACGAGCGCGCGGAGGGCCTGGGACCGGCCGCTGACCGCGTACTACCTGATCCTCGGCGGCAGCCTGCTGATCACCGTGCTCGGCCTGGTGATGGTCTACTCGGCCTCCCAGATCACCGCGCTCCAGCTGTCGCTGCCGGGGTCGTACTTCTTCCGTAAGCAGTTCCTGGCCGCCGTGATCGGCGGCGGGCTGCTGTTCACGGCCTCCCGCATGCCGGTGAAGCTGCACCGGGCGCTGGCCTACCCGATCCTCGCCGGTGCCGTCTTCCTGATGGCCCTGGTGCAGGTGCCGGGGATAGGGCTGGCGGTCAACGGCAACCAGAACTGGATCTCGCTCGGCGGCTCCTTCCAGATCCAGCCCAGCGAGTTCGGCAAGCTCGCGCTGGTGCTGTGGGGAGCGGACCTGATCGCGCGCAAGCAGGACAAGAAGCTGCTGGCCCAGTGGAAGCACATGCTGGTGCCGCTGGTCCCGGTCGCCTTCCTGCTGCTCGGGCTGATCATGCTCGGCGGCGACATGGGCACCGCGATCATTCTCACGGCGATCCTGTTCGGGCTGCTGTGGCTCGCGGGGGCGCCGACCCGGCTGTTCGTCGCCGTGCTGTCGATCGCCGCCGCGATCGGTGTGATCCTTATCAAAACCAGCCCGAACCGCATGGCCCGGCTCGCCTGCATCGGCGCCACCGAGCCGCGCTCCGGGGCCACTGACTGCTGGCAGGCCGTGCACGGGATCTATGCGCTGGCCTCCGGCGGACTCTTCGGATCCGGGCTCGGTGCGAGCGTGGAAAAATGGGGTCAACTCCCCGAAGCCCACACCGACTTCATCTTCGCCGTCACCGGTGAGGAACTGGGCCTGGCGGGGACGCTGTCGGTCCTCGCCCTCTTCGCGGCTCTAGGCTATGCGGGTATCCGCGTGGCCGGACGCACGGAGGACCCCTTCGTGAGGTACGCCGCGGGAGGCGTGACCACCTGGATCACCGCCCAGGCGGTGATCAACATCGGTGCGGTGCTCGGTCTGCTGCCGATCGCCGGCGTCCCCCTCCCGCTGTTCTCCTACGGAGGGTCCGCCCTGCTGCCGACCATGTTCGCCATCGGGCTGCTGATCGCGTTCGCGCGCGACGAGCCCGCTGCGCGGGCGGCGCTTGCGATGCGGCAACCTCGCTTTGGTAGAAAGCGGAGTGCCGGGGGCCGCACTGGGCCTCGGAGATGGAACACGATGCGACGGCGCGCCTCGGTGGCGCGTTCGTCCAGAGAGCGGTGAATTTCGGTGCATGTCGTACTCGCCGGCGGGGGTACCGCGGGCCACATCGAGCCCGCGCTCGCCCTCGCGGACGCCCTGCGCAGGCAGGACCCGACCATGGGGATCACGGCCCTGGGCACGGAGCGGGGCCTGGAGACCCGGCTCGTCCCCGAGCGCGGCTACGAGCTCGCGCTGATCCCGGCGGTCCCGCTGCCGCGCAAGCCCACGCCCGAGCTGATCACCGTCCCGGGCCGGCTGCGCGGCACGATCAAGGCGACCGAGGAGATCCTGGAGCGCACCAAGGCGGACTGCGTGGTCGGCTTCGGCGGCTACGTCGCGCTGCCCGCCTACCTGGCCGCCAAGCGGCTCGGTGTGCCGATCGTGATCCACGAGGCCAACGCGCGCCCGGGCCTGGCCAACAAGATCGGCTCGCGCTACGCCGCCCGCGTCGCGGTCTCCACACCCGACAGCAAGCTGCGTGACGCCCGCTACATCGGTATCCCGCTGCGCCGCTCCATCGCCACGTTGGACCGCGCGGCGCTGCGCCCCGAGGCCCGGCACTACTTCGGCCTCGACCCCAACCTGCCCACGCTGCTCGTCTCGGGCGGCTCGCAGGGCGCCCGCCGCCTCAACGAGGTGACCCAGCAGGTCGCGCCCTGGCTCCAGCAGTCCGGCATCCAGGTCCTGCACGCGGTCGGCCCGAAGAACGAACTGCCCCAGGTGCACCAGATGCCGGGAATGCCCCCGTACATCCCGGTAAGTTACCTGGACCGGATGGACCTCGCGTACGCCGCGGCCGACATGATGCTCTGCCGCGCCGGCGCGATGACCGTCGCCGAACTCTCCGCCGTCGGGCTTCCGGCCGCCTACGTCCCGCTGCCCATCGGCAACGGCGAACAGCGGCTCAACGCCCAGCCGGTGGTCAAGGCCGGCGGCGGCCTCCTCGTCGACGACGCGGACCTCACGCCGGAGTGGGTGCAGCAGAACGTCCTTCCCGTGCTCGCTGATCCGCACCGGCTGTACGAGATGTCCCGCGCCGCGGGCGAGTTCGGCCGCCGGGACGCCGACGACCTGCTCGTCGGCATGGTGTACGAGGCGATGGCCTCGCGCCGTTAGGACCGTATGACGAAAGGGCGATCAGCGTGGCCGGACCGACTGTTGCCGAGCGCGACGAAGCACGACAGGAGTCGTCCGGCCCGCCGCTCGTCCCGAAATGGCGCGCGCCCCGCCTTCGTACGATCGTCATCCTGGCCGCCACCGTGGTGCTCCTCGGCGCCGGTTGCGTATGGGCGTTGTACGGCTCCACGTGGCTGCGCGCGGAGTACGTATCCGTGTCCGGGACCCGTGCGTTGACGCCCGCTCAGGTCCGCGAGGCCGCCGACGTGCCGGTCGGGGAGCCGCTGGTCTCCCTCGACACCGGCGCGATCGAGGCCCGACTCCGCCGGAAACTGGCCCGAATTGACAGGGTCGACGTCGTTCGCTCCTGGCCGCACACCATCGGGCTGGAGGTGACCGAGCGGACCCCGGTCCTCCTGCTCCGCAAGGACGGCGGGTTCGTCGAAGTGGACGACGAGGGCGTCCGGTTCGCCACCGTTTCGAACGCCCCAGGGCGCGTTCCCGTACTCGAATTGACGGTTTCCCGGTCGAGTTCGGCCTCCGCGAGCCTGCGGCGCTTCGGAACGGACCGCCTCACGCGCGAGGCCGTGCGGGTCGCCCGCGTCATTCCGGCCGCCGTCGCGCGGGACACCCGGACCGTCAAGGTCCGTTCGTACGACGCCATCTCGTTGGAGTTGAGCGACGGCCGCAGTGTCGCGTGGGGGAGCAGCGAGAACGGCCGAGCGAAGGCGCGTGCGCTCACCGCTCTCATGAAAGCAGCTTCAAACGCACGGCACTTCGACGTCAGCGTCCCCTCCGCCCCTGCGTCATCGGGGAGTTGACGCACATTCACGCAGGCCAGCACCCTGGTTGAGCACCGCTACGGCTGATCACATAGGGTGAAAAGAAAAACGGGAGGTTCGGCGTGTTCGTTGAACGCGCGCCACTTGTCGACTTAGTGTCCTGTTCGGAAGAGTCCAAGGAACAGACACACTGGTAACCCTAAACTTCAGCGTTAGGGTTTGGGTCGGCCCTCGGACCGTCCCATTCGGCATCAGTCGTCGGATCGCGGCAGCGTCGCGAGACGCCGACACGTAACTCGAGGCGAGAGGCCTTCGACGTGGCAGCACCGCAGAACTACCTCGCAGTCATCAAAGTCATCGGTGTCGGCGGCGGTGGTGTCAATGCCATCAACCGGATGATCGAGGTCGGTCTCAAGGGTGTCGAGTTCATCGCCATCAACACGGACGCGCAGGCGCTGTTGATGAGCGACGCCGACGTCAAGCTCGACGTCGGCCGCGAACTGACGCGCGGACTCGGCGCCGGCGCCAACCCGGCCGTCGGCCGCAAGGCCGCCGAGGACCACCGCGAGGAGATCGAGGAGGTCCTCAAGGGGGCCGACATGGTCTTCGTGACGGCCGGTGAAGGCGGCGGCACCGGCACCGGCGGCGCCCCCGTCGTGGCCAACATCGCCCGCTCCCTGGGCGCTCTCACCATCGGCGTGGTCACGCGCCCGTTCACCTTCGAGGGACGGCGCCGCGCGAACCAGGCCGAGGACGGCATCGCCGAACTCCGCGAAGAGGTCGACACCCTCATCGTCATCCCGAACGACCGGCTGCTGTCCATCTCGGACCGCCAGGTCTCGGTCCTGGACGCCTTCAAGTCCGCGGACCAGGTGCTGCTCTCCGGTGTCCAGGGCATCACCGACCTCATCACCACGCCCGGCCTGATCAACCTCGACTTCGCCGACGTCAAGTCCGTGATGTCCGAGGCCGGTTCG
This sequence comes from Streptomyces sp. NPDC046805, assembly GCF_040645355.1. NCBI lineage: Bacteria > Bacillati > Actinomycetota > Actinomycetes > Kitasatosporales > Streptomycetaceae > Streptomyces > Streptomyces sp. NPDC046805. The sequence continues at coordinate 274,338 of NZ_JBEYYC010000002.1, read as the reverse complement.
GCCCTCATGGGCATCGGCTCGGCCCGCGGCGACGACCGCGCGGTGGCGGCGGCCGAGATGGCGATCTCCTCTCCGCTGCTCGAAGCCTCCATCGACGGCGCCCGCGGTGTGCTGCTCTCCATCTCCGGCGGCTCGGACCTCGGCCTGTTCGAGATCAACGAGGCCGCCCAGCTGGTCAGCGAGGCCGCCCACCCCGAGGCCAACATCATCTTCGGCGCGGTCATCGACGACGCCCTCGGCGACGAAGTCCGGGTCACCGTGATCGCGGCCGGCTTCGACGGCGGCCAGCCGCCGTCCCGCCGGGACAGCGCCGGCTCTACGTCGTCCTCCTCGGCCCGCCGTGAAGAGCCCGCTCCGGTACGGCAGTCCGAGAGCCGCCCCTCCTTCGGCTCGCTCGGCAGCGTGACCCCGAAGGAGGAGCCGGAGCCCGCTCCGGCGCCGGTGCCCGAGACCCCGGTGGTCGCGCCTCCGGTCCCGCCGTCCCGGACCTACTCGGACAGCGCGGCAGAGGAACTGGACGTGCCGGACTTCCTGAAGTGATAGGACAGCGCGACACCGTGAACGGCGCGCACTTCGCCTTCACCGACAGGTGGGGCGGGGTGAGCGCCGTTCCGTACGAGGAGCTCAACCTCGGCGGAGCGGTCGGCGACGACCCCGACGCCGTACGGACCAACCGTGAACTGGCCGCCAAGTCCCTGGGTATCGACCCGGCGGACGTGGTCTGGATGAACCAGGTGCACTCGGCGGACGTCGCGGTCGTGGACGGCCCCTGGGGCTCCGCACCGGTGCCGGAGGTCGACGCGATCGTCACCGCGCGACGCGGGCTTGCGCTCGCCGTCCTCACCGCGGACTGCACCCCGGTGCTGCTCGCCGACCCCGTCGCCGGGGTCGTGGCCGCGGCCCACGCCGGGCGGCCCGGGATGGTCGCCGGGGTCGTCCCCGCAGCCGTACGCGCGATGACGGAGCTGGGCGCGGACCCGGCCCGCATCGTCGCCCGCACCGGGCCCGCCGTCTGCGGCCGGTGCTACGAGGTGCCGGAGGCGATGCGCGCCGAGGTGGCCGCGGTGGAACCGGCGGCGCATTGCGAAACGAGTTGGGGTACTCCGGCGGTCGACGTGAGTGCCGGAGTGCACGCGCAGCTCGAACGGCTCGGGGTGCACGACCGGGAGCAGTCGCCGGTGTGCACGCTGGAGTCGGGCGATCACTTCTCGTACCGCCGCGACCGCACCACCGGGCGGCTCGCGGGCTATGTGTGGCTGGACTGATGGGGCATGACGGAACGTAGGGCTGAACTCGCCGCAAACCTGGCGAAAGTGGAGGAGCGCATCGCCGCCGCCTGCGCGGCCGCCGGGCGCAAGCGGGAAGAGGTGACCCTGATCGTGGTCACCAAGACTTATCCGGCGAGCGATGTGCGAATCCTGTCGGAACTTGGTGTGCGTCATGTCGCCGAGAACCGCGACCAGGACGCGGCTCCCAAGGCCGCCGAGTGTTCGGATCTTCCCTTGAGTTGGCATTTTGTCGGTCAATTGCAGACCAACAAGGTGCGATCTGTGGTCGGTTACGCGGATTTCGTGCAGTCTGTCGACCGGCCCAAGCTCGTTACGGCTCTGTCGAAGGAAGCGGTGCGGGCCGGGCGCGAGGTGGGGTGCCTCCTCCAGGTCGCGTTGGACGCGGGGGCGAGCGGGCGAGGCGAGCGGGGTGGCGTGGCCCCCGGCGGAATCGAGGAGTTGGCCGCCCTCGTCGCCGACGCTCCGGGGTTGCGGCTCGACGGGCTGATGACCGTCGCTCCGCTCACCGGGGAGTACGCGGGGCGTCAACAGGCGGCGTTCGAGCGGATGATGGATTTGTCGACCGACCTGCGCCGAGCCCATCCGGCTGCGAACATGGTCTCGGCAGGGATGAGCGTGGACCTCGAGCAGGCTGTGGCGGCCGGAGCGACACATGTACGCGTCGGCACCGCGGTACTCGGAGTCCGCCCCAGGCTCGGGTAACGTCGCCAAGAAGTCGGACCACAGCAGAAAATATGGTCAATGTCGCTGTAAAGCGGACACAACGACCCCGTGGATCGCGGGCACTTGGCAATCGTCACCCGATCCACCACAGAGCGGAGGACTCAGAGCATGGCCGGCGCGATGCGCAAGATGGCGGTCTACCTCGGCCTCGTGGAGGACGATGGGTACGACGGCCGGGGGTTCGACCCCGATGACGACTTCGAGCCCGAGCTCGACCCGGAGCCCGAGCGTGACCATCGGCGGCATGAACCGTCACACCAGTCACACGGTGCACATCAGTCCCAAAGGGACGATCCGGTAAGAGTGGTGCAGCCTCCGGCGCCGCGCGAGCCGGTCTCCCACTCGGCTTCGCTAGCCGCGGAATCCGGGCGCCCGGCGCGCATCGCTCCCGTGTCGTCCATCACACAAGAACGTCAGTCCCTGGAGAAGAACGCGCCGGTGATCATGCCCAAGGTCGTGTCGGAACGAGAGCCTTACCGGATCACCACGCTTCACCCCCGGACCTACAACGAGGCCCGTACCATCGGGGAACACTTCCGTGAAGGCACTCCGGTGATCATGAATCTGACCGAGATGGATGACACGGACGCGAAGCGACTTGTCGACTTTGCGGCCGGTTTGGTGTTCGGTCTTCACGGCAGCATCGAGCGGGTGACGCAGAAGGTGTTCCTGTTGTCGCCTGCTAACGTCGATGTCACGGCGGAGGACAAGGCCCGCATCGCAGAGGGCGGGTTCTTCAACCAGAGCTGAGACGCAGGACCGGTAGACGCAGTACCGCACAGGGGAGAGGGAAGAACAGGCCATGAGCGTGTTCGCGCAGGTGATCTACATCGCGCTGATGGTGTTCCTCATCGTGCTTATCTTCCGGCTGGTCATGGACTATGTCTTCCAGTTCGCCCGCTCGTGGCAACCCGGCAAGGCGATGGTGGTCGTTCTGGAGGCCACCTACACTGTCACCGATCCACCGCTCAAGCTTCTGCGGCGGTTCATTCCGCCGCTGCGTCTCGGGGGCGTGGCGCTCGATCTGTCCTTCTTCGTGCTGATGATCATCGTCTACATCCTGATCTCGATCGTGAGCCGGCTGTGAGCGATGTGAACTACCGTCTTGCCGATGCCGACGACTACGTTGAGGTGAAGAGATGCCGTTGACCCCCGAGGACGTGCGGAACAAGCAGTTCACGACCGTCCGCCTCCGAGAAGGCTATGACGAGGACGAGGTCGATGCCTTCCTCGACGAGGTCGAAGCCGAGCTGACCCGCCTGCTCCGCGAGAACGAGGACCTGCGCGCCAAGCTGGCCGCTGCCACGCGCGCGGCTGCCCAGAACCAGCAGAACATGCGCAAGCCCCCGGAGCAGCAGGACGGCCCGCCGCAGCAGCAGGGTGGCATGCCGCAGCAGGGTGGTATGCCGCAGCAGGGTGGTATGCCGCAGCAGGGCATGCGAGGCCCCGGCGCTCCGGTGCCCGCCGGCATATCGGGCCCGCCGCAGCAGCAGATGGGTGGCCCCATGGGTGGCCCGCCCCAGCTGCCGAGCGGTGCCCCGCAGCTGCCTGCCGGTCCCGGCGGTCAGGGCGGTCCGCAGGGCCCCGGCCCGATGGGTCAGGGTCCGGGTCCGATGGGTCAGGGCCCGATGGGTCAGGGCCCGATGGGTGGTCAGCCGCCCATGCAGCAGCAGATGGGTGGCCCGATGGGCGGTCCCATGGGTGGCCCGATGGGCGGCCCCGGTGGTCCTGGTGGCCCCGGTGGTCCCGGTCAGGGTCCCGGTGGCGACAGCGCCGCGCGTGTCCTCTCGCTGGCCCAGCAGACCGCCGACCAGGCGATCGCCGAGGCCCGCTCCGAGGCCAACAAGATCGTCGGCGAGGCCCGCAGCCGCGCCGAGGGTCTCGAGCGTGACGCCCGTGCCAAGGCCGACGCCCTGGAGCGGGACGCGCAGGAGAAGCACCGCGTGGCCATGGGCTCCCTGGAGTCCGCGCGCGCCACGCTGGAGCGCAAGGTCGAGGACCTGCGCGGCTTCGAGCGCGAGTACCGCACCCGCCTGAAGTCGTACCTGGAGTCGCAGATGCGTCAGCTGGAGGCCCAGTCCGACGACTCTCTGGCTCCGCCGCGCACCCCGGCCACCGCGTCCCTCCCGCCGTCCCCGGCGCCCTCCATGGCCCCGGCCGGCGCGGGTGCCCCGTCCTACGGCGGCGGCAACCAGACGATGGGCGGTGCCCCTGCTCCGTCCGCCCCGTCCTACGGCGGCGGTCAGCAGCAGATGTCCCCGGCGATGACCCAGCCGATGGCTCCCGTCCGTCCGCAGGGCCCGTCCCCGATGGGGCAGGCACCCTCGCCGATGCGCGGATTCCTCATCGACGAGGACGACAACTGACCGGCCCGAGGGCCATGTTGTGGCCTGACAGCCAGTAGTACGCCGTAGGCGTCGGCAGCGTTCACAGGGCGGGGCCCCGGATTCCGGTCCGGGGCCCCGCCCTTGCGCTACGCGCGTTCACGGTTTTTCTTGCGTTTCCTGCCCTATGAGCGGTTGCAGTGGTGCCGTAGCTGTTTACGGCATCTGTTCGTTTCTGGGGGACCTGTCCGACGTACACCACGCCGAAGGCCCGGGTCCGCCGAGATTCTTCTCGGTGGCCCCGGGCCTTCGTCTACCCGGCCGGCTCCCGGTTACGCCTTGCGCAGGCGGAACGTCAGGGACAGGCCCTCGTCGGTGAACGGCTCGCCGTAGGCGTCGTCCGCCTCGCCCTGGGCGAAGTCCGTGGCGAGGACCTCGTCGGCGATCAGGGCCGCGTGCTCGCTCAGGGCCGCGATGACCGCCGGGTCCGTGGACGTCCAGCGCAGCGCGATGCGGTCGGCCACATCGAGGCCGCTGTTCTTGCGGGCCTCCTGGATCAGACGGATCGCGTCACGGGCGAGGCCCGCCTGGCGCAGCTCCTCGGTGATCTCCAGGTCCAGCGCGACGGTCGCGCCGGAGTCCGAGGCCACCGACCAGCCCTCGCGCGGGGTCTCCGTGATGATCACCTCGTCGGGGGCGAGGGAGATCGTCTCGCCGTCGACCTCCACCGAGGCCGTGCCCTCGCGCAGGGCGAGGGACAGCGCGGCCGCGTCGGCGTTCGCGACGGCCTTGGCCACGTCCTGGACGCGCTTGCCGAACCGCTTGCCCAGCGCGCGGAAGTTGGCCTTGGCGGTCGTGTCCACCAGCGAGCCGCCGACCTCGGAGAGCGAGGCCAGGGAGCTGACGTTCAGCTCCTCGGTGATCTGCGTGTGCAGCTCGGGGTCGAGGGTCTCGAAGCCCGCGCCCGCCACCAGGGCGCGCGACAGCGGCTGGCGGGTCTTGACGCCCGACTCCGCGCGCGTGGCACGGCCGAGCTCCACCAGGCGGCGGACCAGGACCATCTGCCGCGACAGCTCCGGGTCGATCGCGGACAGGTCCGCCTCCGGCCAGGCCGCCAGGTGCACCGACTCGGGCGCGCCCGGGGTGACCGGCACGATCAGGTCCTGCCACACCCGCTCGGTGATGAACGGGGTGATCGGCGCCATCAGCTTCGTGACCGTCTCGACGACCTCGTGCAGCGTGCGCAGCGCGGCCTTGTCGCCCTGCCAGAAGCGGCGGCGCGAGCGGCGGACGTACCAGTTGGACAGGTCGTCGACGAACGCCGACAGGAGCTTGCCGGCGCGCTGGGTGTCGTACGCGTCCAGGGCCTGCGTCACCTGGTCGGTGAGCGCGTGCAGCTCCGACAGCAGCCAGCGGTCCAGGACCGGGCGGTCGGCCGGGGCCGGGTCCGCCGCGGACGGCGCCCAGTTCGAGGTACGGGCGTACAGCGCCTGGAAGGCGACCGTGTTCCAGTACGTCAGCAGCGTCTTGCGGACGACCTCCTGGATCGTGCCGTGGCCGACGCGGCGGGCCGCCCAGGGTGAGCCGCCGGCCGCCATGAACCAGCGCACCGCGTCCGCGCCGTGCCGGTCCATCAGCGGGATCGGCTCCAGGGTGTTGCCCAGGTGCTTGGACATCTTGCGGCCGTCCTCGGCGAGGATGTGGCCCAGGCAGACGACGTTCTCGTACGACGACTCGTCGAAGACGAGCGTGCCGACGGCCATCAGCGTGTAGAACCAGCCGCGGGTCTGGTCGATCGCCTCGGAGATGAACTGCGCCGGGTAGCGGCTCTCGAACAGCTCCTTGTTCTTGTGCGGGTAGCCCCACTGCGCGAACGGCATCGAACCCGAGTCGTACCAGGCGTCGATGACCTCCGGCACGCGCGTGGCCGTCTTGCCGCACTCGGGGCACGGGAACGTGACCTCGTCGATGAACGGGCGGTGCGGGTCCAGCTGGGACTGGTCCGTGCCGGTCAGCTCGGAGAGCTCCGCGCGCGAGCCGACGACGGTGAGGTGGTCCTCCTCGCAGCGCCAGATCGGCAGCGGGGTGCCCCAGTAGCGGTTGCGGGACAGCGCCCAGTCGACGTTGTTGGTCAGCCAGTCGCCGAACCGGCCGTGCTTGACCGTCTCCGGGAACCAGTTGGTGCCCTCGTTCTCCGCGATCATCCGGTCCTTGACGGCCGTGGTGCGGATGTACCAGGACGGCTGCGCGTAGTAGAGCAGCGCGGTGTGGCAGCGCCAGCAGTGCGGGTAGCTGTGCTCGTACGCCAGGTGCCGGAAGAGCAGGCCGCGGGCGTCGAGGTCCGCGGTGAGCTGCTCGTCGGCCTTCTTGAAGAAGACGCCGCCGACCAGCGGGACGTCCTCCTCGAAGGTGCCGTCGGGGCGGACCGGGTTCACGACCGGCAGGCCGTAGGAGCGGCAGACCTTGAGGTCGTCCTCACCGAAGGCGGGCGCCTGGTGGACCAGACCCGTACCGTCCTCGGTCGTGACGTAGTCGGCGTTCACCACGAAGTGGGCCGGCTCGGGGAACTCGACGAGCTCGAAGGGACGCTGGTACGTCCAGCGCTCCATCTCGGCGCCGGTGAAGGACTGACCGGTGGTCTCCCAGCCCTCGCCGAGCGCCTTCTCGACGAGCGGCTCGGCGACGACGATCTTCTCCTCGCCGTCGGTCGCGACGACGTAGGTGACGTCGGGGTGCGCGGCGACGGCGGTGTTGGAGACCAGGGTCCAGGGGGTCGTCGTCCACACCAGCAGCGAGGCCTCGCCGGCGAGCGGGCCGGAGGTCAGCGGGAAGCGGACGTACACGGACGGGTCGACGACCGTCTCGTAGCCCTGCGCCAGCTCGTGGTCGGACAGGCCGGTGCCGCAGCGCGGGCACCAGGGGGCGACGCGGTGGTCCTGGACGAGAAGGCCCTTGCCGAAGATCTCCTTCAGCGACCACCAGACCGACTCGATGTACTCGGGGTCCATCGTGCGGTACGGGTCTTCGAGGTCGGTCCAGTAGCCCATGCGGGTCGTGAGCGCGGCGAACGCGTCGGTGTGGCGCAGCACGGACTCACGGCACTTGGCGTTGAACTCGGCGATGCCGTACGCCTCGATGTCCTGCTTGCCGCTGAAGCCCAGCTCCTTCTCGACCGCCAGCTCCACCGGCAGGCCGTGGCAGTCCCAGCCGGCCTTGCGGCCCACGTGGTAGCCGCGCATGGTGCGGAAACGGGGGAAGACGTCCTTGAAGACGCGCGCCTCGATGTGGTGGGCGCCGGGCATGCCGTTGGCGGTGGGCGGGCCCTCGTAGAACACCCACTCCGGGCGGCCCTCGGACTGCTCCAGACTCTTGGCGAAGATCTTCTGCTCGCGCCAGAAGTCGAGCACCGCGTGCTCGAGTGCGGGCAGATCGACCTGGGCGGGTACCTGGCGGTACGTCGGCGCTGTCATCAGCGAGCTTCCTCCAACGGACTTGCTGCCTTCCGTCGGAGGGACGAGAGCCGTATGTGCTACGTACGCCGTGCGGCGCGCTCCCGCGGTACCACCCTCCTTGGCTCACCATGCGCCCTGCGCGCCGGTGAGCCCCCTCATTGGGGTCGCGATGCCGGTTCTACTCGCCCTCCGCGGGCTTTCCTCCGGCGGCTCAGGGGTGATCTTCACGTCGCGCTCGCCCCCGGGCTTCCACCGTCCCCGGGTCGCTCTGGGCTGCGTACGTCGCTACTCGTCCCCATCCACGCTTTTCGCTCAGCCCAGTGTACGGCGCCCCGGGGACAGCGGCCGACCGGTTTTTCGTACGGGGGCAGGCGGGTCTGAAGCCGCCGCCCGGCCGGTGGTGAGATGACCCGAATGGCGGGGTACGGGTGTTCGCACCCAGGGATGCCCGGCTCGGCGGATTACCCGGCGGGGAGCTGGGCACAACGCATGAAGGTTTGCTGCTCGGGGGGCGAGGGACGGCGAATCGGACCGCGTGCCCCGTTGCCGCGAGCCGCAAGTCGATTTATCGTCCCAGCACGATTCGCGAGCAAAATCACAAAATGTGAAGGGGCCGCGGCCATGGTGGCGAAGAAGACGGCCGTACAGCAGTCGGCGTCCGGCAGGTCCGGGAGCGTGCTTGCCTCCGGCGGTGCGGCCAAGGGTTCCGGGGGGAAGAAGAGCACGCAGGGGACGCCGGCGCGGCGGGCCGCGCATGCGGCGACGCCGGCGAAGACGGTGCGGACGGCTGCCGCCGGGGCCACGGCGGGGAAGGCCGTCGGCACTAAGGAAGTCGGTGGTGACGGGGTGAACGGCAGCAGCGTGGCCGACGGGCGTACGGCGGCGAACAAGGCGACGAAGGCCACGAAGACCACGAAGACGGCGAAGACGACCAAGGCGAAGGCGGCTGCGACGAGGGCCGCGGAGCCGGGAAAGGCGGCCCCTTCGAAGAAGGGGGCCGCGGCCACGGAGGAAGCCGCGGGAGCAGCGAAGGAGCGGGCCGCCGAGAAGACCGCCGCCAAGAGGACGGTGGCCAAGAAGACCACTAAGAAGACCGCCGCAAAGAAGGCGGCCGAAAGCAAGGCACCGGCCAAGAAGACAGCCGCCACGCGCGCGAACGCGAAGAAGACCGCGACCGCGGAGAAGACGGCGAGCGCAGAGGCCGGGGGCACGAAGGCCCCCGCCAAGAAGAGCACTCCCAGGAAAAGCACTCCCAGCAAGAGCACGGCCAAGAAGAGCACGGCCAAGAAAGCGGGCGCGGCGAGGGCCGCGAAGCAGACGGGAGCCACGACGGTGGTTGCGAAGAAGACTCCTGGCACGGCCACGGCGGCGAAGACCGCCGTCCCCAAGGCCCGGCTCGGCGCGGCGGCGGAGCCCGGCGAGCTGGCGGTGCGCCCGGGCGAGGACCCGTGGACGCCGGAGGAGGTCGAGGAGGCGCGCGCGGAGCTGCTGTCCGAGGGGGAGCGGCTGCGCGCCGAGATCAGCTCGTCCGAGGCGTCCCTCGTGGGCCTGATGAGGGACTCCGGGGGCGGTGCCGGCGACGACGAGGCGGACACCGGGTCCAAGAACATCACGCGCGAGCACGAGATGGCGCTGGCCGCCAACGCGCGCGAGATGCTCGTCCAGACCGAGCGTGCCCTCCAGCGGCTGGACACCGGCACCTACGGCCTGTGCGAGAACTGCGGCAACCCCATCGGAAAGGCCCGTATGCAGGCCTTCCCGCGGGCCACACTGTGCGTGGAGTGCAAGCAGAAGCAGGAACGTCGCTCCTGAGCACATGGGGTGCCGGGGGCGTGCCGTAGTCTCGTGCCCAGTCAGGCACCTAGGTTGAGGGACTCACGTGGCAGAGGCGGAGCGCATCATCGGTACGCCGGACACCCCGGACGACAGTGGCGAGAAGCCGGCAGCGGCCGGCGCGTCCGGGGCGGGCGAGCGAGAGACCGCGGTCGCGCGCCCCCGGGGCAAGCGCCGGATCGCCGTGCTGTTCGCGGTGGCCGTCTTCGCGTTCGCCCTCGACCTGATCAGCAAGATGATCGTGGTCGCGAAGCTGGAGCACCACGCGCCGATCCCGCTCGTCAACGACTGGCTGGAGCTCAACGCCATCCGCAACCCGGGTGCGGCCTTCGGCTTCGGGCAGGCCTTCACGATCATTTTCACCGTGATCGCGGCCGCCGTGATCGTGGTGATCATCCGGCTGGCCCGCAAGCTCTACAGCCTGCCCTGGGCGATCGCGCTCGGCCTGCTGCTCGGCGGTGCGCTCGGCAACCTCACCGACCGGATCTTCCGTTCCCCGGGGGTCTTCGAGGGCGAGGTCGTCGACTTCATCGCGCCCCGGGGATTCGCGGTGTTCAACCTGGCCGACTCGGCGATCGTGTGCGGCGGCATCCTGATCGTGCTGCTGTCCTTCCGCGGCCTGGACCCGGACGGCACCGTCCACAAGGACTGACGGCGCTGACGGCGCTGTCCGACCCGTCCGTCATACTCGTCGGGTGAGCACGATTCCCGAGATCCGTACCCTGCCCGTGCCCGACGGCCTGGAGGGCGAGCGCGTCGACGCCGCCATCTCGCGCATGTTCGGCTTCTCCCGCACCAAGGCGGCGGAGCTGGCCGCGGCCGGCAAGGTCCAGGTCGACGGCACGGTGGTCGGCAAGTCCGAGCGGGTGCACGGCGGTGCCTGGCTCGAGGTCGAGATGCCCCAGGCGCCCGCGCCCGTCCAGGTGGTCGCCGAGCCGGTCGAGGGCATGGAGATCGTCTACGACGACGATGACGTGGTCGTGATCGTCAAGCCGGTCGGCGTCGCGGCCCACCCGTCGCCGGGCTGGAGCGGTCCCACCGTCATCGGCGGCCTCGCCGCCGCCGGCTACCGGATCTCCACCTCCGGCGCCGCCGAGCGCCAGGGCATCGTGCACCGCCTCGACGTCGGCACGTCCGGTCTGATGGTGGTCGCCAAGTCCGAGCGCGCGTACACGTCGCTGAAGCGCCAGTTCAAGGAGCGCACGGTCGACAAGCGCTACCACACGCTCGTCCAGGGCCACCCGGACCCGACCAGCGGCACCATCGACGCCCCCATCGGCCGCCACCCCCAGCACGACTACAAGTGGGCGGTCACGGCCGACGGCAAGCCCTCCGTGACCCACTACGACCTCATCGAGGCCTTCCGCGCCGCCTCCCTGCTCGACGTGAAGCTGGAGACGGGCCGCACCCACCAGATCCGCGTCCACATGGCCGCCCACCGCCACCCGTGCGTCGGCGACCTGACCTACGGCGCCGACCCGACGCTGGCCAAGCGGCTCCACCTGCTCCGCCAGTGGCTGCACGCCGTACGACTCGGTTTCGAGCACCCGGGGACCGGCGAGTGGGTCGAGTTCGAGAGCGACTACCCGGAGGACCTGCAGAAGGCCCTGGACCAGGTCCGCGAGGAGACCTACGGGTGAGCGCCCCCTACGTGGTGCGCGTCGCCGAGGACCTCGCCGACCGCGAGGCGTGCTTCACGGTGCGCAAGGAGGTCTTCGTCGTCGAGCAGGGCGTCCCGCAGGACCTCGAGTACGACGAGTACGACGCCGTCGCCGTACATGTGCTGGCGGTCCGCGAGGACGGCACGCCCCTCGGCACCGGGCGGCTGCTGTACGGCGAGGAGGCCGCGGCCAAGACCGGCGGGGATCCGTCCGTGGGCTCGCTGGGGCGGCTCGCGGTCACGCGGGAGGCGCGCGGACTGGGCGTGGGCGTCGCGCTCGTGCGTGCCATCGAGGAGGCGGCACGCGCGCGTGGGCTCGCGGCGGTCGACCTGCACGCCCAGACGCACGCGCTGGGTTTCTACGAGCGGCTGGGCTACGAGGCGTACGGCCCGGAGTTCCCGGACGCGGGGATGCCGCACCGGGCGATGCGGCGCGCACTGTAGCCGGGGCGCCGAAAGGGCCGGTGCGGCAGGTCACATGGCAGGCTTGAGGCCCGCCGTGTGATCGTCGTCGACTCCCGGAGTACCGGCCGTGGATCAGTTGGGCCTGTTGTTCGTGCTGCTGCTCGGGGCCGTGCTGAGTGTCCCGATCGGGGACCGGTTCGGGCTGCCGGCGCCGGTGCTCATGACGCTGCTCGGGATCGTCCTGGCGGTGCTCGACTTCGTGCCGAACGTGCACATCCCGCCGGAGCTGATCCTGCCCGCGCTGCTCCCGCCGCTGCTGTACGCGGCCGTACGGCGCACCTCCTGGCGGCAGTTCGCGGCCAACAAGCGGCCCATCTTCCTGCTGGCCGTGGCCCTGGTGTTCGTCACCACGTTCTGCGTGGCCGCGGTGGCCCACGCGATCGTGCCCGGGCTGCCGATCGCCGCCGCCGTGGCGCTGGGCGCGCTGATCGCGCCGCCCGACCCGGTCGCCGCCACCGCCGTCGCCGGCCAGCTCGGGCTGCCGCGCCGGCTGGTGTCGATCCTGGAGGGCGAGGGGCTGTTCAACGACGTCACGGCCATCGTGCTGTACCACGTGGCGATCGCCGCCGTCGTCAGCGGCAGCTTCTCCCCGTGGCGGGCCGGCCTCGACCTCGTCCTCTCCGCCGTGGTCGCGGTCGCCGTGGGGCTCGTGCTGGGCTGGGGCGCGAACCAGCTGCTGGACGTCCTCGGGGACGCGACGCTGCAGATCGGGCTGAGCCTGCTCGTGCCCTACGCGTCGTACGTGCTCGCCGAGGACCTGCACGGCTCCGGCGTGCTGGCGGTCCTCACCACGGCGCTGTTCCTCGCCGAGTACGCCGCCGACCCCGACGACGTGATGACTCGGCTCGCCGGCCACGCCTTCTGGGAGATCATCGAGACGCTCGTCACCGGGGTGGCGTTCGGGCTGATCGGGCTCGAACTGTACAGCGCGACCCGGACGGCGTCCGGCCGGTGGGGGGAGCTGCTCGGTCAGGCGGCCGCGGTCGTGGGCGTGGTCGTGGTCGTACGACTGCTGTGGCTGGTGCCGGCCGCCACGCTGGCCCAGCGGCTGCACGCGAAGCGGGACCGTGACGAGGACATCCCGATGAGCTGGCGGGAGACGGTCGTCATGTGGTGGGCCGGGATGAGGGGGGTGGCGTCGGTGGCGCTGGCGCTCGCCATTCCGCTCACGACCCGTGCGGGGGAGCCCTTCCCCAAGCGGGACGAGATCGTGTTCATCGCGTTCTCGGTGATCATCGCGACGCTGGTGCTGCAGGGGCTGACCCTGCCGTGGCTGGTGAAGCGGCTGGGGGTGCGGGCGGACACGGAGCGGGAGAAGGAATTCGAGAAGGAGCTCGCGGTGCGGGCGGCGAAGGCGGCGAAGCTGCGGCTGCGGGAGATCGAGGCGGCGGAGGAGCTGCCCGAGGAGCTGTCCGAGCAGATGCTGCGGAGGTCCTTCGACATCGGGATGCGGATCAGTCCGGCGTTCGGCGAGGAAGAGCGCCGGGAGGGACACGAGAAGCGGGTACGCCGGCTCAAACGGGACCGGCGCATCCAGGGGGAGATGCTGAGCGCCGCGCGGCACGCGGTGCTGGCGGCGCGGAACGAACCGGGGGCGGATCCGGAGATCGTGGACCGGGTGCTCCGGCATCTGGACGTGCGGAGCCTGCGCTGAGTGACGCCCGCCGGGGCTTGCGCAGCCATGGACACCCAGGCCCGCAGGGTCGTGGACACCCAGGCCCGCAGGGGCAGAGAGGCAGAGAAGCCCAGGCCCGCGGACACTCGCGGTCATACAAGCGGACGGCGGCTGTGGACAACCGCAGGCCCGGCCGACGGCCCGGTCGTAGTCTCGGATCATGACACGCAACATTGTGATCAGTGGTGGCGGTACGGGAATCGGCCTGGCGACGGCACACCTCTTCGCGGGGGAGGGCGATCGGGTGCTGCTGCTCGGGCGGCGTGCGGAGGTGCTGGAGAAGGCCAAGGTGCCGGGGGCGCTCACCTATGCCGCCGACCTCAGCGATCCGGGGGCCGTGCGAGGCGTCGCCCGGTTCGTCGCCGAGGAGCTCGGGGCCGTGGACGTGCTCGTCCACAGCGCCGGGGGTTCGGGGAACCTCGAACCCGAGGCCGGGGCGGACGACCCCCTCGCTACCGTCGCACACGACTGGACCGTCGCCTTCCGGCTCAACACCCTGACCGCCGTGCTCCTCACGGAGGCCCTGAAGGAGCGGCTCGCCGAGCCCGGCGGCCGGGTGCTGTTCCTGAGCTCCATCGCCGCCTACCGGGGCTCGGGCAGCGTGGCCTACGCGGCCGCCAAGGCGGCCCTGCACCCCTATGCCCACGAGCTCGCCCGGGAGTTGGGGCCGCGGGGGATCACCGTGAACGTGGTGGCGCCCGGTTATGTCGAGGACACGGAATTCTTCGGGAGCGGCGGCATGCAGGAGACGCGGCGGGAGCGGCTCATAGCCGAGACGCTCAACGGCCGCGCCGGTACGCCGGGGGACGTCGCCGGCACGCTGCACTGGCTGGCCTCCCCGGCGGCCGGGCACATCACCTCGCAGGTCGTCCAGGTCAACGGGGGCGCCGAGCGCGGCCGTTGACCGTCACCCCCGGCCCGTACCCGGCGATTCGCGCGCGCGCCGCGACTCCGTACCGTCCTGGGACGGGATGCCACCGGACGGCAGGACCGCCTCCGCCGTGTTCACCCGCGGTAGCGCGTACGGGTGTTCCGCGCACAGCCAGCGGATCATCTGCTCGCGGACCGTGACCCGTACCGTCCAGACGTCGGCCGAGTCCTTGGCGGTCACCAGGGCGCGGATCTGGAGGGTGTTCGGCGTCGAGTCGACGACCGCGAGGGCGTAGTCGCGGCCGTCCCAGGCCGGGCACTCGCGCAGGATGTCGCGCAGCCGCTCGCGCATCGCCTCGACGGGAGCCGAGTGGTCGAGGTGCCAGAAGACGACGCCGGTCATCTGCGGGGTGCCGCGCGACCAGTTCTCGAAGGGTTTGGAGGTGAAGTACGACACCGGCATCGTGATCCGGCGCTCGTCCCAGGTCCGCACAGTGAGGAACGTCAGGGTGATCTCCTCGACGGTGCCCCACTCGCCGTCCACCACCACCGTGTCGCCGAGCCGCACCAAGTCGCCGAAGGCGATCTGCAGTCCGGCGAACACATTGGACAGCGTGGCCTGTGCGGCGACGCCGGCGACGATGCCCAGGATGCCGGCCGAGGCCAGCAGCGAGGCGCCGGCCGCGCGCATCGCCGGGAACGTCAGCAGCATCGACGCCGCGGCCACCACGGCGACGACGGCCGTCACCACGCGCTTGATCAGCGACACCTGGGTGTGCACCCGGCGGACCCGGGCCGGGTCGCGATGGGCGCGGGCGTAGCGGGAGTACGACGTCTCGACGATCGCAGCGGCGATCCGGACCACCAGCCAGGCAGCGGACCCGATCAGCACCAGGGTCAGCGTCCGGCCGATGCCGATCCGATGCTCCTCGAACAGCTCCGCCTCGTTGTACGAGCCTCTCAACAAGGCTGCGCACAGAACCAGTTGGTACGGGATCCGGGCGCGGCGCAGCAGGCCCCACAAGGGTGTCTCGTTATGGCGTTCGTCGGCCTTGCGCAGCAGCAGGTCCGTTCCCCACCCGATAATGAGCGTCAGGACAACGGCCCCGCCGACCACGATCAGTGGGCGGATGAGGTTCTCCATAGAGAGAACGTAACCAACTCCGGCGTTCATGAACATGTGACGCCCGGATCGACATGAGGACGGTCGCGGCCGAGTGCGGTCGTACCCGGCTGGCACCATGGCCTCATGAACATCATGCTCTTTCACTCGTCAGGCGGCCTCACCCCCGCCGTGCGCCAGGCCGCGGACCGCTTGCGGGAGGCGGGGCACGAGGTGTGGACACCGGACCTCTTCGAGGGGCGTACCTTCGAGACGGCCGAGGAGGGCATGGCCTTCCAGGAGGAGCTCGGCAAGGACGAGCTGCTGAAGCGGGCCGTCCTGGCGGCGGCGCCGTACTCCGAGCGGGGGCTGGTGTACGCCGGGTTCTCGCTCGGCGCCTCCATCGCGCAGACCCTGGCCCTCGGCGACGACAAGGCGCGCGGGCTGCTGCTCCTGCACGGCACGTCGGACATCGCACCGAACGCCTCCGCGGACAATCTGCCGGTCCAGCTGCACGTGGCCGACCCCGACCCGTACGAGACGGACGACTGGCTGAACACCTGGTACCTGCAGATGGGCAGGACGGGCGCCGACATGGAGGTCCACCGGTACGCCGGGGCCGGCCACCTCTACACCGACCCCGACTCGCCGGACTACGACGAGGAGGCCGCCGAGGCCACCTGGCGGGTGGCGCTCGGCTTCCTCGACAGCTTGTAGGCCCCGGAGGGCGGGCGGTCACACGGGGTCGTAGGTCTGCTCGACCTTCTGCGTGCCGCTGCGCGTGCGGTACGAACGCGCCCAGGACGAGGTCGCATTCGGGTTCGTGCGGTCGGACACCACGTAGTAGTCCATCTGCGCCCGGTCGGCGGTGATGTCCAGGATGCCGTGGCCGTGCCGGTCGGTGTCGACCCAGTGGACGTGCCGGTTGGCGGCGCGGATGGCCGGCGAGGCGGTCGCGGAGACACGGCCCTCGGGGAGGTTCGCCATGTCGTCGAGGTTGTCGGAGGTCACCGACGTGACCACGAACTCGGTGGCCGCCGACGCGGACAGCGGGTAGGTCCCCGCGTCCACCGGCACGTCGTTGGCCCACGCCATGTGGATGTCACCGGTCAGGAAGACGGTGTTGCCGATGGCGTGGGAGCGCAGGTGGTCCAGCAGCTCGCGGCGGTCGTCGGTGTAGCCGTCCCACTGGTCGGTGTTGAGGGCCAGGCCTTCCTTCGGCAGACCGAGCAGCTCGGCGAGCGGCCGGAGCAGATCGGCGGTGAGGGAGCCGAGGGCGACCGGCGAGATCATCACCGAGTTGCCGACCAGGCGCCAGGTGGTGTCGGAGGACGCCAACCCGGCCTTCATCCAGTCGAGTTGCGCACGGCCCGTGATCGTACGGTCCGGGTCGTCGACCGCGCCGCTGCCTGTGGCCGCCTGCTGGGAGCGGAAGGAGCGCAGGTCCAGCAGGGACAGGTCGGCCAGCTTGCCGAAGCGCAGCCGGCGGTAGGTGGTGCCCGCGATCGCCGGGCGGACCGGCATCCACTCGAAGTAGGCCTGCTTGGCGGCCGCCTGACGCGCCGTCCAGGTGCCCTCGGCGCCCTCGGTGTGGTTGACCGCGCCGCCCGACCACGCGTTGTCGGCGAACTCGTGGTCGTCCCAGATGGCGACGACCGGCGCCGTGAGGTGCAGGGCCTGCAGGTCCGGGTCGGTCTTGTACCGGCCGTGCCGGGCACGGTAGTCGGCGAGCGTGATGATCTCGTGGGTCGGGGTGTGCGGGCGTACGACCGTGCCGCGGGTGCCGTACTCGCCGGACCGGTACTCGTAGATGTAGTCGCCGAGGTGCAGCCACGCGTCGAGGTCGCCGCGGGAGGCGAGATAGCGGTACGAGGAGAAGTAGCCCGCCTCCCAGTTGGCGCAGGAGACCACGCCGAAACGGAGGTTCGGCACCGTCGCGTCCGCCGCCGGCGCGGTGCGGGTGTGCGCCACCGGGGAGTCGGTGCCGCCGGCCGAGAAGCGGAACCAGTAGTCGGTGGCCGGGGCCAGAGCGCGGATGTCGGCCTTGACGGTGTGGTCGGAGGCGGCCGTCGCGGTGGTGGAGCCCTGGGCGACGACGTTCCCGAGCGCCTTGTCCGTGGCGACGACCCAGCTCACCTCGGTGTCCGGACCGACCCCGGAACCGGGTATCGCCTCGGGGGTGGGGGTTACCCGGGTCCACAGCAGGACACCGTCCGGAAGCGGGTCACCGGAGGCGACACCGTGCAGAAAGGAGGGGGCGCCCGCGTCCGCCCGGGCCGGAAGCGCGGCGACGAGCGGCCCACCCAGAACGGCACCGGCGGCCGCGGCCTTGACGACCGTACGACGGCTGGGCGTACGGGAGTTGGGGCGCCGGAACGCCTCGAATGATCTGTCTCGACTGGTCACGAGCGATCAGGTTACTGATCGGTACCAGCGGCTGGGTACGAGTTGACGAAAGTGCCCCGGACCTGAACCAGGTCCGGGGCACTCCGCGTTCCCGTCGGCGACGTGGAACTACGAATTCAGGGCCTTCTGTATCGCGGTGTTGAAGTCGGCGACCGTCATGGGCGGGTTGCCCTGGCTGTTGGTCGTGAGCATCTTGCCGTCCATGACGAAGCTCGGGGTGCCCGTCACGCCGTCCTTGTTGGTGTCGAAGGTCTTCGACATCGCCAGAGCCCAGGCGTCGTACGTGCCCTTCTTCACCGCGTTCTGGAACGTCGTGTTGTTCTTGAGCGCCGGCACCGTGTCCGCGACCTTGATGAGGTAGGCGTCGTCCTTGAACTTGTCGTCCGTCTCCTCCGGGTGCCACTTCGCCGAGTACAGCGCGGTCTTGTACTCGAGGAAGGCCTCCGGGCTGACGTTCAGCGCGGCGCCCATGGCGCTCATCGCGTTCTTGGAGCCCTCGCCTCGCGTACCGATCTTGCCCTTGCCGAGCGAGTCGCCGTCGAGGAAGGTGCCACCGATGTACTGGATCTTGAACTTGCCGTCGTCGATGTCCTTCTTCACGGTCGCGCCGACGGTCTGCTCGAACTGGGCGCAGATCGGGCAGCGCGGGTCCTCGTAGACCTTCAGGGTCTTCTTGGCGGTGTCCTTGCCGATGACGACGGTGGTGCCGTTCGCGCCCGAGGTGTGGGCCGGGGCCACGACCTTGGCGTTCTTCAGGCTCTCCCAGTGGCTGGGCTTGTTGGCCTGCACGACGAAGTAGCCGATGCCGCCCGCCGCGGCCAGTACGGCCACGATCGCGCCGGCCACGACGGCCTGCCGCTTGACCTTGTCGCGCTTGGCCTGCCGCTCGCGCTCCGCGCGCAGCCGCTCGCGGGCCGCCGTCTTCGCCGCCTGGCTGTTCCGCTGACTCATGGTGGTGATCTCCCTGGGGGACGCGCACATGTCGTACGCGGGATAGGTGTGGGGACTGAGGGTGCTCGGGTGCCCGAAGGGTGTCGCTCAGGGCACGGCGACCGAGCACGGCGGTCCACGCCGTCCCAGGGAGTAGACGAAGATCGGGTCGCGGGCGGCGGTCGCCCGGCGGCGGGGGCGCGGCAGGCGCCGTACCGGCGCGGCGGCCGGGCGGGCCGAGACCGCGGCGACCGCCAGCAGCAGCGGGCGGAACGTCGTCGCGGCGGCGGCCGTCAGCAGCTGGGCCAGCGCCCGCTCGCCGCGGCGCAGCCAGGCGGCGGCGAGCAGGCCGACGCCGACGTGGGCCGCGAGCAGGAGCCACGCGGTGGCCGGGTCGGCATGGGCGAGCGGCGCCGCGAGGCGGTCGATGTCGGTGCCGGTCGCGCGGGCCAGCGGCGTGCCGACCTGGGTGTGGCTGCCGCAGAGCACGTCCCAGCCGACGGAACGCAGCGGTCCCGCGACCGGGCCGCCCGCCCGGCCGTAGCAGAGGTGCTGGCCGGTGGTGAAGACCGTGTCGGCGGCCAGCTCCAGCGGGACCAGCAGTGCGGCGATCGGCCCGAAGCGGCGCTCGCGGCCGGCCAGCGCGAAGGAGACCGCGAACACGGCGGCGGCGACCGCGGCCACCGTGTTCAACGGCAGCGGGACCCGCGACAGCAGCACGTGCGACGCGGTGCCGAGCGTCACGACGAGTGCCGTGAACAGCGCCGCGCGAAGCGCTCTGATGCGGGTCCCGGATATGTCCATAGCGGGGAGAGTCTGTCACGTGGTCCGGTAAGGGACCCTTAAAGGGTCCCTGTGAGCCCCGGGGGGCGACGACGGCCGGTCAGAGCCCCGGAATCCGGCCGTTGCGGAACAGGTCCACGAAGATCTGGTGGTCGGCACGCGCGCGTGCGCCGTAGCTGTGCGCGAACTCGGTCAGCAGGTCCGCGAGGCCGTCCTCGTCGGCCGCGATCGCCGCGTCGATGGCCCGCTCCGTGGAGAACGGCACCAGCGACTCGCCGGAGGTGGTGTCCGCCGCCGCGTGCATCGTGGCCGTGGCGCGGCCCAGGTCGGCGACGACGGCCGCGATCTCCTCCGGGTCGTCGATGTCGCTCCAGTCCAGGTCCACGGCGTACGGCGAGATCTCGGCGACCAGCTGGCCGGCCCCGTCCAGCTCGGTCCAGCCCAGCCACGGGTCGGCGTGCGCCTGCAGGGCCCGCTGGGAGATCACCGTGCGGTGGCCCTCGTGCTGGAAGTAGTCGCGGATCGCCGGGTCCGTGATGTGCCGGGAGACGGCCGGGGTCTGGGCCTGCTTGATGTAGATCACGACATCGTTCTCGAGGGCGTCGCTGTGGCCCTCCAGCAGGATGTTGTACGACGGCAGGCCCGCCGAGCCGATGCCGATCCCGCGCCGGCCGACGACGTCCTTGACCCGGTACGAGTCCGGGTGGGCCAGGGAGGTCTCCGGGAGCGTCTCCAGGTAGCCGTCGAAGGCGGCCAGGACCTTGTAGCGGGTGGCCGCGTCCAGCTCGATGGAGCCGGCCCCGGGCGCGAAGCGGCGCTCGAAGTCCCGGATCTCGGTCATCGAGTCCAGCAGTCCGAAGCGGGTCAGGGAGCGGGCGTCGCGCAGCGCGTCCAGGAGCGGCCCGCGCGCGGTGTCCAGCGTGAACGGCGGCACCTCGTCGCTCTTGGCGCCGGTGGCCAGGGCGTGGATGCGCTCGCGGTACGCGCCCGCGTACACCCGCACCAGGTCGCTGATCTGCTCGTCGCTGAGCGCCTTCGCGTACCCGATGAGGGCGACGGAGGCGGCGAAGCGCTTCAGGTCCCAGGTGAACGGGCCGACGTACGCCTCGTCGAAGTCGTTGACGTTGAAGACCAGGCGGCCGTTCGAGTCCATGTACGTGCCGAAGTTCTCCGCGTGCAGATCGCCGTGGATCCACACGCGCGAGGTGCGCTCGTCCAGGTACGGTCCCCCGCGCCGCTCCGCGTCCAGGTCGTGGTAGAAGAGGCAGGCCGTGCCCCGGTAGAACGCGAAGGCCGACGCCGCCATCTTGCGGAACTTCACGTGGAACGCGGCGGGGTCGGCGGCCAGAAGCCGGCCGAAGGCGGTGTCGAAGACGGCGAGGATCTCCTCGCCGCGCTGCTCGTCGCTGAGCTGGGGGAGCGGCATCGCTGGGTGCCTCCTGGTGCTGTTCGTGCAGGAACGGGACGGGGGCATTTCTGCCGTGTCCAACGGGCGACCATACGCACAAGTGCCCGGGCCCGCGGACGAAGGTACGCGAGGAATCCCGCCCGCCGCCGGACGACCGCCCCTCGCGGAGGCGCTTCGCGCCGCGGGATCCGTCCCGCTGTCAGTGCCGGGGCATAGACTTCGTCGCTGTCCCCCCGACCGCCCGCCGTCACCCGACCACCGCCCCTCAACGAGGCGCTACGCGCCGCCCTTGCTCATTTTCTGGAGGCCGAAACCGTGTCAAAGCCGCCCTTCACGCACCTGCACGTCCACACCCAGTACTCGCTGCTGGACGGTGCCGCGCGGCTCAAGGACATGTTCAATGCCTGCAACGAGATGGGCATGACGCACATCGCCATGTCCGACCACGGCAACCTCCACGGGGCGTACGACTTCTTCCACTCCGCGCAGAAGGCCGGAGTCACGCCGATCATCGGCATCGAGGCTTACGTCGCGCCCGAGTCCCGGCGCAACAAGCGCAAGATCCAGTGGGGCCAGCCGCACCAGAAGAGGGACGACGTCTCCGGCTCGGGCGGTTACACCCACAAGACGATCTGGGCGGCCAACCGGACGGGCCTGCACAACCTCTTCCGCCTCTCCTCGGACGCGTACGCCGAGGGCTGGCTGCAGAAGTGGCCCCGCATGGACAAGGAGACCATCGCCCAGTGGTCGGAGGGACTCATCGCCTCGACGGGCTGCCCCTCCGGCGAGCTCCAGACCAGGCTGCGCCTCGGTCAGTTCGACGAGGCCCTGAAGTCGGCCGCCGAGTACCAGGACATCTTCGGCAAGGACCGCTACTTCCTGGAGCTGATGGACCACGGCATCGAGATCGAGCGCCGGGTCCGCGACGGCCTGCTGGAGATCGGCAAGAAGCTCGGCATCCCCCCGCTGGTCACGAACGACTCGCACTACACGTACGCGCACGAGGCGGGCGCCCACGACGCCCTGCTGTGCATCCAGACCGGCAAGAACCTCTCCGACCCCGACCGCTTCAGGTTCGACGGCACCGGCTACTACCTGAAGTCCACGGACGAGATGTACGCCGTCGACTCCTCGGACGCCTGGCAGGAGGGCTGCCGCAACACGCTCCTGGTCGCCGAGCAGGTCGACACCACGGGCATGTTCGAGAAGCGCGACCTCATGCCCAAGTTCGACATCCCCGAGGGCTACACCGAGGTCACCTGGTTCAAGGAGGAGGTCCGCCGCGGCATGGAGCGCCGCTTCCCCGGCGGCATCCCCGAGGACCGCCAGAAGCAGGTCGAGTACGAGATGGACGTCATCATCCAGATGGGGTTCCCGGGCTACTTCCTCGTCGTCGCCGACTTCATCATGTGGGCCAAGAACAACGGCATCGCCGTCGGCCCCGGCCGAGGCTCCGCGGCCGGCTCGATCGTCGCCTACGCCCTCGGCATCACCGACCTCGACCCGATCCCGCACGGCCTGATCTTCGAGCGGTTCCTGAACCCCGAGCGCGTCTCCATGCCCGACGTCGACATCGACTTCGACGAGCGTCGGCGCGTCGAGGTCATCCGGTACGTGACGGAGAAGTACGGCGCCGACAAGGTCGCCATGATCGGCACGTACGGCAAGATCAAGGCCAAGAACGCGATCAAGGACTCCGCGCGCGTGCTCGGCTACCCGTACGCGATGGGCGACCGCCTCACCAAGGCGATGCCCGCCGACGTCCTCGGCAAGGGCATCGACCTGGACGGCATCACCAACTCCTCGCACCCCCGCTACAGCGAGGCGGGCGAGATCCGCGGGATGTACGAGAACGAGCCGGACGTGAAGAAGGTCATCGACACCGCCAGGGGCGTCGAGGGTCTGGTCCGGCAGATGGGCGTGCACGCCGCCGGCGTGATCATGTCCAGCGAGACCATCACCGAGCACGTGCCCGTCTGGGTCCGGCACACCGACGGCGTGACCATCACGCAGTGGGACTATCCGAGCTGCGAGTCGCTCGGCCTGCTGAAGATGGACTTCCTCGGCCTGCGCAACCTGACGATCATGGACGACGCCGTCAAGATGGTGAAGTCCAACAAGGGCATCGACATCGACCTGCTGTCGCTGCCGCTCGACGACCCGACGACCTTCGACCTGCTCCAGCGCGGCGACACGCTCGGCGTCTTCCAGTTCGACGGCGGCCCGATGCGCTCGCTGCTGCGGCTGATGAAGCCCGACAACTTCGAGGACATCTCCGCCGTCTCCGCGCTCTACCGTCCCGGCCCGATGGGCATGGACTCGCACACCAACTACGCGCTGCGCAAGAACGGCCTCCAGGAGATCACCCCGATCCACAAGGAGCTCGAAGAGCCCCTCAGGGAGGTCCTGGACGTCACCCACGGCCTGATCGTCTACCAGGAGCAGGTGCAGAAAGCCGCCCAGATCATCGCCGGCTACTCGCTCGGCGAGGCCGACATCCTCCGCCGCGTGATGGGCAAGAAGAAGCCCGAGGAGCTGGCGAAGAACTTCGTCCTCTTCCAGCAGGGTGCTCGCAAGAAGGGCTACAGCGACGAGGCGATCCAGGCGCTGTGGGACGTGCTGGTCCCCTTCGCCGGCTACGCGTTCAACAAGGCGCACTCGGCCGCGTACGGCCTGGTGTCGTACTGGACCGCCTACCTCAAGGCGAACCACCCCGCCGAGTACATGGCCGGCCTGCTCACGTCCGTCAAGGACGACAAGGACAAGTCGGCCGTCTACCTCAACGAGTGCCGGCGCATGGGCATCAAGGTGCTCCCGCCGAACGTCAACGAGTCCATGTCGAACTTCGCCGCCCAGGGCGACGACGTGATCCTCTTCGGCCTCTCCGCCGTCCGCAACGTCGGCACCAACGTGGTCGAGGCGATCATCCGCGGCCGCAGGACCAAGGGGAAGTACAGCTCCTTCCCGGACTACCTCGACAAGGTCGAGGCGGTCGCCTGCAACAAGCGCACCACCGAATCGCTGATCAAGGCGGGCGCGTTCGACTCGATGAACCACACCCGCAAGGGCCTCACCGCGCAGTACGAGCCGATGATCGACAACGTGGTCGCGGTCAAGCGCAAGGAGGCGGAGGGCCAGTTCGACCTCTTCGGCGGGATGGGCGAGGCCGACACCAGCGAGCCGGGCTTCGGGCTCGACGTGGAGTTCTCCACCGAGGAGTGGGACAAGACCTATCTGCTCGCTCAGGAGCGGGAGATGCTCGGTCTGTACGTCTCCGACCACCCGCTCTTCGGCCTGGAGCACGTGCTGTCCGACAAAGCCGACGCGGGCATCTCCCAGCTCACCGGAGGTGAGCACGCGGACGGCGCGGTCGTCACCATCGGCGGCATCATCTCGGGCCTGCAGCGCAAGATGACCAAGCAGGGCAACGCCTGGGCGATCGCCACTGTGGAGGACCTCGCGGGCTCCATCGAGTGCATGTTCTTCCCGGCGACGTACCAGCTCGTCTCGACCCAACTCGTCGAGGACGCCGTGGTGTTCGTCAAGGGCCGCCTCGACAAGCGCGAGGACGTGCCGCGGCTGGTCGCGATGGAGCTGCTGGTCCCGGACCTGTCCAACGCGGGCACCAACGCGCCGGTGATCCTGACCATCCCGGCGGTCAAGGTGACCCCGCCGATGATCAGCCGCCTCGGCGAGATCCTCAGCCATCACAAGGGCGACAGCGAGGTCCGCATCAAGCTCCAGGGCCCGCGCAAGACGACGGTGCTCCGCCTGGACCGGCACCGGGTGAAGCCCGACCCGGCGCTGTTCGGCGACTTGAAGGTGCTGCTGGGACCGTCCTGCCTGGCCGGCTGAGCGGCGCCGGCGCGAGCGCGGCACCAGCGTGAGAGGGGCGCACCCGGCACGGATGCGCCCCTCTTCTCTGCGTGCGCGGGCCTCAGTTGTGGCCGAAGCGCTTCTGCTGCTTACGGGCAACATCGGCGGGGCTGCCCGGGCTGTGCATGACGGGGGACTCGTGGGCCTCCGTCGACGTCCGGTGCGCCTGCTCCTGGGCCTGCTCGGCCTGCGAGGCGCGGTTTTGCGGGCCACCCTGCTTACGGTTCTTGTTCTTGGCCATGGTGATCTTGCCTCCTGTGGGGACTAGGGGCCAGGGCCGCCATCAGATTCACATAGGCTGACAGCACACGCATGTCGGATAATTACCGTGTGTGACACGGTAGGTCGGGGTTCCGGCCCCGGAAACGCCACGCCGAAGATCGAGTTCCGGCCGTGAACCCCCGCGCGGTCGGGCAGACTCGAAGGACAGCCCGAAGCAAACCTCCCGGAAAGAGGGTGAGTCGTGTGGACCGCTGCATCGTCCTGGTGGACGCCGGGTATCTGCTGGGGGCCGCTGCCAGCCTCCTCGCCGGTGAGCCTTCGCGGTCCCGGATCACCGTCGACCACACCGCACTGATCCAGGCGCTGCGCGAGCGCGCCGAGTCGGACACCGAACGCCCGCTGCTGCGCATCTACTGGTTCGACGGCGCACCCGACCGCGTCCCGCAACCCGAGCACCGCAGGCTGCGCGTGATGCCCCGGGTCACCGTCCGGCTCGGTGCCCTGACCCGCAGCGACGGACGCTGGGCCCAGAAGGGCGTGGACGCGGCCATGCACGCCGAGCTCACCGAGCTCGCCCGCAACCGCGCCTGCTCCGACATCGTCCTGGTCACCGGCGACGGCGACCTGCTGCCGGGCATGATGGCCGCCAAGGAGCACGGCGTCGCCGTCCACCTGTGGGCCGTACAGGCCGGCGACGGCGACTACAACCAGTCCGAGGACCTGGTCGCCGAGGCCGACGAACGGCGCGTCCTGGACCGTGCGTGGATCACCAAGGCCGTACGCGCCAAGGAGCTCACCGGCATCTGCGCGCCGCCCCCCGCGCCCCGGCCCGAGATCGCCGCGATCCTCTCCGCGCCGCTGCCCGACTCGGCCCTCGCCGCGGCGGCCGAGCGGCCCGCCGAGCAGAGCGAGCACGCGCCCGCGGCCACCGCACAGCAGAACGGCACGCAGGAGCGGGCGGCCGCGCCCAAGGGCGTCCCCACCCCCAAGGACCTCGCCGCGCTGCGCGCCCCCGGGGCCCATGCCGTCCAGCACCCCGCGACCGCGACCCTGCGCTGGTCCTCCGACAAGGGCTGGGTCGACCGCCCGGGCGCGACGGCCGAGCCCCCCGACGTCGCGGCGATGCCGACGCTGGCCCAGCTGACCACGGCCGAGCAGCGCTGGGCCGACCGGGAGGAGGACATCACCACGGTCGGCGGGGACCCCTACGAGGTCGGGCAGGTCTTCGCGCGGCGCTGGATGTCCCGGCTCGGCGACCAGAGCCATCTGCAGAAGCTGTCCGGTCTCTACCCGCGCATCCCGCACCGCATCGACGGCGAACTGCTGCGCTACGCCGCCCGTTTCGGCCTGCTGGCGCACAAGGACGACCAGATCGACGAGCACGACCGCTACGCGATCCGGGCCGGGTTCTGGCGCGAGATCGACGTACGCACGGCGGCGGAGCACGCGCCCGCCGGGGAGTGAAGACGCGGGGACACACGCGCGGGGTCCACGGCCGACGCCCCAAAGGCGAGTAAAGGCCGTGGACCCCGTAGTCTCCTCCCTTGTGAGTACGCGCGCGACCCAGGCACTTCGACATCGGGACGACGTCGTGTGCGCGGTGCGCGGGCTGACCAAGACCTATCCGGCCGTCCGGGGACGGCGCGGCGCGCCGGGGGCGCCCGAGGTGCGGGCCACCGACGGCGTGGAACTGGAGGTCCGGCGCGGGGAGATCTTCGGGCTGCTCGGGCCGAACGGCGCCGGCAAGTCCACCCTCGTACGGCAGCTCACCGGACTGCTGCGGCCGGACAGCGGCAGCGTCGAGATCCTCGGCCACGACATCGTGCGGCACCCGGAGCGGGCCGCCCGGATCCTCGCCTACCTCGGCCAGGAGTCGACCGCCCTCGACGAGCTGACCGTCTCCCTCGCCGCCGAGACCACCGGTCGGCTGCGCGGACTGGACCTGCGGCGGGCGCGCGCCGAGCGGGACGACGTGCTCGACGAGCTGGGGCTCACGCCGATCGCCGGACGCCCCCTGAAGAAGCTGTCCGGCGGACAGCGGCGGCTCGCCTGTCTCGCCGCCGCGCTCGTCGGGGAGCGGCCGCTGCTGATGCTCGACGAGCCCACGACCGGCATGGACCCGGTGGCCCGGCGCGCGGTGTGGGCGGCCGTGGACCGGCGGCGGGCCGAGCGCGGGACGACCGTGCTGCTCGTCACCCACAACGTCATCGAGGCCGAGACGGTGCTCGACCGGGTCGCCGTCCTCGACCGGGGCCGGGTCATCGCCTGCGACAGCCCCGCCGGACTCAAGGAACGCGTCGCCGACGAGGTGCGCGTCGAGCTGGTCTGGCGGGAGGCGGCGCCGCTGGAGGTGCCCGAGGTCGCCACGCTGCGGGAGCGGGCCGTGGAGTCCGGGCGCCGCTGGACGCTGCGGCTCGCGCCCGAGGAGGCCCGCGCGGTCGTCGCGACGGTGACCGGCGGGGCCGCGTTCGCCGCCCTGGACGACTTCACGCTCGCCACGCCCAGCCTGGAGGACGTGTACCTGGCGCTGGGCGGGGCCGCGCGGCAGGGACTGGTGAAGGCATGAGCGAGGGCACCGGCGGGAAGGGCGAGGGCATCCGCATGAAGGGGGGCGCGACGTGAGTGTCGTACCCGTGGAGGTTGTGCAGGGCGGTGCGCCGGCCGTGACGGACCGGGCGCGGGGGGCGGTCGAGCTCGGACCGTCCGCACGGCTGTGGCCGTCGCTGGCGGCCGTCTACCGGGCGCAGCTGTCGCGTGCGCGGGTGGCGCGCATCCCCCTGCTGTTCGTCGCGACCTTCCAGTCGGTCGGCATCATGATCATGATGCGCGGGGTGGTGGACACGCGGGGCGAGGCCCAGGCCGTGGTGGCCGGGTCGTCGATCGTGGTCGTCGCCTACGTCGCGCTGAACCTGCTCGCCCAGTACTTCGGGCAGCTGCGGGCCACCGGCGGGCTCGACCACTACGCGACGCTGCCGGTGCCGCCCGCGGCGGTGGTGCTGGGCGCGGCGGGCGCGTACGCCTCCTTCACCGTGCCCGGGACCCTGGTGACCGCCGTCTTCGGCTGTGTGCTGTTCGGGCTGCCGCTGACGAACCTGTGGATCCTGGCCGCCGTGATCCCGCTCGCGGGTGCCGCCCTCTCCGGGCTCGGCGCCGCCTTCGGGCTGCTCGCGCCGCGGCCGGAACTGGCCACCCTGCTCGGTCAGTTGGGCATGTCGGCGGCGCTGCTGCTCGGGGTGCTCCCGGCGGACCGGATGCCGGAGATCGTCCGGCTGGCGCGCGACCTGCTGCCGTCGACCTATGGTGTGGAGGCCTACGCGCGGACCTTCGGGGCGCACCCCGACTGGGCGCTCGTCGCCGCTGACCTGGGCGTGTGCGCGGGCGTCGGGGTGGCGTCGCTGGCCGCGGCGTCCTGGGCGTACCGCCGGGCCGCCGTCCGGTGACGCGCCGTACGGGCCGACCTGGCACGATGACAAGGTGACCGCACCGTTGACTCCGCCTCCTCCGCCGCACGACCAGTCCCAGCACCAGGCCTGGCAGGCGCCGCCTGCCGCGGCGGTGGGGGGCGCGTACGAACAGGACGGTCCCGGGATGAAGACCGAAGTGCGGGAGGCCGCCGTGGTCACGGTGGCGGTGGCCCTCTCCGGCGTGCTGCTCGGGCTGCTGTGGTGGTGGCTGGCTCCGCATGTGCCGCTGGTCGGGGACCAGGTGGACAAGGCCTGGGTCGTCTACCTCAAGGACACCGAGGGAGAGCAGGCGGCCGGGGTGGACGGAACGTTCACCCTGCTGGCGCTCGCCTTCGGCGTGGTCAGCGCGGTCGTCGCCTTCCTGCTGCGCCGGCGCGGAGGCGTGCCGATCGTGGTGGCGCTGGGCGTCGGGGGCCTGCTCGGGTCGCTGCTGGCCTGGCGGCTGGGGGTGTGGCTCGGACCCTCCCAGAACGTGGTCGCCCACGCGAAGGCCGTCGGCAAGGGCGTGACGTTCTCGGCGCCGCTGAAGCTGGGGGCTAAGGGCGCGCTGCTGACCTGGTCCATCGCCGCGCTGGTGGTGCACCTCGGGCTGACGGCGCTGTTCGGGCCGCGCGACCCCGACTCCTATCTGGAGGGGCCGTACGAGCAGGGGCCCCACGGTGAGCACGGTGAGCACCACGGGCCGTACGGGACGCCGCCGGCGTAGCCGCGGGGCGCCCCGTCGATCTCCTCAGCCGGTCGCCGATCTCCTCACGCCGGCCGCGGATCGCCTCACGCCGGCCGCGGATCGCCTCACGCTGGTCGCCGTCCGTGGTTCGAGCGGCCCTTCTTGATGCGCCACCTGCGTTTCCGGGTTCTCTTCGACATGTCCCTCGTACTTAACCGAGGAACGGGCGTCCGTCGAGAGGTCACGCACGCCCGATGGGGGCGAGGACGGCGCGGGTGAGCCGGGCCAGGTCGTCGGGGGACAGCTCGACCTCCAGGCCGCGGCGGCCCGCCGAGACACAGACCGTGCCGTGGGACGCGGCCGAGTCGTCCAGGACCGTGGGGAGCTTCTTGCGCTGGCCCAGCGGGGAGATGCCGCCGCGCACATAGCCCGTGGTGCGCTCGGCGAGGGCCGGATCCGCCATCGCGGCCCGCTTGCCGCCGACCGCCGAGGCCAGGGCCTTGAGGTCGAGGGAGCCCGCCACCGGGACCACCGCCACCGTCAGCGCGCCGTCGACCTCCGCCACCAGCGTCTTGAAGACGCGGTCGGGCAGGACGCCCATCGCCTCGGCCGCCTCCTCGCCGTAGGAGGGGTGGGCGGGGTCGTGGTCGTAGGAGTGGACCGTGTAGTCCACGCCCGCGGCCGTCAGGGCCACCGTCGCGGGGGTTCCCCCCGGCTGCTGCTTCTTCGACTTCTTCGCCATCGCGTTCTTCGCCATCGGGGGTCCGGGCCTTCAGTTCAGACTCGTCGGGGCGCGCGTCAGCTCCGACGCCGGCAGCGACGGCAGGTTGCGGATGATGGCCGTCTCCGCGCGCAGCAGCCCCAGCTCGTCCCGCAGCCGTGAGGCCGTGTCGGGTGCCTGGAGCAGGCGTTGCCGCGTCGGCGTGTCCAGCATCGTCGCGGCCGCCACCAGGTAGGAGACGACGCTCGGTTCGTCGGGCAGCTCCGCGCCCGTCGCCAGGGTCTGCTTCTGCGCGCCCGCCAGACGCTTCTGGTACTGCCGGAAGGCCCGCAGCACCCCCTCGGCCAGCGGGCCGGCCTCGTCGCCCGGCTCCTCGGTCAGCTCCTGGAGCTCCGCCGTCAGGAACGGGCCCGAGGCGTCCACCGACAGCAGCCGTACCCGGGTCGTCCCGGTCGCCAGCACCTCGAAGCCGCCGCCCGCCCGCTCCCGGATGGTCGCCGCGTCCGCCACGCAGCCCACGCCGTGGAACGCCCGGAACGGGTCGGCGCCGAAGCCGGCCGCCGGGCCGCGCTCGGGCACCGCGGTCGGATCCGGCATGCCCGGGGCGCTCGGGGCCACCTCGTGGCCGTCGCGGATCGCCACGACGGCGAACCGGCGCGGTTCGTCCTCGGGGGTCTTCAGCAACTCGCGCATCATGGCGCAATAGCGCTCCTCGAAGATGTTCAGAGGGAGCACCAGCCCCGGGAACAGCACGGAGTTCAGTGGGAAGAGGGGGAGACGGACGGTGGTCACGGCGTCACAGCCTAATGGTCACCGGCGGTCGCGTGTCCGCCGCGCTCGCTCCGGGGTCCTCGGCCGGCCGCCGTCGTGAGCTCGGCGCGCAGCCGCAGGACGTGTTCCAGCGGGTCCTCGGACACCCGGTCCCAGGGGAAGGACGTGACGTACGGCCCGGCCAGCCGCAGTTCGCGCAGGGCGTCCCGCGGCCGGTCGAGGCGTACGAGGAGGTGCGCCAGCAGGTTGCGTACCTCGGCCGGCCAGGGGTCGGCCGACGGATACAGCGCGGAGAGCGCGACGGCCCGGTCGGCGGCCGCGTCCAGCCGCCCCCGCGGCACCATGAGGCCGCGGGCCAGGCAGGCGTGCGCCGCGTGGGCCGGGAGGGCCTGGACCAGTGCCCCGGGCGGGGCGTCCCGGGCCGCCGACTCGGCGAAGGCGAGGCACGCGTCAAAGGAGTCGGCGGCGCCGGGCGAGGCCGCGGGGAGGCGGACGAGGTACCGGAGCGCGGCCACATGGCAGCCGTAGTGGTGGGCGGAGCGGCGCAGCGCCTCCCGCCACAGCCGCTCGAACTCCGTGTGCCCGGCGTTCATGCCGCGCGCCCGGTCCAGCGCGATCCGCCAGGGCACCGGGTCGCGCCGGTCGGCCTCGGCGGCCGCGGCGATCAGCGCTCCCGCCTCGCCCAGCAGCTCGGTCCGGGCCGGGGACGACCAGCCGCGGTCCACCGCGAGCTGCGCGACGAGCAGCTGGGCGTCCGGGTCGGCGGGGGCCGCCGCGCGCCACGCCTCGACCCACGCGGGGCGCGAGCGGGCGAACACGGCGAGCCGCCGCACATAGCGGTCCCGGTGCTCCCACTCGGCGCCGCCGCGGGCCGCGGCGAGCAGTTTCGCGGCAGGCTCGTACTCGCCCCGGGCGGCCGCGACCAGCGCGGGTGCCAGTCGCTCGTCGGGCGCGTCGAGCAGCACCTCGGCGTCGGCCGGTAGTCCGGCGGCGGGGCGCGAGGCGAACCGTGCCCGCCGTGCGTGGCGGAGGAGAGCGCGCAGTGGTCCCATGGTGTCGACCATTGAAAGTCCGCAGGTCGGGCCCGCGCCAGGGGCTACGGGCAACCCGTGGAAGGTTGTACGGCCCCCGGTCAAGGCCGGGTAAAAGGTGATTGTTCAGTCACTGTCGGGTACCTGCCGGTGCCGGATGCGGCGGTCATCCGCGCCGCAGCATCCGCGTCGCCCCCGCCGCCACCGTCGTCGCCAGGACCCAGCCCAGCAGGATCATCACCGCGGCCAGCCACTGCCAGCCGCCGCGCAGCCGCCACTGGTCCGCCTGGCCCAGATCGATCACCGGCAGCAGCAGGTCGAGGGCGAACAGGGCCGGGTTCCACACCGGATGGGCGCCGGAGTCCATCGGCTGCGGTCCGGCCCGCGCGAAGGCGAACGTGGCCGCCGCCCACAGCACCGCCATCCACACCGCGGCCCGGCCCGGCCGGTACCCGTAGGCGACCGTCCAGTCCTGCACGTACCCCCACAGCTTGGCGGCCGGCGGCAGGGTCTCGCGGCGACGGCGCTGCTTGGCGAGCAGCACCTCGCGCGCGTCCTCGTCCTCGCCCGCGGCCCGCAGCACACCGGCGAGGCGCTCGTACGGCTCCGGGTGGTACTCGGCGGTGGCCGCCGCGACCCAGTCCAGGCGCCGGTCCAGCGGGAACGGGCCCCGCGGTACGAGGCTCTCGTACGTGAAGCCGCCCATCTGCAGATTGCCCGGCTCCGGCCAGCTGCCCGCCCGGTCCACGAGGGTGACGATCCGCGCGCCCGACAACACCACCTTGCCGCGCCGCGGCTTCTCCCCGAGGAAGCGCAGCTCGGGCGTCTGTACCCGGCGCAGCGACAGTTCCTGGTCGTCGGTGAAGGCCAGCCGCGCCCGCTCCAGGTCGACCGCGTCCCCGAACCGCCCGTCGTCCAGACGCACGCCGCCCTGGCACTCGAACCGCTGGACGCGCGTCCCGCGCGCGGGCGTCATGCCGCCGAGCAGCGAGCTGCCCACGCCGGCCGGGGTCAGGTACAGGGTGCGCTCGACGGTCAGCTGGGGCGCGTTCAGGGCGAGCCGTGCGCAGGGGTTGACCAGCCGCGCGCCGCGCAGGCTCAGCGAGACGCCGACCTTGGCGCCGCGCAGGCTCAGCTCGCCGTACGACTGGAGCATCTCCGCCTGGAGGTCCTGGCCGACGGTCAGGCCGTCCGCGGCGATCGAGCGCCCGCCGCGGCCCGGGTGCACGACCGCCTGGTTGAGCAGCAGATCCGTACCGATGTGGGCGTCGGTCAGACGGACGCCGTACCGGAAGCGGCAGCGCGGCAGGTGCAGGTCGCCCTCGGTGTGCAGCCGGGCCGCCTCCAGGCGCGGCACCGAGCAGTCCACGAACCGCACGGTGGTGCAGCGGGCCTCGGGCAGCAGGACCTCCTGGTCGAAGCGGCAGCCCCGCAGCTCCAGGTACGGCGTGACCGTGCCGCCCGCCAGGTCCAGCGGGCCGGTGATCTGCACCCCGGCCAGCTTCAGGGCGGACACCCGGCCCGCGAGCGCGGGGGGCCCGGCGAGCAGCAGCCAGGCGACGACACGCGCCCGCACGGTCCGCTCGGGCCCCCAGGGTTGGTCACCGTGCGGATCGTCGAGGGCGCCGTCTCCGCGCGTGAGGTCGTACACGCTGCCGTTGCGGAAGGCCTGCCACATACCGGCCTCGGCGGCGGTGAGGTCGTCCGGCAGGTCCCCGCCCCGCGGCCCGGCCTCTTCGCTCAGGGCGCTTCCTTCCTCCACCGCCACTCCCGGGCCTCCTCGGTCACTCGCGAACTCGCCTGTTTCGTACAGCCGTTCATGCCCGCTGAGTGACATCTCGAACACTGTCCGTAAAGTGAGGGTGCCGGTTCCGGCCACGGCCGTGTATCAGCTGACGGCGGTTTCCGTATCACTCATTGATACGCGCGAACTGCGTCCGACTCCGGTCTGAGAGAATTGGCCCTGTGATCTCCCGAATCGATCTGCGCGGCGACGCCCTCCCCGAGGGCCCTGCCCTGCGCGACCTGCTGCCCCGAGCCGACTTCGACGTCCAGGCCGCCCTCGAGAAGGTGCGTCCGATCTGCGAAGCCGTGCATCATCGTGGCGACGCGGCACTGATCGACTTCGCCGAGAGGTTCGACGGGGTACGGCTGGAATCCGTCCGTGTCCCGGCCCAGGCGCTGGTCGACGCCCTGGAGTCCCTCGATCCGGCGGTCCGCGCGGCCCTGGAGGAGTCCATCCGCCGAGCCCGTCTCGTCCACCGCGCGCAGCGCCGTGCGGCGCACACGACCCAGGTCGTGCCCGGCGGCTCCGTCACCGAGAAGTGGGTGCCGGTCGAGCGGGTCGGGCTGTACGCGCCCGGCGGCCGCTCGGTCTACCCGTCCTCCGTGATCATGAACGCCGTGCCCGCCCAGGAGGCCGGCGTCGAGTCGATCGCGCTCGCCTCCCCGCCCCAGGCGGAGTTCGGCGGCCTGCCGCACCCGACGATCCTCGCCGCGTGCGCGCTGCTCGGCGTCGACGAGGTGTACGCGGCGGGCGGCGCGACCGCGGTCGCGATGTTCGCGTACGGCACCGAGTCCTGCGCCCCCGCCAACATGGTCACCGGCCCCGGCAACATCTGGGTCGCCGCCGCCAAGCGCTTCTTCACGGGCAAGATCGGCATCGACACGGAGGCCGGTCCCACCGAGATCGCGATCCTCGCGGACGACACGGCCGACCCGGTGCACGTCGCCGCCGACCTGATCAGCCAGGCCGAGCACGACCCGCTCGCGGCGGCCGTGCTGGTCACCGACTCGGTCGAGCTGGCCGAGGCGGTGGAGACCGAGCTCAAGGCGCAGGTCGCCGCCACCAAGCACATCGACGACCGGATCGTCCCGGCCCTGCGCGGGCGGCAGTCCGCGATCGTCCTGGTCGACGGCGTCGAGGAGGGCCTGCGCGTGGTCGACGCCTACGGCGCCGAGCACCTGGAGATCCAGACGGCGGACGCGGCCGCCGTCGCCGACCGGGTCAGGAACGCGGGCGCGATCTTCATCGGCCCCTGGGCGCCGGTGTCGCTGGGCGACTACGCGGCCGGGTCCAACCACGTCCTGCCCACCGGCGGCTGCGCCTGCCACTCCTCCGGCCTGTCCGTGCAGTCCTTCCTGCGCGGCATCCACATCGTCGACTACACGAAGGACGCGCTGGCCGACGTCGCGCATCACGTGGTGACGCTGGCGGAGGCGGAGGACCTGCCCGCGCACGGCGCGGCGGTCAAGGCGAGGTTCGGCTGGAAGGTACCCGAGAGCAAGTGACCGGCATCGACGATCTCCCCGTACGGGACGAACTGCGCGGCAAGTCCCCATATGGCGCGCCCCAGTTGGACGTCCCCGTACGGCTGAACACCAACGAGAACCCCTATCCGCTGCCCGAGCCGCTCGTCGAGCGGATCGCCGAGCGGGTGCGCGAGGCCGCCCGCGACCTGAACCGCTACCCCGACCGGGACGCGGTCCAGCTGCGCACCGAGCTGGCCGCGTACCTGACGAAGACCGGCAAGTACCCGCTCGGCATCGAGAACGTCTGGGCCGCCAACGGCTCCAACGAGGTCATCCAGCAGCTGCTGCAGACCTTCGGTGGACCGGGCCGCAGCGCGATCGGCTTCGAGCCGTCGTACTCGATGCACTCGCTCATCGCGCGCGGCACGGGCACGGGCTGGATCCCGGGCCCGCGGCGCGAGGACTTCACGATCGACGTCGCCGCGGCCGAGCAGGCCATCGCCGAGCACAAGCCCGACGTCGTCTTCATCACCACCCCCAACAACCCCACGGGCAACGCGGTCCCGCCCGAGACGGTCGTCGCGCTGTACGACGCCGCGCAGGCGGCCAAGCCGTCGATGGTGATCGTCGACGAGGCGTACATCGAGTTCAGCCACGGCGACTCGCTGCTGCCGCTGCTCGAAGGCCGCCCGCACCTGGTGGTCTCCCGGACCATGTCGAAGGCGTTCGGCGCGGCGGGCCTGCGCCTCGGCTACCTCGCCGCGCACCCGGCCGTCGTGGACGCCGTTCAGCTCGTCCGGCTGCCCTACCACCTGTCGGCGATCACGCAGGCGACCGCGCTGGCCGCCCTGGAGCACACCGACACGCTGCTGAAGTACGTCGAGCAGCTGAAGGGGGAGCGGGACCGGCTGGTCGCCGAGCTGCGTGCGATCGGCTACGACGTCACCGAATCCGACGCCAACTTCGTGCAGTTCGGACGGTTCCCCGACGCCCACGGGGCCTGGCGCAGGATCCTCGACCGGGGCGTCCTGGTCCGGGACAACGGCGTACCGGGATGGCTGCGGGTGTCCGCCGGGACCCCGGAAGAGAACGACGCGTTCCTGGACGCGGTCCGTGAGTTGAAGAAGGAGCTTGAGGCATGAGCCGCGTCGGGCGCGTGGAGCGCACCACCAAGGAGACCTCGGTCCTGGTCGAGATCGATCTCGACGGCACCGGGAAGACCGACATCGCCACCGGTGTCGGCTTCTACGACCACATGCTCGACCAGCTCGGCCGGCACGGTCTGTTCGACCTGACCGTGAAGACCGACGGCGACCTGCACATCGACTCGCACCACACCATCGAGGACACCGCCCTCGCGCTCGGCGCCGCCTTCAAGCAGGCGCTCGGCGACAAGGTCGGCATCTACCGCTTCGGCAACTGCACGGTCCCGCTGGACGAGTCCCTCGCCCAGGTCACCGTCGACCTGTCCGGCCGCCCCTACCTCGTGCACACCGAGCCCGAGAAGATGGCGCCGATGATCGGCGAGTACGACACGACGATGACCCGGCACATCCTGGAGTCCTTCGTCGCCCAGGCGCAGATCGCGCTGCACGTGCACGTGCCGTACGGGCGCAACGCGCACCACATCGTGGAGTGCCAGTTCAAGGCGCTGGCGCGGGCGCTGCGCTACGCCAGCGAGCGCGACCCGCGCGCGGCCGGCATCCTGCCCTCCACGAAGGGTGCGCTGTGAACGGTCTGTCCGCCCTCCTGATCTTCGTCGGTCTCTTCCTCGTCGGCGGGATCATCTCCTTCGTCAAGCAGCAGATGCCGAAGGGCCTGATCGTGCTGCTGTCCATAGGCGCGGCCATGGCCCTCGTGGCGGGCGTCATCCGGCTGGAGGTGTGGAATTGAGCACCCGTAAGAGCGTCGTGGTCTTCGACTACGGCTTCGGCAACGTCCGCTCCGCCGAGCGCGCCCTCGCGCGCGCGGGAGCCGACGTCGAGATCACCCGCGACTTCGACAAGGCGATGAACGCCGACGGCCTGCTGGTGCCGGGCGTCGGCGCCTTCGCCGCCTGCATGGAGGGCCTGAAGAAGGCCCGCGGCAACTGGATCGTCGACCGCCGGCTGGCCGGCGGGCGCCCGGTGATGGGCATCTGTGTCGGCATGCAGATCCTGTTCGCGCGCGGCATCGAGCACGGCGTGGAGACCGAGGGCCTCGACGAGTGGCCCGGCACGGTCGCGCCGCTGGAGGCCGACATCGTGCCCCACATGGGCTGGAACACCGTCGACCGGCCGGCCGGCTCCGACCTGTTCGCCGGCATCGACCCGGACGCGCGCTTCTACTTCGTGCACTCCTACGCCGTCCAGGACTGGACCATGGAGACGACCCACCCGGCGATGCGGGCCCCCATGGTGGCCTGGTCGACGTACGGCAAGCCCTTCGTGGCCGCCGTCGAGAACGGCGCCCTGCGCGCGACGCAGTTCCACCCCGAAAAGTCCGGCGACGCCGGCGCACAGCTGCTCACCAACTGGATCGGAACCCTGTAGACCATGGCCAAGCTCGAACTCCTCCCCGCCGTCGACGTCCGCGACGGCCAGGCCGTCCGCCTCGTGCACGGCGAGTCCGGGACCGAGACCTCGTACGGCTCCCCGCTGGAGGCCGCCCTCGCCTGGCAGCGGTCGGGCGCCGAGTGGCTGCACCTGGTCGACCTGGACGCCGCGTTCGGCACCGGCGACAACCGCGCGCTGATCGCCGAGGTCGCCAGGGCCATGGACATCAAGGTGGAGCTGTCCGGCGGCATCCGCGACGACGACACGCTCGCCGCCGCGCTCGCCACCGGCTGCACCCGCGTCAACCTCGGCACCGCCGCCCTGGAGACCCCGGAGTGGGTCGCCAAGGTCATCGCCGAGCACGGCGACAAGATCGCGGTGGGCCTGGACGTCCGGGGCACCACGCTCCGCGGCCGCGGCTGGACCCGCGACGGCGGTGACCTCTACGAGACGCTGGAGCGCCTCGACAAGGAGGGCTGCGCCCGCTACGTCGTCACGGACATCGCCAAGGACGGCACGCTGCAGGGCCCGAACCTGGAGCTGCTGCGGGGCGTGTGCGCGGCGACGGACCGCCCGGTCGTGGCCTCCGGCGGCGTCTCGTCCCTCGACGACCTGCGTGCCATCGCAGGCCTGGTCCCCCTCGGTGTCGAGGGCGCCATCGTCGGGAAGGCGCTGTACGCAAAGGCGTTCACCCTGGAAGAGGCCCTGGAGGCTGTGTCGTCATGACGTCCGGTGGCGTACGGCGCGTGCAGAGCGGAAGTCCCTGGGAGGAGTCGTTCGGATTCGCGCGCGCCGTCGCGGCGGGCGACCGTGTGCTGGTCGGCGGTACGACGGCCTTCAAGGGCCGGGTGCTGTACGGCGAGGGCGACCCGTACGAGCAGGCCAAGGTCGCCTTCACCAGCGCGCTGGAGGCGATCGGCGAGTTCGGGCTCGGCATCGAGTCCGTCATCCGTACGAGGATGTACCTGACGCATACGCGGGACGTCGACGAGGCGGGCCGGGCCCACAAGGAGCTCTTCGACGCGGTGCGCCCGGTGTCCACCCTGCTGGTGGTGGAGGGCTTCGTCGATCCCCGCATCCTGGTCGAAGTGGAAGTGGAAGCCTTCCGAGGCTGAGGCCCTTTCGAACGGATCGGCATTTCAAGGCAGTTCAGCATTTCAAGGCACTACAGAGGAGCCGTGGATTCATGACCCTGGCGGTCCGAGTCATCCCCTGCCTGGACGTGGACAACGGCCGGGTCGTCAAGGGCGTCAACTTCCAGAACCTGCGCGACGCGGGCGACCCCGTCGAGATGGCCAAGGTGTACGACGCAGAGGGCGCCGACGAGCTGACGTTCCTGGACATCACCGCGTCCTCGGGCAACCGTGAGACGACGTACGACGTGGTGCGCCGCACCGCGGAGCAGGTCTTCATCCCGCTGACGGTCGGCGGCGGCGTCCGCACGGCCGACGACGTGGACAAGCTGCTGCGGGCCGGTGCCGACAAGGTGGGGGTCAACACGGCCGCGATCGCCCGCCCGGACCTGATCCGCGAGATCGCCGAGCGCTTCGGCCGCCAGGTGCTGGTCCTGTCGGTCGACGCGCGCCGGACCCCGTCCGGAGGCTTCGAGGTCACCACCCACGGCGGCCGCCGTGGCACCGGCATCGACGCGGTGGAGTGGGCGCACCGGGCGGCCGAACTGGGCGCCGGCGAGATCCTGCTCAACTCCATGGACGCGGACGGCACCAAGGACGGCTACGACCTGGAGATGATCGCGGCGGTGCGGGGGCACGTCACGTGCCCCGTCATCGCCTCGGGCGGCGCGGGCAAGCTGGCGGACTTCCCGCCGGCGATCACCGCGGGCGCGGACGCGGTGCTCGCGGCGTCCGTGTTCCACTTCGGCGACCTGCGCATCGGCGAGGTGAAGCAGACGCTGCGGGAGGCGGGGCGTCCCGTTCGCTAGGTCGAGGTATCACCCCCGGTAGTGAACGCGGTAGTGATCAAGGTTGCGCGTTGACTAACGTGCTCGTATGCCTGGAATCACGATCGAGTTCACCGAGGAAGAGCTGGCCGAGCTGCGCGCGGAGGCCAAGGAGCAGGGCGTCGCGATCAAGCGGCTGGCGCACGACATACTGACGGAGGATGTCGTGCGGCGGCGGCAACGGCAGAAGTTCATCGAGGGGGCCAGCGCCAAGTTCAGGCTCCTCGCCCCGGAGTTTCTGGAAGCCTTTCCGGAGGGGGAGCGATGATTCTGCACATCGACGCCGGCTGGATCCTGGGTGTCCAGTACAGCAATACGCCCACTGATCCCGCTCTGCGTGACTGGGGCGCGCTTCATGCGGCCGTGGAGCGGCACAAGTTCGAGCGTTTCGCCGGCAGTGCCTACTACGAGGAGGCGCCGACTCGCGCTGCCGTCCTCCTGCAGACGATCGTGTTGCTCCAGCCCTTCGAGGACTACAACGGCATCATCGGCTCCATGTGTGCGTGGGAGTACATGGATCAGTCCGGAACTCCCATCGCTCCGCCGCCCGGCGCGATGACGCACCTGGTCCGCGATGTCCGAGGCGAGAAGGCGAGCCTCCAGGAAGCGGCCAGGCGGCTGCGCGACTGGGCCTCCTGACCCGCCACCCCCCTCGACGATACGAAAGAGAAGTTGTGCAACGTCTATTGTGCAACTTCTCTTTCGTATCTAGGGTCAGGGACATGGCAAGCAAGGAGCAGCGGCAGGTCACCGACATCGGCACGCTGAAGGCGCTCGCGCACCCGCTGCGCATGAAGCTCTACCGGTTGCTGTTCGTCGCCGAGGCGGCCACCGCCTCGCAGCTCGCCGGGCAGGTGAACGAGGCGGTCTCCCTGGTCAGCTACCACCTGCGCAAGCTGGCCGAGCACGGGCTGGTGGAGGAGGCCGAGCCGCGGAGCGCGGACGCCCGGGAGCGCTGGTGGCAGCCCTCGTCCGAAGGCGTCAACGTCCGGAACGAGAGCTTCCGGGACGCCCCGGAGAAGGTGGCCGCGCACATCGCGGCCTCCCGCCTGTTCCAGGAGCAGCGCTCCGAGATGTACCGCACGTACCTCGACGAACGCGCGCACTGGGGCCGGGACTGGAGCGAGGCCGCGTGCGACTCCGAGGCGCTGCTGCGGCTGACGGCCGACGAACTGGCCGATCTGAAGAGGGACATGCGCGCCGTACTGGAGCGGTACGACGAGCAGGGCCGCGCCCGTGAGGCCGCCGGCCGTATCGAGGGGCGGGAGAACGTCGCACTGCACGTGTACGGCTTCCCGTTCCGCGTCTGAGGGGGATCTTCGTGACCGAAACGCTCGACACGTCCATACCGTCCGCGGCCGGCGCCTCGGACCGGCCCGCCCACCGCGACTCGAACGTCCTGCGCTGGCTGGGCGCCTACCTGTCCTCGATGGTCGGCGACAGCGTCTACTACACCGCCCTGTCCTGGGCCGCCGTGCAGACCGGAACGCCCTCGCAGGCCGGTGTCGTGATGGCGGTCAGCGCGCTGCCGCGGGCCGTGCTGCTGCTGGGCGGGGGCGTGATCGCCGACCGGCTGGGTCCGCGCCGGGTCGTCATCGGCAGCGACGCGGTGCGCTGCGCGGCCGTCCTCGCGGTGGCCGCGCTGCTGTTCCTCACCACACCCGGTCTCTGGCCGCTGGCGGCGCTGTCCCTGGTCTTCGGGGCCGTCGACGCCGTGTTCATCCCCGCGGTGGGCGCGCTCCCGGCACGCGTCACCGCCAAGGACCAGCTGGCCCGGGTCCAGGGCATGCGCGGTCTCGCGATCCGCCTCGCGAACGTCGTCGGCGCCCCGCTCGGCGGCCTCGGTGTGGCGGTCGGTGGCGCGGCGACCGCGTTCGGTCTGGCCGGGCTGCTCATCGCCGTGTCGGTGCCGCTGCTGATCTCCGTACGGGTGCGGGAGCTGCCGGCGGACGACAAGGACGGCAAGGTCGGCACGCTCCACACGACCGACGCCACCGATGTGCCCGAGGCCGCTCCCGCGCAGCCCCGGCGTGAACTCCGGGACGGGTTCGCCTACATCCGCGGCCACCGCGTCCTGGCCCCCCTGATGCTGGCCATCGCGCTCGGTGACTTCGGCTTCGTGGGGCCGCTCAACATCGGGCTGACCCTGCTCGCCGACCGGCGTGGCTGGGGTGCCTCCGGGATGGGCTGGGTGCTCGCCGGGTTCGGCGTCGGCGCGGGCATCGCCTCGCTGCTGCTGGCCGTCCGGGGACGGCTGCCGCGCGCCGGGCTCGTCGCCGCGTACGCGATCCTCGCCGGGTCCGTCGCGATCGGTGCGCTCGCCTACGTCCCGAGCCTGCTCGGGGCCGTCGGGGTGTCCCTGCTCGTCGGGCTGCTCGCGGGGCTCAGCGGCGCCATGTGCGGCGCCCTGCTGCAGACCCAGGCCGAACCCGCCTACCTCGGCCGGGTCACCGCCGTCGCCAGCCTGGTCAGCCTGGGGCTCGCCCCGCTGAGCATGCCGTTCGCGGGCGCCGCCGTCGCCGCCTGGGGGGTTGCGCCGGTCTTCGTCGTCAGCGCCGCCGTCTGCGGCCTGGGCGGCGTCGTCGTCCTGTGCGCCCCGGCCCTGCGCCGCGCCGAACTGCCCCGCTGACGGCCCGGCCTGCTCAGCCGGCTCAGCCCGTCGGCTGGGCCAGCTGCACCAGGTTGCCGACCGTGTCGTCCAGCACGGCGGCGATCACCGGCCCCTGCTCCTGCGGCTCGTGCGTGAAACGCACGCCGAGGCCGCGCAGCCGCTCGTACTCCGCCTGGATGTCGTCCACGGAGAAGACGATGCAGGGGATTCCCGCCTCGTACAGTGCCCGGCGGTACGGCTCCGCGATCGGGCCCTCGCCCGGCTCCAGCAGCAGCTGGAGGTCCTGCTGGCCGCCGCCGCGCGCGCCGACCGTGACGAACAGCGTGCCGCCGCCCAGGTCCAGGTGGGTGCGGGTCTCGAAGCCGAGGACGTCGGTGTAGAAGGCGTGCGCCTTCGGCACGTCGTCGACGTACACGTGAGTCATCGCGACCTTGATCATGACCGTCGGCCCGCTTCTCAAAAGCCCAGTTGCTTCGACTCGGTCAGCTCGGCGATCGCGTTCTCGTCGCCGTCCAGGGCGACCTTGGCCGCGTTCTGCCGGCCGTACAGGAACAGCAGCAGCTCGGACGGCTCGCCGGTGACCGTGACGACCGGTGTGCCGCGGTGGGCGACGGTCGTCTGGCCGTCGGGGCGGCGCAGCACCATGCCGGTCGGGGCGCCGCGGCCCACCAGGCGGGCGGAGCGCTCCAGCCGGGACCACAGTGCGTCCTGGAAGACCGGGTCCAGCTCGCGCGCGCTCCAGTCCGGCTGGGCCCGGCGGACGTCCTCGGCGTGGACGTAGAACTCGACCGTGTTCGACGCCTCGTCCACCTGCTTGAGCTGGAAGGGCGAGAAGCGCGGCGGACCGGTGCGGATCAGCTGGATGAGCTCCTCGTACGGCTTGGCCGTGTACTCCGCCATCACGGTGTCCAGGCGCGGCGCGAGCTGCTTGATCAGGATGGCCGCGGCGGCGTCGGGACGGCGCTCGCGCACCACCACGTGCGCGGCGAGGTCTCGGGTCAGCCAGCCCTCGCAGAGGGTGGGGGCATCCGGACCGGCGGTTTCCAAGAGGTCGGCGAGCAGAAGCCGTTCACGCTTGGCGAAGGTCGACATACGGTCAGCGTACGACCACGCACCGGCTCCCCGCAGAGGACACGGTCGCGGGGCTGGTTCGGGGACTGCCGGTGCGGCGCGGCACAATGGCATCCATGACCAGCACGCCGCCCAGCAGCCTCGACCCCGAGATCGCCGCGCGCCTCAAGCGCAGCGCCGACGGTCTCGTCCCCGCCATCGCCCAGCAGTACGACACCGGGGAGGTGCTGATGCTGGGCTGGATGGACGACGAGGCGCTGCACCGCACGCTGACGACGGGCCGCTGCACCTACTGGTCGCGCAGCCGCCGGGAGTACTGGGTCAAGGGCGACACCTCCGGCCATGTCCAGTGGGTCAGGTCCGTCGCCCTCGACTGCGACGCCGACACGCTCCTGGTCAAGGTCGACCAGGTGGGCGCCGCCTGCCACACGGGCGCGCGCACCTGCTTCGACGAGGACGTGCTGTTCACCGGCGACCTGCCCGCCGGTTCCGGCGC
Source organism: Streptomyces sp. NPDC046805 (assembly GCF_040645355.1). Lineage (NCBI taxonomy): Bacteria > Bacillati > Actinomycetota > Actinomycetes > Kitasatosporales > Streptomycetaceae > Streptomyces > Streptomyces sp. NPDC046805. The sequence goes on along the minus strand of NZ_JBEYYC010000002.1, from coordinate 230,742 downwards.
GGCCGCCACGGACCAGTGAGGCCGGACGCCATGGACCTCGAGACCTTCCGCAAGCTCGCCACCGACCGCCGCGTCATCCCGGTCACCCGCAAGCTCCTCGCCGACGGCGACACCCCGGTCGCGCTCTACCGCAAGCTGGCCGCAGAGCGCCCCGGCACCTTCCTGCTGGAGTCCGCGGAGAACGGCCGCTCGTGGTCCCGGTACTCCTTCGTCGGCGTCCGCTCGGCCGCGACCCTGACCACGAAGGACGGCCAGGCCCACTGGGTCGGCACCCCGCCCGTCGGAGTCCCCACGGACGGCGACCCGCTGGCCGCCCTGCGCGCGACCATCGAGGCGCTCCACACCCCGCACCACGAGGGCCTGCCCCCCTTCACCGGCGGCATGGTCGGCTACCTCGGCTACGACATCGTCCGCCGCCTGGAGAAGATCGGCCCCGGCGAGCGCGACGACCTGAAGCTGCCCGAGCTGACCATGCTCCTCACCAGCGATCTCGCCGTCATGGACCACTGGGAGGGCTCGGTCCTGCTGATCGCCAACGCGATCAACCACAACGACCTCGACACCGGCGTCGACGAGGCGTACGCCGACGCGGTCGCCCGTCTCGACGCCATGGAGGCGGACCTCTCCCGCCCGGTCGTGCAGCCCCCGGCCGCCCTGCCGCCCTCCGAGCTCCCCGAGTACACCGCGCTGTGGGGCGGCCCCGACTTCCAGGCCGCCGTCGAGGACGTCAAGGAGCGCATCCGCGCGGGCGAGGCCTTCCAGGTCGTCCCCTCGCAGCGCTTCGAAACCCCCTGCACCGCAAGCGCGTTGGACGTGTACCGGGTCCTGCGGGCCACCAACCCCTCGCCGTACATGTATCTGTTCCGCTTCGAGGGCTTCGACGTGGTCGGCTCCTCGCCCGAGGCGCTGGTGAAGGTCGAGGACGGGCGGGCCATGGTCCACCCCATCGCCGGCACCCGGCCCCGCGGTGCCACCCCGCAGGAGGACCAGGCGCTCGCCGACGAGCTGCTCGCCGACCCCAAGGAGCGCGCCGAGCACCTCATGCTGGTCGACCTGGGCCGCAACGACCTCGGACGGGTCTGCGAGCCCGGCTCGGTCGAGGTCGTCGACTTCATGTCCATCGAGCGGTACTCGCACGTCATGCACATCGTCTCGACGGTCACCGGCAAGGTCGCCGAGGGGCGTACCGCCTTCGACGTCCTGACGGCCTGTTTCCCGGCGGGCACCCTCTCCGGCGCGCCCAAGCCTCGCGCGATGCAGATCATCGACGAACTGGAGCCGTCGCGGCGCGGGTTGTACGGCGGCTGCGTGGGCTACCTGGACTTCGCGGGCGACTCCGACACGGCCATCGCCATCCGTACGGCGCTGCTCCGCGGCGGCACGGCGTACGTCCAGGCCGGAGCCGGCATCGTCGCCGACTCCGACCCGGTCGCGGAGGACAACGAGTGCCGCAACAAGGCGGCCGCCGTCCTCCGCGCGGTGCATACGGCCAACCGGCTCAACTCATAGGGGCAGTGCCCGAGTTCAGCCGGTGAAGGCCGCCGTCCCGTTCGGCACACCGAGGCCGGACGGGCCGTCGTAGCCGGCGCCGCCGGTGCACAGGTACGACGGCGAGCAGGTGCCGTTGGAGCCGCTGGTCACGTCGTACAGCGCCGAGGTGTGCGCGTACGGGAACGACGCCGGGTACGAACCGGCCGACGGGGTGCCCGCCAGCGCGTAGACCGCCGCGATCAGCGGGGCCGAGGCGCTGGTGCCGCCGAAGACCATCCAGCCGGTGGCGGAGCGGTAGCTGTCATAGACCGCGACGCCGGTGTTGGGGTCGGCGACCGCGGAGACGTCGGCGACCGTGCGCCTGGCGCAGCCGCTGTCGGTCTGCCAGGTGGGCTTGGCGTCGTACGCGGAGCAGCCGGAGCCCGCGCCGCTCCACACGGTGTCGGTCCAGCCGCGTGCGGTGCCCGAGGTCGTCAGGGACGTACCGCCCACGGCCGTCACGTACCGGGAGGCGGCCGGGTACTCGACGCCGTAGCCGCCGTCACCGGAGCTGACGGTGATGGCGACGCCCGGGTGGTTGAAGTACGCCGAGTCGTAGGTGGTGTCGCTCGCGGACTCGCCGCCGCCGTAGCTGTTCGAGACGAACTTGGCGCCCTGGTTCACGGCGGTGTTCACGGCCGTACCGAGGTTGGTCATGGTCGGCGAACTGGCCTCGACCAGCAGGATCTTGCAGTTGGGGCAGGCCGCGCTGACCATGTCGAGGTCGAGGGAGATCTCCTCGGCCCATCCGGAGTCGCCGCGCGGGTAGCTGGTGCCGCCGTTCTGGTCGACCTTCTTGAAGCAGCCGTTGGCGGTGGTGCAGGCGGGCAGCCCGTACTGGGAGCGGTAGACGCCGAGGTCGGCCTCCGCGTTCGGGTCGTCGTACGCGTCGACGATGGCCACGGTCTGGCCCGAACCGCCCGTGGCGGAGGGCAGGTTGTACGCTGCCTGGAGCGAGGACGGGCCGTAGCCGGCCGGCGCTGCGGCCGCCGTCAGGTCGCTCTCGGTACGGGCGGACTTCGGGGTGCCCGCGGTGACCTTGAGGGCGTTGCAGGCCATGACGTTCTTCTGCGTCGGGGCCGCACACGAGCGGGCGACGGAGACGCCGTGCGCCGACGAGGCGGTGGACGCGGCCTGTCCGACGGGCGCCGTCAGTGCGAGGGCTGCTGTGGCCAGTGCTGCCACGACGGTGAATGAAGTGGTTCTGCGCAACGTACTTCCTCCGGAACGGGGGTGAGACCAGGGGGACATGCGGGTGCGCTGTGCAGCCCTGGGGCAGGGTGTGCGCCAGGACCGGCGCAGAACCTACGGCTGTCCGGAACACGTCAACAAGGAGATCGCTTGAGGGCGTGGAAAACCTTTGCCGTTGCCGGTCGATTCATGCCACATTTCTGAGGTGTTCATGATCGAACGGTGACTCGATCATGGGTTGACACGCCCCGGACGAGGGACCGGTCCCGGTGCAGGCGATAGTGGAGTACGTGACTGCCGTACCCCACCCCCGTTCCGAGGCCGCAGGACCCGCCCGGTCCGGCCGCCGAAGCCTCGCCCTGGCGCTGCTGTGCGGCGCGCTCGGCACGGCCGTGACGCTGCTCGCCAGCCGGCAGCGCTGGTCCGAGGGCACCGCCACGGTGGCCGGCGGCGCCTTCCCGCTCACCGCCAAGGGCAGCGACGTCACGGGCGTCCCCGCGGCCCTCGCCATCGTCGGGCTCGCCGCGCTCGTCGCCGTCTTCGCCGTCCGCCGGCTCGGCCGCCTCCTCGTCTCCGCGCTCCTCGCGCTCTGCGGCGCCGGTACCGTCGCCGCGGCCGTGATCGGCGCCTCCGACAGCTCCGCGCTGGACGAGCAGGCCGCCCAGGCCACCGGCGACACCGCCGCCACGGTGACCACGCTCACCCACACCGGCTGGCCCTACGTCGCGGCCGTCGGCGGCCTGCTGCTCCTGCTCGCCGGGCTCATCGCCCTGCGCCACGGACGGCTGTGGCCCGCCATGTCCGGCCGCTACGAGCGCGGCACGACCCGGCCGCGCCGCAGCGCCCCGCCCGTCGACCCGGACCGCCCCGAGGACCTCTGGAAGGCCCTGGACCGGGGCGAGGACCCGACGGGGGCATAGCTCGAGGACGACATGGCGCGCCGGACTTCGGGGGTCCGGTGCCGGTGCCGGTGTGGCGCATCAGACTCGACCGAGGTGCCACCCCCACTCATCTTCCGCGCGCGCGTACGGGACAATGGAGCGTGAGCGCCCCGCTCACCACGGAGGCACCGAGCCGTCCGGCTCGCACAGCCACACCGAGCACACACGCACAGAGCAACGAGGAGCAAGCAATGGCGGGCAGCAGCCACGGACACACCCCGGCCGCCTGGACCGGTGTCATCATCGCCTTCATCGGCTTCCTCGTCGCGGGCACGTTCACGGTGATGGCCCAGCCCGTGGGCTTCTGGGCCGGTCTGGTGATCGTGGCGCTCGGCGGTGTCGTCGGCGCCGTCATGCGGTCCATGGGCCTGGGCCAGCCGAAGGAGGCCCAGCAGCCGCCGCGGCCCCGGGCCTCAGTGACGGCCGAGCCGGTCGCCGCCGAGAGCTGATCCTCGCCCCGACGGTCGGGTAGACCGTCTCGCACGACGTCCCGGAGGGGCGGCCTAGGCGCCGAGAGCCGCCTAGGCCGCCCCTCCGCGCACGCGCGCGGCGCGCACGGGGCACAATGCCAAGCGTGAACGCCGACCGTCAGCGAGCCGCAGCGCGTGTGACCCCGTGGCGGAGGCTCGCCGCCCCGGCAGGCGTCCTCGCGGCCGTCGCCGGGGCCTTCGCGTACGTCGGGACCGTGGACCCCAACCAGCCCGGCCACTACCCGGTGTGCCCCCTCTACCGCCTCACCGGCCTCTACTGCCCCGGCTGCGGCGGTCTGCGCAGCGCGCACGCCTTCATCCACGGGGATCTCCCGGCCGCGCTCCAGGACAACGCGGTGGCCGTCGTCGCCTACGGGATCTTCGTGGTGCTGTGGACCATGTGGGCCGTCCGCGCGGCCCGTGGGCGACCGCTGGGGATCGAGCCGGGGCCGCTCCAGATGTGGAGCCTGGGGGCCGTGCTGCTGGCCTTCACCGTTGTCCGGAACCTGCCGTTCGGTGGCTGGTTGCATCCTTGATCGATCTGCGAACGCGCAGGTAATGGGGGTCGGGGGCGACCGGATGCGCGACCTGCGCCCTCCTCCGGATACCATCGCAGTGACCATGGGTTTTCAGCCCGCTTTGCACAACCGTCCGGAAGGGGGCCGCTCGCGTGAGTGTGCTCGACGGGATCATCGACGGAGTCCGTGCCGACCTCGCGGAGCGGCAGGCGCGCGTCAGCCTCGACGAGCTCAAGGAGCGCGCGGCGAAGGCTCCTGCGGCCAAGGACGGCGTGGCTGCCCTGCGCGGTGACGGCGTCAAGGTGATCTGTGAGGTCAAGCGCTCCAGCCCGTCCAAGGGCGCGCTGGCCGCGATCGCCGACCCGGCCGGTCTCGCCGCCGACTACGAGGCGGGCGGCGCGGCCGTCATCTCCGTGCTGACCGAGCAGCGCCGCTTCGGCGGTTCGCTCGCCGACCTGGAGGCCGTCCGGGCCCGGGTCGACATCCCCGTGCTGCGCAAGGACTTCATCGTCACGTCGTACCAGCTGTGGGAGGCCCGGGCGTACGGCGCCGACCTCGTGCTGCTGATCGTCGCGGCCCTGGACCAGCCGGCCCTGGAGTCGCTGATCGAGCGTGCCGTCTCCATCGGCCTCACCCCGCTCGTCGAGGTGCACGACGAGGACGAGGTCGAGCGTGCCGTGGCCGCGGGCGCCAAGGTGATCGGCGTGAACGCGCGCAACCTGAAGACGCTGGAGGTCGACCGCTCGACGTTCGAGCGCGTCGCCCCGGAGGTCCCCGAGGGCATCGTCAAGGTCGCCGAGTCCGGCGTGCGCGGCCCGCACGACCTGATCGCCTACGCCAACGCGGGCGCCGACGCGGTCCTGGTCGGCGAGTCCCTCGTCACCGGCCGCGACCCGAAGACGGCGGTCGCCGACATGGTCGCGGCGGGTGCGCACCCCGCGCTGCGGCAGGGGCGCGACTGATCTCCGGCTAGGCTTGGCTCCGATGACTTCCCCGATCACCCTGACGGCCCGGGACCCGTACGCCCGCCTCGCGCGCGGCTGCCGGCCCCGAGGCTGCCGTGCCCCCGCCCGCCGGGTGCACGGCCGCAGGGTCCGATACGTCATCGGGGACGAGCCGGGCCAGGTGAACGGCATGCGATGGCAGCAGCCGTCCTGAGGGGCGCGGGACTCTGCTGAATCTGCGACTTTGTCGCGTGGGCGCGACCAGCCACGACGCGGCCGCAGTCGACCGACCACCCCCCCGCCCCCACGGCGCTCAGTGTCTTTTCCACGCACTCACCGTGAGGTATCGGCATGCCCAGTCAGTTCTTCATCCCCGACCCGGAGGGTCAAGTCCCCAGCGCCGAAGGCTACTTCGGCGCATACGGCGGCAAGTTCATCCCGGAGGCCCTCGTCGCCGCCGTGGACGAGGTCGCCGTCGAGTACGACAAGGCCAAGCACGACCCCGAGTTCGCCCGTGAGCTCGACGACCTGCTCGTCCACTACACCGGCCGCCCCAGCTCCCTCACCGAGGTGCCGCGGTTCGCCGAACACGCCGGTGGCGCCCGGGTGTTCCTCAAGCGCGAGGACCTCAACCACACAGGGTCGCACAAGATCAACAACGTGCTCGGCCAGGCCCTGCTCACCAAGCGTATGGGCAAGACCCGCGTCATCGCGGAGACCGGCGCCGGCCAGCACGGCGTCGCCACCGCCACCGCCTGCGCGCTGTTCGGCCTCGACTGCACCATCTACATGGGCGAGATCGACACCCGGCGCCAGGCCCTCAACGTGGCCCGCATGCGCATGCTGGGCGCCGAGGTCGTCGCGGTGAAGTCCGGCAGCCGGACCCTGAAGGACGCCATCAACGAGGCGTTCCGGGACTGGGTCGCCAACGTCGACCACACCCACTACCTCTTCGGCACCGTCGCCGGACCCCACCCCTTCCCGGCCATGGTCCGCGACTTCCACCGTGTGATCGGTGTCGAGGCGCGCCGTCAGATCCTGGAGCGCGCGGGCCGGCTGCCCGACGCCGCCATCGCCTGCGTCGGCGGCGGCTCCAACGCCATCGGCCTCTTCCACGCCTTCATCCCGGACGCCTCCGTGCGCCTCATCGGCTGCGAGCCCGCGGGCCACGGAGTCGAGACCGGCGAGCACGCGGCCACGCTCACCGCGGGCGAGCCCGGCATCCTGCACGGATCGCGCTCCTACGTCCTCCAGGACGACGAGGGCCAGATCACGGAGCCGTACTCCATCTCGGCCGGTCTGGACTACCCGGGCATCGGCCCCGAGCACTCCTTCCTCAAGGACAGCGGCCGCGGCGAGTACCGCGCGGTCACCGACGACGCCGCCATGCAGGCGCTGCGCCTGCTGTCGCGCACCGAGGGCATCATCCCGGCCATCGAGAGCGCCCACGCGCTCGCCGGCGCCCTGGAGGTCGGCAAGGAGCTGGGCAAGGACGGGCTGATCGTCGTCAACCTGTCCGGCCGCGGCGACAAGGACATGGACACGGCCGCCCGCTACTTCGGCCTGTACGACACCGACGCCGAGGTCGCCGCCGACGCGGCCGACACCGCCGAGATCGAGGGGGACGCCAAGTGAGCGGCAACGTCCAGCTGTTGACCGACACCCTCGCGGGCGCCAGGGCCGAGGGCCGCTCCGCCCTCATCGCCTACCTCCCGGCCGGCTTCCCGACCGTGGACGGCGGCATCGAGGCGATCAAGGCCGTCTTCGACGGCGGCGCCGACATCGTCGAGGTCGGCCTGCCGCACAGCGACCCGGTCCTCGACGGTCCGGTCATCCAGACCGCCGACGACGTCGCCCTGCGTGGCGGCGTCAGGATCGCCGACGTCATGCGCACGGTCCGTGAGGCGTTCGAGGCCACCGGCAAGCCGGTGCTCGTCATGACGTACTGGAACCCCATCGACCGCTACGGCGTCGAGCGCTTCACCGCCGAGCTGGCCGAGGCGGGCGGCGCGGGCTGCATCCTGCCCGACCTCCCGGTCCAGGAGGCGGCGCTGTGGCGCGAGCACGCCGAGAAGCACGGCCTCGGCACGGTCTTCGTCGTCGCCCCCAGCAGCAAGGACGAGCGGCTCACCGAGATCACCGCCGCGGGCAGCGGCTTCGTGTACGCCGCCTCGCTGATGGGTGTCACCGGCACCCGTGAGTCGGTGGGCACGCAGGCCAAGGACCTGGTGCGGCGCACCCGGGCCGCCCGCGCCGACCTGCCCGTCTGCGTCGGCCTCGGCGTCTCCAACCGCGCCCAGGCCGCCGAGGTCGCCGGCTTCGCCGACGGCGTGATCGTCGGCTCGGCCTTCGTCAAGCTGATGCTGGACGCGCCGGACGACGCGGCCGGCGTCGAGGCCGTCCGCGAACTCGCCGGTGACCTGGCGAAGGGCGTGCGCGGACAGGCGTAACAGAGCGGGGTATCTCGCGTGGGTCCCTCGTACGGGTGGACCTGGGACCGGGGAGGCGCGCTGCGCCTCCCCGGTTCGTTCTGGGGGTGTGAGCGAGAAGAACCGTGACGGAAAGCGCGCCGCCCGGGAGCGGCTGGCGGTCGAGCGTGAGAAGCAGAAGTCCGCGGAGAAGCGACGGCGGGCGCTGATCGTGGGCGCCAGCGTCGTCTGTGTCCTGGGCCTCGCCGCGGTGATCGGCGTGATCGCCGCGAACGCGGGCAAGGACAAGCACAGCGAGAAGGCCGGCCCGGTCGTCGCGCCCTCGGGCGCACAGGGCAAGGACAGCCTCGCCATCCCGGTCGGCAAGGACAACGCCAAGTCCACGCTCACCGTGTGGGAGGACTTCCGCTGCCCGGCCTGCCGCGCCTTCGAGACGGTCTACCGCCCGACGCTCCACGAGCTGACCGATTCCGGCAAGCTCAGAATCGACTACCACGTGGTCACGCTCATCGACGGCAACCTCGGCGGCAGCGGCTCCCGGCGCGCGGCCAACGCGGCGGCCTGCGCGCAGGACGCCGGAAAGTTCCGTGACTTCCACGACGTGCTCTACGCGAACCAGCCCAAGGAGACCGACGACGCGTACTCCAGCAACGCCAAGCTGATCGCGCTCGCGGGCAAGGTCGAGGGCCTCGACACGCCGGCGTTCCGCAAGTGCGTCAACGACGGTACGCACAACAGCTGGGTCGAGAAGTCGCACCAGGCCTTCCAGGCGGGCGGCTACTCCGGCACCCCGACGGTCCTCCTGGACGGCAAGAACATCTACCAGGACCAGACGATGACCCCGGCGAAGCTGAAGCAGATGGTGGAGGCCGCGGCGAACCACTGAGCGCGGCGGGCGGGCCGCTCGGCGTCCCGCCCCCGGCTCCTGTTATGGACCCGTAGCCGGACTTCCTGCCGGGCGCCCGGTCCGGCACGGTAGCGTCGACCTTGCCATGGAACTTGCCTACATTCCCAGTCCGTCGCGCGGGGTCTGGAACCTCGGTCCGATTCCGCTGCGCGCCTACGCCTTCTGCATCATCATCGGCGTCTTCGTTGCCGTCTGGCTCGGCAACAAGCGCTGGGTCGCCCGCGGAGGGCGCTCCGGCACGGTGGCCGACATCGCGGTCTGGGCCGTGCCCTTCGGCCTGGTCGGCGGCCGGCTCTACCACGTGATCACGGACTACGAGCTGTACTTCACCCCGGGCCGTGACTGGGTGAACGCCTTCAAGGTGTGGGAGGGCGGCCTCGGGATCTGGGGCGCGATCGCGCTCGGCGCGGTGGGCGCCTGGATCGGCTGCCGCCGCCGCGGCATCCCGCTGCCCGCCTACGCCGACGCCATCGCCCCCGGCATTGCCTTCGCACAGGCCATCGGCCGCTGGGGCAACTGGTTCAACCAGGAGCTGTACGGCCGCGAGACGCACGTCCCGTGGGCGCTGCACATCACCTCCACCGCGGGCGACCGCGTGCCGGGCTACTACCACCCGACCTTCCTGTACGAGTCCCTGTGGTGCGTCGGCGTCGGCCTCCTGGTGATCTGGGCCGACCGCCGCTTCAACCTGGGCCATGGCCGGGCCTTCGCCCTGTACGTCGCTGCCTACTGCGTGGGCCGCGGCTGGATCGAGTACATGCGCGTCGACGACGCCCACCACATCCTGGGCCTGCGCCTCAACGACTGGACCGCGATGATCGTGTTCCTGCTCGCCGTGGCGTACATGGTGGTGTCGGCCAGGCTGCGGCCGGGCCGCGAGGCCGTGGTGGAGCCGGATGCCGCCGACGGTTCGGACGAGGACGACGCCGAGGCGGCGCCGGTCGTCTCCGGCGGCGATGCGCAGGACCGGGCGGAGACCGGCACCGAGGCCGACGTCGAGGACGAGGCCGAGGACGAAGGCAAGGACAAGACCGAGGCCGACGCCGACGCCGGGGACACGGCCGAGGCGGACGGGCCGGAGAGTTCCGAGACCAAGGACGCCGCCGAGTCGGTGACGAAGAAGGGCTGACGTCCGGCCGTACGACGACGAGGGTGCCCGTGGGATCACGGGCACCCTCGTCGTATGTCAGGACGTGCGGGCCAGGGACAGCGTGCGCCGGGCCGCCGCCACCACGGCCGCGTCGACGAACCGGCCGTCCGGCAGTGCCTGGGCGCCCTGCTCCGCCGTCGCCGCCTTCACGATCGTCTCGGCCTCCTCCAGCTCCGCGTCCGTGGGCAGATACGCCCGCTCGATGATCGGGAGCTGACGGGGGTGGATGGCGGCGCGCCCCAGGAAGCCGAGGGCGCGGCCGTGGGCGCAGGAGGCGGCCAGGCCCGCCAGGTCGCGGATGTCGGGGTGGACCGACTGGGGCGGCGGGGCGAGGCCGGCCGCCCGCGCGGCGACGACGACGCGGGAGCGGGACCAGTCCAGGCCCGCGTCGTCGCGTACCCCCAGATCGGCCCGCAGGTCCGCCTCGCCGAGGGAGATGCCCCGCAGCGACGGATGGGCGGAGGCGATGGCGTGGGCGTGCTCGATGCCCAGCGCTGTCTCCAGGAGGGCGTAGAGCGGGAGCCCGGTCCGCTCGGCGACCCGGACCACCTCCGCGGCAGACGTCACCTTCGGCAGCCGGAGCCCGGACACACCCGGAAGGGCGGCCACCGCCCGCAGGTCCGCGGCCGCCCAGGGTGCCTGCGCCGCGTTGACCCGGACATGCACACGGACCGGCTGCGGCTCGGCGAGAAGGTCGGCGGTCGCCGCGCGGGCGTACTCCTTGCGGTCGGGGGCGACCGCGTCCTCCAGGTCGATCACCACCACGTCCGCGCCCGAGACCAGGGCCTTGGCCACCACGTGCGGCCGGTCGCCGGGGACGTAGAGCCAGGTGAGCGGGAAGGGGATCACAGGGCGCCCTCCTCGCGCAGGGCGGCGAGCTCCGCCGGGGTCAGCCCCAGCTCGGTCAGGACGGCCTCCGTGTCCGCGCCGTGCGGCCGGCCGGCCCAGCGGATCGCGCCGGGCGTCGCCGAGAGCCGGAACAGCACGTTCTGCATGCGCAGCGGGCCCAGCTCGGGGTCGTCGACGGTGGTGAGGGTGCCGAGCGCGGCGTACTGGGGGTCGGTCATCACGTCCCGTACGTCCTGGATCGGCGCCACCGCCGCCTCCGCTTTCTCGAACGCGGACAGCACCTCCTCGCGGGTGCGGGCGGCGATCCAGGCGCCGACCGCCGCGTCGAGGACGTCGGCGTGCGCGGCCCGCTCCGCGCCGGTCGCGAACCACGGCTCGTCGGTCAGATCGGGGCGGCCGACCAGGCGCATCACGCGCTCGGCGACCGACTGCGCCGAGGTGGAGACGGCCACCCACGAGCCGTCCGCCGTGCGGTAGGTGTTGCGCGGGGCGTTGTTCTGGGAGCGGTTTCCGGTCCGGGGCTGGACATGACCCAACTGGTCGTACCAGACGGGCTGCGGGCCGAGGACGGTCAGGATCGGCTCGATGATCGCCATGTCGACGACCTGGCCCTCGCCGGTGCGCTCCCGCGCCGCGAGCGCCGCCAGCACCGCGTATGCCGTCGCCAGGGCCGCGATGGAGTCGGCGAGGCCGAAGGGCGGCAGGGTCGGCGGCGCGTCCGGCTCCCCGGTGATCGCGGCGAAGCCGCTCATCGCCTCGGCGAGGGTGCCGAAGCCCGGGCGGTGCGCGTACGGCCCGAACTGGCCGAAGGCGGTGACCCGGGCCAGCACCAGCCGGGGGTTGGCGGCTGACAGCTCCGCCCAGCCCAGGCCCCACTTCTCCAGGGTGCCGGGGCGGAAGTTCTCGATGATCACGTCGGCGGTGGCGGCGAGGCGCAGGAGGGTGGCGCGCCCGCCGGGCCTCGACAGGTCGAGGGTGATCGTGCGCTTGCCCCGGCCGAGCAGCTTCCACCACAGGCCGACGCCGTCCTTCGCGGGACCGTGACCCCGGGACGGGTCGGGCTTCGCCGGGTGCTCGACCTTGACGACCTCGGCGCCGAAGTCGCCGAGCAGGGTGGCGGCGAGCGGACCGGCGAAGAGGGTGGCGAGATCGAGCACGCGCAGGCCGTCGAGGGGCGGGGGCGGCGGAGTCGTACCGGGACCGGGGCCGCTCGTCTCGGGCGTACTCATGTGGTGTACTGCGCCTCGATCTCCGGGCGGTACGGCATCGACGAGGACGCCCCCTCGCGCTGTACGGAGATCGTCGCCGCGGCGACCGCCCAGGTCAGCGCCTCACGGATCGGCCGTTCCTCGGCGAGCGCCACCGCGAGGACGCCGACGAAGGTGTCGCCCGCGCCCGTGGAGTCCACCGTGGTGACCCGGGGCGCGGGAATCATGAGCGGTTCGGCGTCCCGGGTCAGGTAGAGGCTGCCCGCCTCGCCGAGGGTGACCACCACCTCCGGCACCTGGTCGAGCAGGGCGAGCGCCGCCTCGCGCGGGTCGGCGCGGCCGGTGAGCAGGGCGGCCTCGTGCTCGTTCGGGACCAACAAGTCGGTGGAGGCGAGGAGTTCGGGCGGGAGCGGCCGGGCGGGGGAGGGGGTGAGGACCGTACGGACGCCGTGGCGGCGCGCGGCCTGCGCGCCCGCGAGGACCCCGTCCAGGGGGATCTCCAGCTGCAGCAGCAGTGCGTCCGCGGTGGCGATCACGGCCTCGTCGCCCGGGCTGAGATGGTCCACGGTGCCGTTCGCGGCGGGGATCACGACGATCGCGTTGCCGCCCTCGTCGTCCACGACGATGTGCGCGGTGCCCGACGGGCCCTCGACCGTGCGCAGGGAGTCGGTGTCCACGCCCGAGTGTTCGAGGGTGTCGCGCATCCGGACGCCGAAGCCGTCGTTGCCGACCGCGCCGATCATCGAGACCGTGGCCCCGGCGCGGGCCGCGGCGATCGCCTGGTTGGCGCCCTTGCCACCGGGGACCGTACGGAACTCCCGTCCCGTCACGGTCTGTCCGCGCTGCGGGGCCCGCTCGACGTACGCGACGAGGTCCATGTTGATGCTGCCGAGTACGGCGATGTGGGGCATGGGCGGGTCGCCTCCAGGTGCGTGAGGTGGGCCAGGGTGTCGAAGCCGGTGCCGTCGAAGTCGGCGACGGAGGTGGCGAGCCGGTTCTTCAGCGGCGTCGTCCACCGGTCGGGGAGCCGCGCGGGGGCGCCGGCGAGCAGGCCGGCGACGCTCCCGGCCGTGGCTCCGCCCGAGTCGGTGTCCAGGCCGCCGGACACCACCCGGCAGATGGAGCCGGTGAAGTCGCCGTCCGCGTGGGTCAGGGCGGCGGCGATCAGGGCGGTGTTGGGGACGGCGTGGACCCAGTGGTAGGCGGGGGAGTGGGCGGCGTGGAGCTCGTCCACGATGTCGTCGAACTCCTCGTGCGTCTCGGCCAGTCGGACGGCGTGGTCGATGGCCTCGGCGAGCCGGGACCGGGGCGGGATCACCGTACGCCCGGTGCGCAGGCACGCGTGGATGTCCTGGGTGCCGTCGGCCGCCGCGGCGATGGCGGCCGCCGTGAACATCGCCGCGTAGACGCCGTTGGCGGTGTGGGTGAGGACGGCGTCGCGATGGGCCTGTTCGGCTGCGCCCGAGGGGTCGCCCGGGTTGGTCCAGCCGTGCACGTCGGCGCGGATCAGGGCGCCGATCCACTCGCGGAAGGGGTTGCGGTGGCGGGCGGTGTGCGGGGGTTCGACGCCGCCGAGGAGGTTGCGGTAGGCGACGCGTTCGGCGGTGAAGGTGCGGCCCGCCGGGAGCTCGTCGAGCCACAGCCGGGCCACGTCGACGGTGGTGAAGGCCCTGCCGTGGCGGCGCAGCAGAAGCAGGTTGAGCAGGGGGTAGTCGAGGTCGTCGTCCTCGGGCATGCCGTCGATGTTCTCGGCGAGGGAGGTGGCGGCCGAGCGGCGGTTCCAGGGGTGTTCGCGCAGCAGCTCCTCGGGAACGCCCCGTGCCGTGAACCAGGTGGTCAGCGGCCAGTTGCCGGCGGACTGCGCGAGGCGGCGGACGGCGTCGCGGGGGAGCTTCTCGACGGGCTTGCCGAGGAGGCAGCCGACGGCCCTGCCGAGCCAGGCCGCTTCCAGGGCGAGCGGCGTGAGGGAGGGAGCGGAGGCTCGCCGGTCCGGCCAGTCCGGGCACAGTGCCCTGATCTTCGCCAGATCGGTCGGTTCCTGCTCGCTCAACGCGCTCGGCAGATCCGCCAGTTCGTCCAGCAGGTCCTCGGCGAGCAGCCGCAGATAGCGCGAGGCGGGTCGCGCCGAGGCGCCCGCGCGCGGCGGGGCGTCGCCGCCGCCCGCCGCCCTCCACCGAGCCGCGATCACCGACGGTTCGCGGCCGTCCTGGGCGGCCTGGCGGAGTTCATGCCCCACCAGGTCCTCCGGCTGGACCCACGTCAGTCGGAGCACGTCGCGCCCCCGAGTTCGCCGAAGGCCCGCTCGTGCGCGCGACGCCGCCGCACGTCCCGTGCGAAGACCTCCCGGGCGACCTCCGCGAGGATGTGCGCCGGTTCCCACAGATCCAGGCGGCTGGCCTCGGCCACCGTCTTCGACCAGTCCTCCGGGACGCGCGAGCCCAGGGCGCCGGCCAGCGCACCGGCCATCGTCGCGATCGAGTCGCAGTCGCGGCCGTAGTTGACCGAACCCAGCACCGCCTGGCGGTAGTCGCCGCCGGCCACCACCACCATGCCCAGGGCGACGGGGAGTTCCTCGATCGTGTGGAGCCGGGAGGGGCGGCGGGCCGCGAGGGACGGGGCCCGGTAGTCGGGGCCCACCGTGTCGTACGGGGCCACCGCCTCGCGCAGCGGTGCGAGCGCCGACTCGAAGTCCCGGAATCCGGCGGCCACTTCGCAGACACGCTCGATCGCCGCCCGCGTGCCGTCCTTCGCCAGCGACAGGCAGGCGTCGACCACCGAGCCGGGGGTCGCCCCGGGGGAGGCCGCGGCCGCCACCGCCGCCGCGAACACCCCGGCCGCCTCACGGCCGTACGACGACTGGTGCGCGCCCGCGATGTCCAGCGCCTCGGCGTACGCGCCCGCCGGGTTGCCCGCGTTGACCAGGCCGACGGGGGCCATGTACATCGCCGCACCGCAGTTGACGATGTTGCCCGTGCCGGCCTCCCGCGGGTCGACATGGCCGTACGCCAGCCGTGCCACCAGCCATTTCTCCGCCAGGAAGAGCCGCTGCAGGGGAAGCGCCTCGGCCTCGAGCTCCGGGATCCAGCGCGGGTTCGTCATCAGGTCCGGGACCAGGTGGTCGGCGATCGCGTACGCGTCGAGGTGGTCGCGGACCCGCGCGTACACCCGGACCAGCGCGTGGGTCATCAAGGTGTCGTCGGTGACGTGGCCGTCGCCCTTGTGGTACGGGGCGATGGGGCGGGCGATGCGCCACGCGTCGCCGTTCCAGGGGCCGACGACGCCGGTGACGCGGCCGCCGTGGCGTTCCAGGATCTGGTCGGGGGAGTAGCCCTCGACGGGACCGCCGAGGGCGTCGCCGACGGCGGCCCCCACCAGGGCTCCGGTGATCCGTTCGTCGAGACCGTCCGGACCCGGCCCGCTGCTTTCTTCTCCTTTGGGCGTCATGCCCCGAATCATCCTCCTGGAGAGGCCGGTTGCGTGGCTTCCAGGAGTCCGGCGAGTTCCACGAGGTCCGTACCGGTGAGGCGCGGGAGCGCACATCCGGAGAGGATGCGGCAGGCGTCCCGCCAGGCCTCCGGGATCGCCTCGCCGCCGCCGAGCGCACCGGTCAGCGCGCCGGCCAGGGCGGGGGCCGAGTCGGCGACCCGGGAGAGGCAGGCCGCGGCGGGCACGGCCTCGGCGATCCGGCCGCGCGCGGCGGTGGCCAGCGCCAGGGCGACCGGGACCGTTTCGGCGGCGGCGATGCCGTAGCTGTAGACGTGGTCGACGATCTGGTGCTCCAGGAGCGGGATCAGGGCGAAGGCGCTGTCGGCGCAGCGGGCGAGGACCAGCGCGTGCCGGGTGTTGCGGCCGATCTCCGTCTCCTCGGGCAGCTCGGCGAGCGCCGCCGCCACGCAGGCCTCGGCCTCCGCCCCGGCGAGCGCCAGCGCGAGGGCCGCCGCCATCGCCCGGGCGCCGTGCACCCCGTCGCCGTCCTGCGTGTAGCGGGCGTCGAACTCGGCCAGATCGGCGGCGCGGTGGGCGTCGCCGGGATGGGCCACCGCCAGGACGCAGGCGCGGACGCAGGCCGCGTCGTCGAAGTAGTGCGGGTTGTCGTGGCCGGTGGCGGGCGGGCGCAGTCCGGTGGCGAGGTTGCCGAGCCCGGCGCGGACCGAGATCCGGGCGCGCAGCGGCAGCACCGCCGACTCGACCTCGGGGGCGCGTTCCGCCGCCGCGGCCACCTCGGAGGCGACGGCGCTCCAGGTGAGGTCGATGGCGGCCCGGGTCCGGCGCTCCCGGCTCAGGTCGCCGAGCACGCTGTCGTCACCGGCGCGCAGCACCGCCTGCGCCGCGAACACCGCCCACTCGGCGTCGTCGGAGGGGCCGAGCCGGAGCGGCTCCGGCGGCTGGTTGAGCGCGATGGGCACGGGCAGCGTGGTCGTCGCGTTCTGCTCGGCGAACGTGTCCAGCTCCCGGGTGAGCCGCCGGGTCCACTCGGGCATCCGGGCGGCCCGGTGCCGGGCGGCGGGCCAGCCGGCCGCGTCCCCGGCGGCCAGCCCGAGGAGGAGGCCTTCGACGCGGCGGGTCACGGCCGCGCCTCGCGGTCCGGGCTGGGTCCCGGAGGCCGGCTGCGGATGCGCTGGGTCATGGGGTGGGCTTTCCGTGAGGGGGAACGCGGGGTCCTCGGGCGTCGGGCGGGTCCGCGCCGCCGCTCCGGGACGGTGGCACGGCCCAGGGAAGGGGGAGTACGGCATGTCACTGACGTACGCCCGGCTCCCCAGTGGCTCCGCGCGCGACGGCGGTGGCTCCTCCGCTACGGCGGCGGGTCGGGGCGGCTCGCCACCGGTGGGGCCTGTCCCTCCCGGCGCTGCTGTGGCACGTACGGGCCGGGGACGCCGTGCGGTGGAACATCGGCGGACCTGCGCTGCTGCGGCAGGCGGGCGGCGGGTTCGCCGTGCGGTGGGGCGTTGGCACGGCACCGTCTCGACGGAGCGGCCCGTGCGGCGGTTGCACGACTCGGCACGTCACGGACCTGCCTTCCGGCATCGCGGTGGGGGCCGGTGTCCGGCGTGGGGAGTCACCCTCGTGCCCCGTCCTCCTGTGCCGCCGGGACGCAGGCCGCCGGGTCCAGGGGCGGTCGCTCGGTGCGGCGTGCGGGGTTCCATTCCGGGGTGAGGTGGTGCGGTGCGCCTGGCAGGAGGGCCGGTATGACCACGTCGGCGCCCCATTTGCCGCCCTCCTCCGGCACCAGCAGCTCCGCCACGTCCAGGACGTGGTGGCCCGCCATGGACGGCAGGCAGGTGCCGCGGGCCGGGCCGATCGCCGCGGCCCAGTCGGCCGGGACGGCGGACACGCCCCGGGTCGCGCCGGCCAGGGCACCCGCCACCGCGGCCGTGGTGTCGGCGTCGCGGCCCATGTTGACGGCCGCGAGGACGGCCTCCCGGAAGTCGCCGTCGGCGGCCGTGTACGCGCCGAAGGCCAGGGCCACCGCCTCGGGGGCCAGGTCGGTCCACGGGTAGCCGCCGATGACGACGGCCGAGCGGACCGCGCGTTCGCCGC
The DNA here is from genome assembly GCF_040645355.1 of Streptomyces sp. NPDC046805. Classification (NCBI taxonomy): domain Bacteria; kingdom Bacillati; phylum Actinomycetota; class Actinomycetes; order Kitasatosporales; family Streptomycetaceae; genus Streptomyces; species Streptomyces sp. NPDC046805. Next base: position 213,067 of record NZ_JBEYYC010000002.1, on the reverse strand, counting down.
GGTGGGCGACGGCCACCGCACGGCGCAGCGAGCGCGCCGTCCAGGAGTCGTCGGGGACGACGGCCAGGGCTGCGGCCACGACCGTGAGCACCGGGGCGCCCGCCATCGCCGCCGCGACCCCGGCCGCCACCGCCTGGCCGCCGTAGATGCCTTCGCCCTCGTGGCTGACCGAGCCGTCGATCGCCACCAGCCGGGCGGCCTCGGCGGGGCGGCCCGCCGCGAACACCCCGAAGGGCGCCGCCCGCATCGCGAGGCCGTCGCTCCAGGCGTGCCGGTGCTGGGCCGAGATGGGGGCGGCGAGGCCCCGGCGCAGGTTCTCCAGCGTGCCGCGCTCGCTGAAGCCCGCGCCCCGGAAGGGCCCCTCGTCCCGGTCGGCGATCCACTCGTGCCAGGCAGCCTCCACATGGGCCGGGGTGAGCGCCGAGCCGTGCCGGGCGAGCAGCAGGCCGGAGAAGATCGCGTACTCGGTGTCGTCCGTGCCCGCCGGACGCTCGGCGACGTACCCGGTGACACGGCCCCAACGCGCGCGGATCTCCGAGGGCTTCAGGTTCTCGGCGGGTGCCCCGAGCGCGTCTCCCACGGCCAGGCCGAGCAGCGCGCCGCGGGCCCGATCGCGCAGTCCGGCGGCGTCCCCGGGCGCGGAGACCGAGGGCGTGCAGGCGATCCATGCCATGGCGCGGCGTCTCCTTCGGCTTCGGGGGCCCTTGGGTTCCTCGGCGGATGTGTCCCACCCCTGCGGTGCCCGAGAGCCTCAGGCGCCTCAGCATCACCCGGTCGACATCTGAGCTGCATACGGCACGGATGAGCGACTCGGAGTAAAGGTGCTGGTTAGCCCAGCCTTTCCTTGCTGGCGTGATCCAGAGGGAGGGCGTAAATTCAGTGCTGTCAAAAAATAGAACACATCTAAAGTTAGCTTTGCCTAAGCTTTCTGGGGGACCATATGGCCATCATCGAAACCGAGGCCGCGCTGCACGAGGCGCACCGTGACAACCACACGCACCGGGATGTGAACGGCGGCTGGCTGCGCCCCGCCGTCTTCGGTGCCATGGACGGCCTGGTCTCCAACCTCGCCCTGCTGACCGGCGTCGCCGGCGGCTCGGTCGGCCACCAGACCATCGTCATCACCGGGCTGGCCGGGCTCGCCGCCGGGGCCTTCTCCATGGCCGCCGGCGAGTACACCTCCGTGGCCTCGCAGCGCGAGCTCGTCGAGGCCGAACTCGACATCGAGCGCCGCGAGCTGCGCAGACACCCGCAGGACGAGGAGCAGGAGCTCGCCGCGCTCTACGTGTCCCGCGGCGTCGAGCCGGAGCTCGCCCGCGAGGTCGCCCGGCAGCTGTCCGAGGATCCCGAGCAGGCCCTGGAGATACACGCCCGCGAGGAACTGGGCGTCGACCCCGCCGACCTGCCCTCGCCGCTGGTCGCGGCCGTGTCCTCGTTCGGTTCCTTCGCGCTCGGCGCCCTGCTGCCCGTCCTGCCGTACCTGCTGGGCGCGACCGTGCTGTGGCCGGCCCTGCTGCTGGCGCTCGCCGGGCTCTTCGGCTGCGGTGCCGTGGTGGCCAAGGTGACCGCACGCTCCTGGTGGTTCAGCGGTCTGCGGCAGCTCGCCCTGGGTGGCGCCGCCGCCGGTGTGACGTACGCCCTGGGCAGTCTGTTCGGGACGGCCGTAGGATAGGTCAACTACTGCTTATGCAGAGGGCTGTATAAGTAGTTGTTACTCGCTGGTTTCGAATGGTTTACCACGGGGCATGAGGGCGTAAGCGCTGCGGGCAATGACGCCCTGCCGTGCACTCCCGGGTGGGCGACGGCGCCCACCTCGTCCCCCCTCGACGGCCCGGCGGACGCCAATCCGAACGATCCTGTCCGCTCCAGGTCCCCCACATTTCAGCCACCCGCGCGCGACACCCCCGCCGCTCGTGCGCCACACTCACCCCTCGCCGCGAAACCCCCCACGGCGTCCGCATGTTGGAACGCGGTATCCGATTTCCGAGAATCGCTCCATCATGTAACCTGCGCGAAATTTCGCCATTCCTCGCAGAGGGCCAACGTCGTCCCTCGGCACCTGCACATGCCACTTGACGACGACGGGAGAGCCGATGCGTACACCGCGCCAGCCGTCCCAGCACTCCACGAATGGCCGAAACTGGTCGTTCATGGATGCTCGCCCTGCTGCGCAGGGTATGTACGACCCCCGTGACGAGCACGACGCCTGCGGCGTCGGCTTCGTGGCCACCCTCACCGGCGAGGCGAGCCATGCGCTGGTCGACCAGGCGCTCACGGTTCTGCGAAACCTCGAGCACCGCGGTGCCACCGGCTCCGAGCCCGACTCCGGCGACGGCGCGGGCATCCTCACCCAGGTCCCCGACGCCTTCTTCCGCGAGGTGGCCGGCTTCGAGCTCCCCACGGCCGGTGCGTACGCCGTCGGCGTCGCCTTCCTGCCCGAGGACGGCACCGAGGACACCGTCGCGCGGATCGAGACGATCGCGGCAGAGGAGGGCCTGACCGTCCTGGGCTGGCGCGAGGTCCCCGTCGCCCCGGAACTGCTCGGCGCCACCGCCCGTTCGACGATGCCCGCCTTCCGGCAGCTGTTCGTCGCCGACGGGTCCGGGTCGAGCGAGGGCATCGCGCTCGACCGCAAGGCCTTCGTCCTGCGCAAGCGCGCCGAGCGGGAGGCGGGCGTCTACTTCCCGTCGCTGTCCGCCCGCACGATCGTCTACAAGGGCATGCTGACCACCGGCCAGCTGGAGCCCTTCTTCCCGGACCTGTCCGACCGCCGCTTCGCCTCCGCGATCGCGCTCGTGCACTCCCGGTTCTCCACGAACACCTTCCCGTCGTGGCCGCTCGCGCACCCCTACCGCTTCGTCGCGCACAACGGTGAGATCAACACCGTCAAGGGCAATCGCAACTGGATGCGCGCCCGTGAGTCGCAGCTGGTCTCGGACCTGTTCGGTTCGGACGAGCGGGCCATCGAGCGGATCTTCCCGGTCTGCACGCCCGACGCCTCCGACTCCGCCTCCTTCGACGAGGTCCTCGAACTCCTGCACCTCGGCGGCCGCTCGCTGCCGCACTCCGTGCTGATGATGATCCCGGAGGCCTGGGAGAACCACGGCTCGATGGACCCGGCCCGGCGCGCCTTCTACCAGTTCCACTCCACGATGATGGAGCCCTGGGACGGCCCCGCGTGCGTCACCTTCACCGACGGCACCCAGGTCGGCGCCGTGCTCGACCGCAACGGACTGCGCCCCGGCCGCTACTGGGTCACCGACGACGGCCTCGTCGTCCTCGGCTCCGAGGTCGGCGTCCTCGACATCGACCCCGCCAGGGTCGTCCGCAAGGGCCGCCTGCAGCCCGGCCGCATGTTCCTCGTCGACACCGCCGAGCACCGCATCATCGAGGACGACGAGATCAAGGCGACCCTCGCCGCCGAGCAGCCCTACGCCGAGTGGCTGGAGGCCGGCGAGATCGAGCTCGGCGACCTGCCCGAGCGCGAGCACATCGTCCACACCCACGCCTCGGTCACCCGCCGCCAGCAGACCTTCGGCTACACCGAGGAGGAGCTGCGCGTCCTCCTCGCGCCGATGGCCAAGTCCGGCGCCGAGCCGATCGGTTCGATGGGCACCGACTCGCCGATCGCGGCCCTCTCCGAGCGCCCACGGCTGCTCTTCGACTACTTCACCCAGCTGTTCGCGCAGGTCACCAACCCGCCGCTGGACGCGATCCGCGAGGAGCTGGTCACCAGCCTGCGCAGCTCGCTCGGCCCGCAGGGCAACCTGCTCGACCCGACGGCCGCCTCCTGCCGGTCCGTCCTCCTGCCCTTCCCGGTCATCGACAACGACGAGCTGGCCAAGCTCATCCACATCAACGCCGACGGCGACCTGCCCGGCTTCAAGGCCGCGACGCTGTCCGGCCTGTACCGGGTCTCCGGCGGCGGTGAGTCCCTCGCCGCGCGCATCGCCGAGATCTGCGCCGAGGCCGACGCCGCGATCGGCAACGGCGCCCACCTGATCGTCCTGTCCGACCGGCACTCCGACGCCGAGCACGCGCCGATCCCCTCGCTGCTGCTCACCGCGGCCGTCCACCACCACCTCATCCGTACCAAGCAGCGCACCCACGTGGGCCTGCTGGTCGAGGCCGGTGACGTCCGCGAGGTCCACCACATCGCCCTGCTCATCGGCTACGGCGCCGCCGCCGTCAACCCGTACCTGGCGATGGAGTCCGTCGAGGACCTGGTCCGCGCGGGCACCTTCCTGCCCGGCATGGACGCCGAGCAGGCCATCCGCAACCTGATCTACGCCCTCGGCAAGGGCGTACTGAAGGTCATGTCCAAGATGGGCATCTCGACCGTCGCCTCCTACCGCGGAGCCCAGGTCTTCGAGGCCGTAGGCCTCGACGAGGCCTTCGTCGAGCAGTACTTCAACGGCACGACCACCAAGATCGGCGGCGTCGGCATCGACGTCATCGCCGAGGAGGTCGCCGCCCGCCACGCGAAGGCGTACCCCGCCAGCGGCATCGCGCCCGCCCACCGCGCGCTGGAGATCGGCGGCGAGTACCAGTGGCGCCGCGAGGGCGAACCGCACCTGTTCGACCCGGAGACGGTCTTCCGCCTCCAGCACTCCACGCGCAGCAACCGCTACGACATCTTCAAGAAGTACACGGACCGCGTGAACGAGCAGTCCGAGCGCCTGATGACGCTCCGCGGGCTCTTCGGCTTCACGTCCGACCGGCCCTCGATCCCGATCGAGGAGGTCGAGCCGGCGTCCGAGATCGTCAAGCGCTTCTCCACCGGCGCCATGTCGTACGGCTCCATCTCCCAGGAGGCGCACGAGACCCTCGCCATCGCCATGAACCAGCTGGGCGGCAAGTCCAACACCGGTGAGGGCGGCGAGGACCCGGAGCGCCTGTACGACCCGGCGCGCCGCTCGGCGATCAAGCAGGTCGCCTCCGGCCGCTTCGGCGTCACCTCCGAGTACCTGGTCAACGCGGACGACATCCAGATCAAGATGGCCCAGGGCGCCAAGCCCGGCGAGGGCGGCCAGCTGCCCGGCCACAAGGTCTACCCGTGGATCGCCAAGACCCGGCACTCCACGCCCGGCGTCGGCCTGATCTCCCCGCCGCCGCACCACGACATCTACTCCATCGAGGACCTGGCCCAGCTGATCCACGACCTCAAGAACGCCAACCCGGCGGCACGTATCCACGTGAAGCTGGTGTCGGAGGTCGGCGTCGGCACGGTCGCCGCGGGTGTGTCCAAGGCCCACGCGGACGTCGTCCTCGTCTCCGGCCACGACGGCGGCACGGGCGCCTCGCCGCTCACCTCGCTCAAGCACGCGGGCGGCCCCTGGGAGCTCGGCCTCGCCGAGACCCAGCAGACCCTGCTGCTCAACGGTCTGCGCGACCGCATCGTCGTCCAGACCGACGGCCAGCTGAAGACCGGCCGCGACGTCGTGATCGCCGCGCTGCTCGGCGCCGAGGAGTTCGGTTTCGCGACCGCGCCGCTCGTCGTCTCCGGCTGCGTCATGATGCGCGTCTGCCACCTGGACACCTGTCCGGTCGGCATCGCCACGCAGAACCCGACCCTGCGCGAGCGGTACGCCGGCAAGGCCGAACACGTCGTGAACTTCTTCCGGTTCATCGCCGAAGAGGTCCGCGAACTGCTCGCCGAGCTCGGCTTCCGCTCCATCGAGGAGGCCGTCGGCCACGCCGAGGCCCTCGACGTCACCCGGGCCGTCGACCACTGGAAGGCGCAGGGCCTGGACCTGGAGCCGCTGTTCCACGTGCCCGAGCTGCCCGAGGGCGCGGTGCGCCACCAGCTCGTCGCCCAGGACCACGGCCTGGAGAAGGCGCTCGACAACGAGCTGATCAAGCTCGCCGCCGACGCCCTCGCCGGGACCGGCGTCAACGACGCCCAGCCGGTGCGCGCCCAGGTCGCCATCCGCAACATCAACCGCACCGTCGGCACCATGCTCGGCCACGAGGTGACAAGGAAGTTCGGCGGCGCGGGCCTGCCCGACGACACCATCGACATCACCTTCACGGGCTCGGCCGGCCAGTCCTTCGGCGCCTTCCTGCCGCGCGGTGTCACCCTGCGCCTGGAGGGCGACGCCAACGACTACGTCGCCAAGGGCCTGTCCGGCGGCCGGGTCGTCGTACGCCCGGACCGCGGCGCCGACCATCTCGCCGAGTACTCGACGATCGCGGGCAACACCCTCGCCTACGGCGCGACCGGCGGCGAGATGTTCCTGCGCGGCCGCACCGGTGAGCGGTTCTGCGTGCGCAACTCCGGCGCGCTGGTCGTCTCCGAGGGCGTCGGCGACCACGGCTGTGAGTACATGACCGGCGGCCGCGCCGTCGTCCTCGGCGAGACGGGCCGCAACTTCGCGGCCGGCATGTCGGGCGGCATCGCGTACGTCATCGACCTGAACCCCGACAACGTCAACGTCGGCAACGTCGAGTCCGTCGAGGCGCTCGACGACGACGACAAGCAGTGGCTGCACGACGTGGTGCGCCGCCACCAGGAGGAGACCGGCTCCACGGTCGCCGAGAAGCTGCTGGCCGAGTGGGACACCGCGGTCGAGCGCTTCAGCAAGATCATCCCCAGTACGTACAAGGCAGTGCTCGCCGCCAAGGACGCCGCCGAGCGAGCCGGTCTCTCCGAGACCGAGATCACCGAGAAGATGATGGAGGCGGCGACTCATGGCTGATCCCAAGGGCTTTCTCCACCACGGCCGCGAGGTCGCCCAGACCCGCCCCGTCGGTGAACGCGTCAAGGACTGGAACGAGGTCTACGTCCCCGGCTCCCTGCTGCCGATCATCGGCAAGCAGGCCAGCCGGTGCATGGACTGCGGCATCCCGTTCTGCCACAACGGCTGTCCGCTGGGGAACCTGATCCCCGAGTGGAACGACTACGCCTACCGCGGAGACTGGACCGAGGCGTCCGAGCGGCTGCACGCGACGAACAACTTCCCGGAGTTCACCGGCCGCCTCTGCCCGGCCCCCTGCGAGTCGGCGTGCGTGCTCGGCATCAACCAGTCGCCGGTCACCATCAAGAACGTCGAGGTCTCGATCATCGACAAGGCGTGGGAGACCGGTGACGTAGCCCCGCAGGCGCCCGAGCGGCTGTCCGGCAAGACCGTCGCGGTCATCGGCTCGGGCCCGGCGGGCCTCGCCGCCGCCCAGCAGCTGACCCGGGCCGGCCACACGGTCGCCGTGTACGAGCGCGCGGACCGCATCGGCGGCCTCCTGCGCTACGGCATCCCCGAGTTCAAGATGGAGAAGCGGCACATCAACCGCCGTATCGAGCAGATGCGCGCGGAGGGCACCCGCTTCCGTACGGAGGTCGAGGTCGGCCGCGACGTCACGGCGACCGACCTGCGCAGGCGCTACGACGCGGTCGTCATCGCCGCCGGCGCGACGACCGCCCGCGATCTGCCCGTCCCCGGGCGGGAGTTGAACGGCGTCCACCAGGCGATGGAGTACCTGCCGCTGTCGAACAAGGTCCAGGAGGGCGACTACGTCACCGCCCCGATCTCGGCCGAGGGCAAGCACGTCGTCGTCATCGGCGGCGGTGACACCGGCGCCGACTGCGTGGGCACCGCCCACCGTCAGGGCGCGGCGTCCGTGACCCAGCTGGAGATCATGCCGAGGCCGGGGGAGGAGCGGAACCCGGTCGCCCAGCCGTGGCCGACCTTCCCGATGCTCTACAAGGTCACCTCGGCCCACGAGGAGGGCGGCGAGCGGGTCTACTCCGTCTCCACGACCCACTTCGAGGGCGACGAGGACGGCAACGTGCAGTGGCTGCACCTGGCCGAGGTCGAGTTCGTCGACGGCAAGCTCACCCAGAAGCCGGGCACGGAGCGTAAGATCCCCGCCCAACTGGTCACCCTGGCCATGGGCTTCACCGGCACCGACCGCGCCAACGGCCTGGTCGAGCAGTTCGGCCTGGAGCTCGACGAGCGCGGCAACATCGCCCGCGACGCCGACTTCCAGACCAACGTGCCCGGCGTGTTCGTCGCCGGTGACGCGGGCCGCGGCCAGTCGTTGATCGTCTGGGCGATCGCGGAAGGCCGCTCGGCCGCCCGTGGCACCGACCGCTTCCTGACCGGCGCCAGCGACCTCCCGGCCCCGATCCGTCCGACGGACCGCTCCCTGATGGTCTGACGGCCGACGAGGAAGAAGACCCCGACAGACGTCCCGTACAACGGCGTACGGGCTGGGGTCCGGGGGACACCCCCAGACTCCCGCAAGACGGCGCCTGCCCCGTCCCCGACCAAGGACATCCGGGCAGGCGCCGCCGCACGTCCCGGGCCGCCTCGCCTACGGCACCTTGTACGTCTCCCCGTACACCTGCCACACCAGCGGCGTCCTCAGGTCCAGGTTCCCGTCGTCCAGGAACCGCCGCTGGGCCGTGTCGATGCGGCTGGTGTCGATGCCGGGCCGCTTCGCCTTCATGGCCGCGCGCCGCACGTCGAGGAAGACGTCGAGGTACGTCTTCTCGCTGCCGCCCTGCGCCGGGGCGGCGGCCTTCTCCATCGCGCTCTCGCGCAGGCCGTAGAAGCCGTTCGGGCCGGTGCCGGGGCCGTGGAAGACCATCGCGTCGTAGTAGATCAACTGGCCCAGCGGGCCCAGTCCGTCGAGCTTGGCGCGGCGTACGGCCGGGTCGAAGTAGACCCGGTCGCGCTCGGCGTCCTGCGCCGCACGGAACGCCGGGAGCCTCGCCTCGGCCTTCCAGGCACGGGGGAAACCGGGGTCCAGACCCCGATGGGAGTCCGTGCCGTCGACATTGCGCAGCGCGGGGAGGTAGACGGCGAGACCGTTGTCCGGGTGCGCCTCGGTGTAGCGCTCGACCAGGGTGAGCAGGTCGTGGGTGCCGGTGCAGAATCCGATGACGCCGGCCGTGTAGCCCTGGCCGTCGCCGATGTCCTCGATGTAGCCGTACGCGCTGCGCCAGTCGAGGGTGGAGTTCTCTGCGCTCGCCACGATCTCCTGGGCCAGCTCCTTCTCGGGGGGCGCGGCCAGTCCCGGCGGCGCGGCGGCGATCGCGGTGTCGTCCGCGGCCCGCTCGGACGCGGCCCGCGCCTCGGTGCCCCGGCGGGACTGCACGGCGGCGGCCGACGCCGGGCGCGCCGGCCCGCCCGGGCCCGGCCCGCCCGGGACGACGGCGAACACCACCGCCGTGACGACGACCGGGACGGCCGCGAACAGGAGGATTCCGGCACGTTTCATGCCGGATACCGTACGGCGCTCCAGGTCAGACAGCCCCGCCCGCGAGGCCCGACACCTTCGCCCAGGTGAGTCCCACGAGCAGGACCAGCAGCGCCGCGCACGCGCCCGCCTGGATCAGCGCCCGGCGGTCGCCGCGGGGCGCGTATGCGTACGCCAGCGCCACCGCGCCGCCGGTCAGCAGACCGCCGAGGTGCCCCTGCCAGGACGCGAACCAGGAGGACGCCACCAGCCACAGCAGCAGGCCCGTCATGGAGCGGTTGACGGCGTCCGCGGCGAAGCCGAGGCGGCGGGCCAGGACGAAGTACGCGGCACCCAGCCCGAAGATCGCGCCGGACGCGCCGACGCAGCGGGCCTCCGGGGAGATCAGCAGCTCCAGGACCGAGCCGCCGAGCAGCGACAGCAGATACAGGGCCAGGTAGCGGACGCGGCCCAACTGCCCCTCCACCACACGCCCGACGGTCCACAGCGACGCCATGTTCATCACGATGTGCACCACGCCGATCCCCTGGCCGGGGGGCAGGTGCAGGAACCCGCTGGTCAGCAGCCGGTACCACTCGCCGTGCGCGACGCCCTCGGGGTAGTAGCCCGGCGCCACCGTGCCCAGCATGTCGAAGCGGCCGAGCAGCGCCGGGCGCACCAACTCGCCCAGGTAGGCGAGGACGTTGAGCCCGACGAGGACGTACGTCACGATCGGCACCGCCGTGACGCGGCCGCCGAACGCCGTCCGCGCCTGCCGTATCGACCGCGCGCCCTCCTTCACGCACTCCGTGCACTGGTGGCCGACGGCGGCCTCCCGCATGCAGTCGGGGCACATATAGCGGTCGCAGCGGGTGCAGCGGACGTGGGACTCCACCTTGGGGTGGCGAAAACAGGTGGTGACGGCGGACTCGGCATCCACGCCGGCTCCTCGGTGACACGGGGACAGGACTGAGCCGGTGGGGGCGGCGGCGAACAAAATAGCGAACTGCTGTGACAGCAGGGGGACATGGGGCCCGTGAGTGGACCGGCCGAGCCTTCGTCCGCACCGTTGGCTCAGCCGCGACGTCGTGCCACCCTGGGGGTGTTGCGACGGGGAGGGTCGATGAGCGACGGTACGCGCACAGTGAACGGAGCGAATGCGGCGGGGAGTTCCGCACGCAGGGACGAGGCCGGCAAGGGCGAGCGGCTCGCCGACTGGGCCGACGGACGGCTCGGGCTCTACGCGCTGGCCAAGGCCAACATGCGCAAGGTGTTCCCGGACCACTGGTCCTTCATGCTCGGCGAGATCTGCCTCTACAGCTTCCTCATCCTGATCCTCACCGGCATCTATCTCACCCTCTTCTTCGAGCCCAGCGGCGCCGACGTCGTCTACCACGGCTCGTACGCGCCGCTCAACGGCATCATCATGACCAAGGCGTACCAGTCGACGCTGCACATCAGCTTCGACGTGCGCGGCGGGCTGCTGATCCGGCAGATCCACCACTGGGCGGCCGTCGTGTTCGTCGCCGGCATGCTCGTGCACATGATGCGGGTGTTCTTCACCGGCGCGTTCCGCAAGCCCCGCGAGATCAACTGGCTGTTCGGCTGGACCCTGTTGTTCCTCGGCATCCTCACCGGCCTGACCGGCTACTCGCTCCCCGACGACCTGCTCTCCGGCACCGGCGTCCGCTTCGCCGACGGCGCCATCCTGTCCCTCCCGATCGTCGGGACGTACATCTCGATGTTCCTGTTCGGCGGGGAGTTCCCCGGGCACGACATCATCTCGCGGTTCTTCCCCATCCACGTCCTGCTGCTGCCCGGCATCATGCTCGGCCTGGTCGTGGCCCATCTGATCCTGGTCATCTACCACAAGCACACCCAGTACCCCGGGCCCGGACGGGACCAGAAGAGCGTGATCGGCATGCCCTTCCTGCCCGTCTACATGGCCAAGGCCGGCGGCTTCTTCTTCCTCGTCTTCGGCGTCCTCGCCCTGATGGGCGGCATCGCCACCATCAACCCCGTGTGGGCCTTCGGCCCCTACCGCCCCGACCTGGTGACGACCGGCGCCCAGCCCGACTGGTACCTCGGCTTCTCCGAGGGGCTGATCCGGGTGATGCCGGGATGGGAGGTCAACTTCTGGGGCCACACACTGGAGTTGGGCGTCTTCATCCCGTTCACGCTGTTCCCGCTGTTCCTGCTCGCCATCGGCGTCTACCCCTTCATCGAGGCATGGATCACCGGCGACAAGCGCGAACACCACATCCTGGACCGGCCGCGCAACGCCCCCGTGCGCACCGCGCTCGGCGTGGCCTGGCTGAGCCTGTACGGCGTGCTGCTGATCGGCGGCGGCAACGACATCGTCGCCACGCATCTGCACCTGTCCATCAACGCCATCACCTGGTTCGTGCGGATCTCCGTCTTCGTCGTCCCCGTCCTCGCCTTCATGCTGACCAAGCGCATCTGCCTCGGACTGCAGCGCCGGGACCGGGACGACGTGCTGCACGGCAGGGAGACCGGCACGATCAAGCGGTTGCCGCACGGCGAGTACGTCGAGGTCCACGAACCCCTCGCCCAGGACCGGATGTTCACCCTCACCCAGCACGAGCAGAACCCGCCCTACGAGATCGGCCCGCTCGTCGACGCCAACGGCGTGCGCCGCCCGGTCACCGTCTCCCAGCGGGTGCGCGCCCGGCTGTCCCGGGCGATGTTCGGCCCCCGCTCGCACATCCCGAAGCCGACCCGCGAGGAGCACCGGGAGCTCACCGGCGGAGAGCACACGCACTGACGGCGCACGCTACGTGTCGCACTCCAGCACCGTCCGGCACAGCGCGCACCGCGCCCGCACGCGCCCCCGCACCGGCACCCTGATCCGCTGGTGGCAGGTCGGGCAGGGAAAGGAGACCCGGAGCCGGCCCTGGCCGTCGGGCGTGAAGGCGTACGGCACCCCGGTCTCGGATCCGGTCCCGGGGGCGTGGCGGCGGTCCCGGGCGTAGCGGCGGCGGCCCGCCCAGCCGGCCGCGGTCAGCGGCGGCTGCTGCTCGTCCTGGCGGGCCAGCGCCATGCCCTTGCCGTACGCCGTATAGGCCTGCGGGCTGGTGAACCACACCGACGGATCCTCGTGGAAGACCAGGGCGCGCTTCGCCAGCACATAGCCGAACTCCTCCGGCGTGAGGTACCCCAGCTTCTGCGACGACGCCGCATCCTCGCGGTAGGCGTCCAGCAGCAGCCAGCCCGCGCCCAGATACGTCGTCACCGTGTCCGTGAGGATCTCGTTCGCCGGCGTGCCCGGAAAGGACAGGTCCAGGCGGTGCAGGTAGACATGCGCCACCTCGTGCGCCAGAGCCGCCCCGATGTCCCGCCGATGCGTACGGAACCGGTCGTTCAGCTCGACGAAGTACTCGGGGCCCGCCGCGAGTTCCACGTTCGCCGCATGCGTCATCTCGCGGAAGCTCACGATCAGCCGCGCGTCCGGCAACCGGAAATGCCGCACCAGCTCGCGGGCCACCCGCTGCGCGCCCAGATACAGGTCGTCGGTGTCGCAGAAGGCCACGTCGGCCGGGGCCACGCTGACCGGGAACGTCTGGACGCTGTCGTACGACAGGCGCCTGTACAGCGCGGTGACGGCGGCCCGCACCGTCTCCAGATGCGGATAGCCGTGCTCGACCCGTCCGTCGTTCGCCACGCCCGTACCCCCAAAGACGCCCAGAACTCCTCATCCACTCTATGCGGGTGCGCGCCCCGTGACCGGTGCTGCGCCGGTGATCGCATGTCCGCGGTCCGTTCCGGTCCGCTTAGGGTTGACGCCCATGACCACCATCAACCCCGGGACCGGCAACGATGACGTCGACGCCGCCGTCCGCGAGGAGCTCGCCCGGCTGCGCGACAGCATCGACAACATCGACGCCGCCGTCGTCCACATGCTCGCCGAGCGCTTCAAGTGCACCCAGCAGGTCGGCCGCCTCAAGGCCGTCCACCAGCTGCCGCCCGCCGACGCCGCCCGCGAGGCACGGCAGATCGCCCGGCTGCGCACCCTCGCCGAGAACGCCAAACTCGACCCGGCGTTCGCCGAGAAATTCCTCAATTTCATCATCGCCGAGGTGATCCGGCACCACGAGCGCATCGCCAACGACGAGGTACCCGAAGCGAACTGACCTCGACCGACGTGAACGGGGCGTGACAGCGGGGCCCGGGCGGCGCATGCTGCGCCGTGCACTCCTCGTCAGCATGCGAGTACTGCGTGTCAGTGCGGAGTCGTAAGCTGGGTTGTCCACGCGGGAGGGACGTCGGGCCATGCCGTCGGATGCCAAGATCCTCATCGTTGACGACCACAAGGACACGCTGTACGCGCTGGAGAGCGCGCTTGCCCCGCTGGGCTACCTGCTCGGCTGCGTCACCAGTGGCGACGAGGCGCTCAAACAGGTCCTGCGCGGCCGGGTCGGGCTCCTCCTGCTCGACGTGCGCATGCCCGGCGTCAGCGGACTGGACGTCGTGCGCTACCTGCGCAGCCTGGAACAGACCCAGCACATCCCCGTCATCCTGCTCACCGGCTTCGGCCCCGACCACGAACTGGCCACCGCCGCCTTCGGGCTGGGCGTCGCCGACCTCGTCCTCAAACCCGTCGACCCCTGGGCCCTGCGCACCAAGGTCCGCTACCTGTACGACGCCCACCAGCGCCAACTGGCCCTTCAGGAGCAGGTCCGCGAGCTGCGCGCCGAGGTCAAACGCCGCGACGAGGCCGAGGAGCGCGCCCCGGGTCCCGTCCCGGGGCCCGCCCTCGCCCACCCCGACCCCCTCGTCGCACCCCCGCGCGGCGTCTGCCGCGCCAGCCCCACATCAGGCCGGACATAAGCGACCTATCGATCGACCCCTGTGCGTGGCCTGCGGCATCAGGCAGCATGTCGTGCATGTCCGTACTGACGCGCGACGAAGCGCAGCACCGTGCCAAGCTCCTCGACGTCCACCGCTACACGATCGAGCTCGACCTGACCACCGGGGACGACACCTTCGACTCCCACACGGTGATCCGGTTCACCGCACGGTCCGACGGGGACACGTTCGTCGAGCTCAAGCCCGCCGAACTGCGCACCGCCACCCTCGACGGACAGCCCCTCGACCCCGAGACCCTCGACGGCAACCGCCTGCCCCTGAAGCACCTCACCGCCGGCGAGCACGAACTGCACATCGACGCCGCCATGCCCTACTCCCGCACCGGCGAGGGCATGCACCGCTTCACCGACCCCGCCGACGGCGAGACCTACCTCTACACCCAGCTCTTCCTCGACGACGTCCAGCAGATCTACGCCGCCTTCGACCAGCCCGACCTGAAGGCCGTCTTCGAGCTGACCGTCACCGCCCCCGAGAACTGGACCGTCCTCGCCAACGGCATCACCGAACACCTCGGCGACGGCCGCTGGAAGGCCGCCCCCACCCCGCCCCTGTCCACCTACCTCGTCGCCGTCGCCGCCGGCCCCTGGCACTCCGTCACCACCGAACACCGCGGCCTGCCCTTCGGCATCCACTGCCGCCGCTCCCTCGCCCCCCACCTCGACGCCGACGCCGACGAACTCCTCGAGATCACCAAGCAGTGCTTCGACCGCTACCACGAGAAGTTCGAGGAGCCCTACCCCTTCGACTCCTACGACCAGGCGTTCGTCCCCGAGTTCAACGCCGGCGCCATGGAGAACCCCGGCCTCGTCACCTTCCGCGACGAGTTCGTCTACCGCTCCGCCGTCACCGACACCCAGCGGCAGACCCGCGCCATGGTCATCGCCCACGAAATGGCCCACATGTGGTTCGGCGACCTCGTCACCCTCAAGTGGTGGGACGACATCTGGCTCAACGAGTCCTTCGCCGAGTACATGGGCTACCAGACCATCACCGAAGCCACCCGCTTCACCGACACCTGGGTCGACTTCGGCGTCGCCCGCAAGGCCTGGGGCTACGACGCCGACCAGCGCCCCTCCACCCACCCCGTCGCCCCCGAAGCCGTCGACGACACCGCCGCCGCCCTCCTCAACTTCGACGGCATCTCCTACGCCAAGGGCGCCTCCGCACTGCGCCAACTCGTCTCCTGGCTCGGCGAGAAGGACTTCCTCGCCGGCATCAACACCCACTTCGAACGGCACAAGTTCGGCAACGCAACCCTCGCCGACTTCATCGACTCCCTCGCCTCCGCCACCGAACGCGACGTCCACGCCTGGGCCGACGCCTGGCTGCGCACCACCGGCGTCGACACCCTCACCCCCGTCATCACCGCCGCCGACGACGGCACCCGTACCCTCACCGTCGAACGCGACGGCAGCCGCCCCCACCGCATCACCGCCGGCCTGTACGACCAGGACGTCACCGACGACGGCCGCCTCGCCCTGCGCGAACGCCTCGACCTCGACATCCCGCAGACCACTCCCCACCCCATCGGCAAGCGCCCCGCACTGCTCCTCCTCAACGACGGCGACCTGACCTACGCCAAGGTCCGCTTCGACACCGAGTCCTTCGAGACGATCCGCACCAGCCTGTCCGGCCTGCCCGACCCGCTCAGCCGCGCCGTCGTCTGGAACGCGCTGCGCGACGCCGTCCGCGACGGCGAACTCCCGCCCGCCGCCTACCTGGAGACCGCCCGAACCCACCTGCCCCACGAGACCGACCTCGCCCTCGTCGAAGGCGTCCTCGCCTTCGCCGCCACCCAGGTCGCCGACCGCTACCTGCGCCCCGAGGACCGCCCCGCCGCCCTCGCCACCCTCGGCTCCCTGTGCCGCGACCTGATCCGCCGCACCGAGGACGGCGACCACCCCGGCCTGCGCCTCATCGCCGTACGCCACTTCATCGACGTCGCCGCCCACCCCGACACCATCGCCGCCTGGCTCGCCGACGGCACCGTGCCCGGCGGCCCCGAACTCGACCCCGAACTGCGCTGGCGCATCCTCGGCCGGCTCGCCGTCCTCGGCGCCACCGACGAGGACGCCATCGCCGCCGAACTGCGACGCGACCCCAGCGCCACCGGCCAGGAAGGCGCCGCCCACTGCCACGCCGCCCTGCCCGACCCCGAGGCCAAGCGGGCGGCCTGGGACGCGATGTTCGCCACCGACGACCTCTCCAACTACCTGTTCACGGCCACCGCCCGGGGCTTCTGGCAGCCGGAACAGGCCGACCTGGTACGCGCGTACGTACCCCGGTACTACGAGGCCGCGGTCGCCGTCGCCGCCCGCCGTGGCCCCGCCATCGCCACCGCCGCCGGCCGCTGGGCCTTCCCGTCCCACGCCGTCGACGCCGAGAACCTCGCCCTGGGCGAGGCCTGCCTGCGCGACGACGCCCCGTCCACCGCCCTGCGTCGCAGGCTCGCCGACGAACTCGACGACCTCGCCCGGGCCCTGCGGGTACGCGAGGCGTAGGACCGCGGCCGTAGGGCATCTCCGGCGCGTCCGGTACCTGACGACGATGCGGGCACCGATCGTCCTTCCTAGGCTCGACAGGGCCAGGAAGGACGATCGACCCGAGCCCAGGAGGCCACAGTGATCGCAGTGACCGGCGCCACCGGCAACGTCGGACGCGCCCTCGTCGAACGACTCGTCGCCCTCGGCCGACCCGTACGCGCGCTGACCCGCGACCCCCAGCGCGCCCGGCTGCCCGAAGGCGCCGAAGTGGTGACGTTCCGGCCGGACGATCCGGCCCCCGCCCTCCAAGGAGCGACCCGGCTCTTCCTCTACGTCCAGGCGGCCGGCCCCCACGCCCCCGCCCTGCTCGACGCCGCCCGCACGGCCGGCGTCCGCCACGTCGTCCTGCTCTCCTCCGGCATCATCCAGGAGGGCGCCGACGAGACCCACCCCATCCACGTCATGCACGCCACCGCGGAACAGCACCTCCGCGACAGCGGCCTGGCATGGACCTTCCTGCGCCCCAACGCGTTCGCCACCAACGCCCTCCAGTGGGCACCCCAGATCCGCACCGGCGACACCGTCCGCGGCGTCTACGCCGACATGCTCACCGCACCCATCCACGAGGACGACATCGCCGCCGTCGCCGAACGCGCCCTCCTCGACACCGGCCACGAAGGCGCCGTCCACCGGCTGACCGGCCCCGAGGCCACCACCAACACCGACCAGATCGCCGCGATCGGCCGGGCCATCGGCCGCGACCTGACCTTCGCCGAGGTGCCGGCCGACGAAGCGGGACCCGAACTGTTCCCGCACGCACCCCCGGAGTTCGTACAGAGCCTGCTGAAATCCTTCGCCGCCACCATCGGCGTACCCCCGGAGATCACCACCACCGTCGAGAAGATCACCGGCACCCCGGCCCGCACCTTCGCCCAGTGGGCCGACGACCACGCCTCCGACTTCCGGAAGATCTAGCCGACCCCCCTCAAGACCCGCACACCGCGACCCACCCGCTCGGGGCGTCGCCCGGGCCGGGCCGGGCCGGGGCGTCGCCCCCGGTTTCGACCCGGCCCGGCGCACGCCCCGACCCGCAGCACACCACACCCGTCCCGTCAAGACCGCGTCAACCGCCCAGCCGACGCCACGCCTCGCTCACCTGCACACCCCACAGGCTTTCCCCGCACGGGAGTACCCCCTTTCGGGTTTCGATCGTTGCGCTTTCCGGCCGCGCCGCCCCCACCGCGTACAAGCTGGAACTCCCGCTCCCGAGGAGAGCCCCATGAGCACGCCGTCCCTCGCCTCAGGCCCCCAAGGACCGCAAGCCCTACGGCCGTTGCTCCACACCGTGCTCGACGCCCTCCGCGACGGCAACCGCGCCCGCGGCGGCCCGCTGCCCGCCGGCGGACCCCCGGCCGTCGCCGCACGCATCGCCGACGCCGTGGGCGACGTCCTGCCCGACGACGGCGACCCCGACGCCCTGCGCGCCCTCGTCCACGCCCTCGCCGAAGGCGCCGCCGACCCCGCCGACCCCCTGTGCGCCGCCCACCTGCACTGCCCCCCGCTCGCCGTCGCCACCGCCGCAGACCTCGCCGCGAGCGCCCTCAACCCCTCACTGGACTCCTGGGACCAGGCCCCCGCCGCCTCCGCACTCGAAGCCCTCGTCACCCGCACCCTCGCCCACGAGACCGGCCTCGCCGACGCCCTCGTCACCACCGGCGGCACCGAATCCAACCAACTCGCCCTCCTCCTCGCCCGCGAAGCCCACGGCGGCAGCGTCCGCCTCGTCTGCGCCGCAGGCGCCCACCGCTCCCTGACACGCGCCGCCTGGCTGCTCGGCCTGCCCGACCCCGTCGTCCTCCCCGCACCCGGCGGCACCCTCGACCCCGCCACCCTCGACGACGCCCTGACCCACCTCACCGGCCCCCTGCTCGTCGCCGCCACCGCCGGCACCACCGACGCCGGCCTCATCGACCCCCTGCCCGACATCGCCGCCCTGTGCACCGCCCACGGCACCCGCCTCCACATCGACGCCGCATACGGCGGCCCCCTCCTCTTCAGCCGACGCCACCGCCACCTGCTCGCCGGCCTCGAAGCCGCCCACACCGTCACCCTCGACCTGCACAAACTCGGCTGGCAACCCATCGCCGCCGGCCTCCTCGCCGTCGCCCACCCCGACGAACTCGCCGTACTCCACCAACACACCGACCACCTCAACGCCGACGACGACACCGACGCCGGACTCCCCGACCTCCTCAGCCGCTCCCCGCGCACCAGCCGCCGCCCCGACATCCTCAAGACCGCCGTCACCCTCAAAACCCTCGGCCGCACCGGCCTCGGCGCCCTGATCGACCACGTCTGCGCCACGGCACGCGAGTTCGCCGCTCTCATCCACCACCACCCCACCCTCGACCTCTACGACGAACCCACCCTCACCACCGTCCTCTTCCGACCCACCGGAGCCACCGACGACACCGTCGCCCAACTGCGCCGCACCCTCCTGCACGACGGCCGCGCCGCCCTCGGCCGCGCACGCCTCGACGGCCGCCTCTGGCTCAAAGCCACCCTCCTCAACCCCCACACCCGAACCGACGACCTGACCGACCTGCTGAAACTCGTGGAAGGAACCACCCCCGGATGAACCGCCCCCCACACCACGAGCCCCGCACACCCCACGACCTCGTCGGCATCGGCATCGGCCCCTTCAACCTCTCCCTCGCCGCCCTCGCCCACCCCCTCACCGACCTCGACACCGCCTTCTACGAACAACACCCCCGCTTCGACTGGCACCCCGGACTCCTCATCGACGGCACCACCGTCCAAGTCCCCTTCCTCGCCGACCTCGTCACCCTCGCCGATCCCACCAGCCCCTGGACCTTCCTCCGCTACCTCACAGCCCACGACCGGCTCTTCCCCTTCTACTTCACCGAGCGCTTCCACATCCACCGCGCCGAATACGACGCCTACTGCCGCTGGGTCGCCGAACACCTCCCCGGACTCCACTTCTCCCACCAGATCGACGCCGTCCGCTGGAACGCCGAACACGAGGTCTTCGAAGTCGACTTCACCCAACTCGACACCGACGGCGAAGCCGAAGCCCTCGGCCGCACCCACACCCGCAACATCGTCCTCGGCGTCGGCACCACCCCTCACATCCCCAGCCCCCTCAAACCCCTCGCCGACGACCCCGGCATCCCCGTCCTCCACGCCGCCGACTACCTCCACCACCGCGACACCCTCCTCGCCGCCGAACACGTCACCGTCGTCGGCTCGGGACAGACCGGCGCCGAGATCTTCCTCGACCTGCTGCGCCACCGCCCCGCCGGCCGCGAACGCCTCCACTGGCTCGGCCGCACCGAGGCCTTCGCACCCATGGAGTACTCCAAGCTCGGCCTCGAACACTTCACCCCCGACTACACCCGCTACTTCCACGCCCTCGCCGAGCCCGACCGCGACCAACTCGCCGCCGCCCAATGGCAGCTCCACAAGGGCATCGACGCGGGCACCATCGCCGCCATCCACGACGAGCTCTACCGCCGCACCCTGCACGGCGGCTGGCCCGACGCCACCCTCACCCCCGGCGTCCACGTCCGCACCGCCGGCCGCATCGCCACCGCCAAGATCGAACTCCACCTGGAACACACCCGGCAGAACACCCGCACCCCGCTCACCACCGACGCCGTCGTCCTCGCCACCGGCTACCGCCCCCGCCCCCTCGACCGCATCCTCGCCGCCATCGACCCCTACCTGCGCCGCGACAGCGCCGGACGACCCCGCATCGACGAGGACCACCGCCTCGACCTCGACCCCTGCGTCACCGGCAGGATCTACGTCCAGAACACCGACCTGCACACCCACGGCGTCGGCACCCCCGACCTCGGCCTCACCGCCTGGCGCAGCGCCACCATCCTCAACTCCCTCACGGGCAAAGAGACATACCGCCTGCCCCACCGCACCGCCTTCACCACCTTCGGACTCCAGCAGCCCTCCCGAATCCCCTCCGCCCGCCACGCCCCGTCCCTCACGCCGCTCGCCGACGGCAGGTGACCGCAGGTGCCGCAGAAGCCCTGGACGGTGACTGCAGTCACTCCGGTAACGGGTATTCGCGCACCTGGCCGGCTCGAATGGACGGCCGACACCACGCACACATTCTGGAAAACCGAAGCCCGAGCGAAGTTCGTGCGCAGACGAGCGAGCCCATGCGAACTCATTCCCCGGCGCCCCCACCCATGGAATACACAACACTCACGGGACGCTCATCGGAGCGCCGGTGCGCACAATTCGACACTTGTCAATAGGCCTTCACCCACTGGTCGTTGACCAGTCACGTCCGACCAATTCTCTACCCGTCGGTAAGGCCTAGGCTCGCCTTATGCGCCGAGCAAAGATCGTCTGTACATTGGGGCCCGCCACCGACTCGTACGACCAGATCAAGGCACTGGTCGACGCCGGAATGGACGTCGCCCGATTCAACCTCAGCCACGGCACCCACGCCGAACACGAGGAGCGCTACCAGCACGTACGAAGGGCCGCCGACGAAACCGGCCGCAGCGTCGGCATCCTCGCCGACCTTCAAGGCCCGAAGATCCGCCTCGGCCGCTTCACCGAAGGACCCGTACTCCTTGAACGCGGCGACACCTTCACCATCACCGTCGACGAAGACACCGAAGGCGACCGGACCCGGTGCGCCACCACCTACCCCGGCCTCGCCACCGACGTCACCTCCGGCGAACGCATCCTCGTCGACGACGGCAAAGTCAGCCTCGAAGTCACCTCCGTCGACGGCCCCGACGTCCACACCACCGTCCGCGAAGGCGGCATGGTCTCCGACCACAAAGGCCTCAACCTGCCGGGCGTCGCCGTCTCCGTCCCCGCCCTCTCCGAGAAGGACGAGGCCGACCTCCGCTGGGCCCTCCACACCGGCTTCGACGTCATCGCCCTCTCCTTCGTCCGCAGCGGCGACGACATCAAGGACGTCCACCGCATCATGGACGAGGAAGGCCGCCGCCTCCCCGTCATCGCCAAGGTCGAGAAACCCCAGGCCGTAGAGGCCATCGACGCCATCGTCGCCGCCTTCGACGGCATCATGGTCGCCCGCGGCGACCTCGGCGTCGAAATGCCCCTGGAGCAAGTCCCCCTCGTCCAGAAGCGCGCCATCAAACTGGCCAAGCGCAACGCCAAGCCCGTGATCGTCGCGACCCAGATGCTCGACTCGATGATCGACAACTCCCGCCCCACCCGCGCGGAAGCCTCCGACGTCGCCAACGCGATCATCGACGGCACCGACGCGGTGATGCTGTCCGGCGAGACCAGCGTGGGCAAACACGCCATCGAGACGGTACGCACGATGGCCCGCATCGTGGCAGCGGCGGAGCAGGACATCCTGGCCAAGGGCCTGCCGGCCCTGACCGAACGGAACAAGCCCCGCACCCAGCCCGGCGCGGTCGCGAGGGCGGCGGCGGAAATGGGCGACTTCCTCGGCGCCAAGTTCCTGGTCGCCTTCACCCAGTCCGGAGACACCGCCCGCCGCCTCTCCCGCTACCGCTCCCCGATCCCGTTCCTGGCCTTCACCCCGGAACCGGCGACCCGCTCCCAACTCACCCTCACCTGGGGCGTGGAAACGTTCCTGGGCCCGCACGTGGGGTCGACGGACGCGATGGTCGACCAGGTGGACGAGCTGCTGTTGAAGTACGGCCGATGCGAGAAGGGAGACGTCGTGGTGATCACGGCGGGCTCGCCTCCCGGAGTGTCCGGCTCGACGAACATGGTGCGCGTGCACCACATCGGGGAGGACGACAGTCCCAAGTAGCAGTGCCGGCTCAGTACTTGGGGCCTACGTGGGTGTCCATGAGGGCTACGGAGGCCTTCTTGGCGACGGAGATGTTGTACGGGTTGCCGTTTCTGCGGCAGTGGGTCCAGTCGACGCCGAGTGCGTCAAGGGTGTCGGTGAACAGGCGACGGATGTCGTCGGAGACGTTGGTGAAGAAGTACCGGGGGTATTCGTAGCGCTTGCGCTCGCTGGCGACGATGCGGGTCGTCCAGTTGGTGATGCGGCAGCCGTCGGAGTGGATGAGGCCTCGGATGAACTCCCACGGGTGGTCGTCGACGATTTCCTGTTGCCAGAGTTCGAGAGTGATGGAGCGGTTGTGCTTCTTGCCGGGCCCGTGTTGAGGGAAAAGGCAAGGCCAGTGCCAGCTGTACCCCACCACGGATGTGTAGCCGACCGCTTGCACCCGGTACGCCTTCTTGCCGGGATTGATGGCTTCGATCGCGGCAGCGCAGGTCTCGATGAGTCCAGGCCATGCATCAGCGCATGCGATGCGTAGGAAGTAGCCGGCTTTCATGCCAGGGCTGATACAGCCATCACCGAGATAGAGCCCGAGAAGATAGCTGTATGACGCCTTGTCCGCCGGTGGTTCGGTCGATGGCCCGCATATCGAGCATGGTGAACGCTGCATCCGCGGCATCGGGGTGATGCGCGTCTGCCAGGATCGGATTGCGTTGCGGGATATCCCGGTTTCCTTGCTGACAGAGTTCAGGCTGCGGCCCTGCTCCACCAGTTCGAGCGCTCGCTTGCGCGTGCTGAGGTCGTACATGCGGCCACTCTGCGGGGGTGGTCGTAATGACACGCAGCAAAAAGCGAATGTTCACGAGAACGTGGACATTCGCTTTCAAATTCATTCCTTGGATTCCAAGGAAAAGTGCCCCGAGTCGGATTCGAACCGACGCTGTATGGGTTTTGAATCCATGGCCTCTACCGCTGGGCTACCGGGGCCCCTTCGAAAAGAAGGTCAGCGGTTACCCGCCGTGCCACCACCTTACCGCAGCTAGGTAGGCTCTTGTCAGCAGACCCCTGCCCTTGACAAGGAGCCTTCGTGACCGCCCCCGAGTCGCCCCAGCCCACAGACGTGCCCGACGACGACAAGGCGCACGTGCCCCCGCTGACGACCCGTGTCGTCATTGCCGAGGACGAGGCGCTGATCCGGCTCGACCTGAAAGAGATGCTGGAGGAGGAGGGGTACACCGTCGTCGGCGAGGCCGGTGACGGTGAGGAGGCGGTCGAGCTCGCCCGGGAGCACAAGCCCGATCTGGTGATCCTGGACGTGAAGATGCCCAAGCTCGACGGCATCTCCGCGGCCGAGAAGATCGCCGAGGAGTCCATCGCCCCGGTCCTCATGCTCACCGCCTTCTCGCAGCGCGACCTCGTCGAGCGGGCCCGGGACGCCGGTGCCATGGCGTACCTGGTGAAGCCGTTCAGCAAGAGCGACGTCGTACCGGCGATCGAGATGGCCGTGTCGCGGTTCAACGAGCTGAAGGAGCTGGAGAAGGAGGTCGCCGACCTCACTCTGCGGCTGGAGACGCGCAAGCTGGTCGACCGGGCGAAGTCGATCCTTCAGACGGAGTACGGGCTGACGGAGCCGGCCGCGTTCCGGTGGATCCAGAAGACGTCGATGGACCGCCGGCTGTCCATGCAGCAGGTCGCCGAGGCCGTGATCGCGGACAGCCAGGAGAAGAAGTCCTCCAAGGGCTGATCCGCGCCGTCGCCGTACGGGAGAGGCCCGCGCCCCTGACTCAGGGGTGCGGGCCTCGTCGTATCCGTCGTACATGACGTCCTGGCTAGTCCTCGCCGAGGTACGCCTTCCGCACGGACTCGTCGTGCAGCAGTTCCTGGCCGCCGCCCGAGAGGACGATGTTGCCGACCTCCATGACGTGTCCCTGGTCGGCGAGCGAGAGGGCCGCCTGGGCGTTCTGCTCGACGAGGAGGATCGTCGTGCCCTGGGACTTCAGCTCGGAGATGGTGGCCATGATCTTCTGCATCATGATCGGAGACAGGCCCATGGAGGGCTCGTCGAGCATGAGCAGTTTGGGCTGGGACATCAGGGCGCGGCCCATGGCGAGCATCTGCTGCTCACCGCCGGAGAGGGTGCCCGCGGCCTGCCTGCGCCGTTCTCCGAGGATGGGGAAGAGGTCGTACGCCCGCTGGATGTCCTTCTCGATGCCTTCCCTGTCCTTGCGGAGGAAGGCGCCGAGCTGGAGGTTCTCGGTGATGGTGAGGCGCGGGAAGATGTGCCGGCCCTCGGGGGAGTGGGCGAGTCCGAGGGCGACGATCTTGTGGGCGGGTACGCCGGTGAGCGGCTTGCCGTTGAAGAGGATCTTTCCGGAGGTGGGCTTGAGCAGCCCGGAGAGGGTGCGCAGGGTGGTCGTCTTGCCGGCGCCGTTGGTGCCGATGAGGGTGACGACCTGACCGGCTTCGACGCTGAACGAGATGCCCTTGACGGCTTCGATCTTGCCGTAGGCGACCCTGAGGTCTTCGACCTCGAGCAGTGCGGTCACGGGGTCTCTCCCTTGGTGGTGCCGGTGGTGCGGGTGCTCTCCGAGTCGGCGGCGGCCTCGTCTTCCTCGGTCTCTTCGGCTTCCTCGGTTTCCGCGGAGGTTTCGGCCTCCTCGGTCTCTTCGGCTTCCTCGCTGTCCCCGGCTTCCGCTTCCGTGTCCTCGACGCCCTCGACGCCCTCGACGCCCTCGACGCCCTCGACGTCCTCCACGACGTCCGCGGCCTCGGCTTCCGTGACCTCGGCCTCGGCCTCCTCGGTCTCCGTGACCTGAGCGTCGGCCTCGCCCCCGGCAGCCGACTCCGCCGCCGAGACCTCCGCCGCTTCCGCCTCGCCCGGGTCGCCTTCGAAGGGCTCGCCCAGGTAGGCGGCGATGACGCGTTCGTCGGCCTGGACGACCTCGGAGGTGCCCTCGACGAGTTTTTCGCCCTGGACGAGGACGGCGACGCGGTCGCACAGGTTGAAGATGAAGCGCATGTCGTGCTCGATGACGAGGACGGCGACGCCCTTGTCGCGGATGGCGAAGACGAGCTCCTCCGTCGCGCGGGTCTCCTGCGGGTTCATGCCGGCGGTCGGCTCGTCGAGGAGCAGCAGTCCGGGTTCGCTCGCGAGGGCTCGGGCGATTTCGAGCTTGCGCTGTTCGCCGTAGGGCAGATTGCGAGCGAGGTGGTCGCGCTTGTGGGCGAGGCCGATGAACTCGAGGAGTTCCATGGCGCGTTCCTGGCTGGCCTTTTCGGCCTTCTTGAAGCCGGGGCCGCGCAGGAGGGCCGACCAGAGGCCTTCCTTGGTGCGGGTGTGGCGGCCGACGAGGACGTTTTCCAGGACGGTCATGTTGGCGAAGAGCCGGATGTTCTGGAAGGTGCGGGCGACGCCTGCCTGGGTGACCAGGTGGGGCTTGGCGGGCAGGACGCTGCCCTTGTACGAGACCTTGCCTTCGGTGGGGATGTAGAGGCCGGTGAGGCAGTTGAAGAAGGTGGTCTTGCCGGCGCCGTTGGGTCCGATGAGGCCGACGATTTCGCCGCTGTTGACGGTGAAGTCGACGGAGCGTACGGCGGTGAGGCCGCCGAAGCGCATGGTGACGTCGCGGGCTTCGAGTACGGGTGTGGTCATGGTGGTGGTCACGCCCCCGCCTTGCTGACGGACGTGACGGACGGTTCGTCGGTCAGCGTCGTTTGTTCCGGGATGTCGAGTTGTCCTGTGTCGTGGAACTCGAGCTGGCGGCGGCGGTTGGCGATGATGCCTTCCGGCCGGAAGCGCATGAGCAGGACGAGGGCGATGCCGAAGGCGAGGAGCTCGTAGTTCTGGAGGAACTGGAGCTTTTCGGGGATGAGGTAGAGCAGGCTGGCGCCGAGGAGGGGGCCGCTGACGGTGCCCATGCCGCCGAGGACGACGGCGGCGAGGAGGAAGGCGGAGTTGGGCGGGGCGGCGCCGGCGAACTGGTAGGGCTGCGGGTTGACGCTGTAGTTGACGTGCGCCATGACGGTGCCGGCGAGTCCTGCGAGGGAGGCGCCGAGGGCGAAGGCGATGAGCTTGACCCGGAAGCCGTTGATGCCCATGGCGGTGGCGGCGGTCTCGTCTTCGCGGATGGCGATCCAGGCGCGGCCGATGCGGGAGTCGGCGGCGCGGGTGAAGACGAGGACGACGATGGCCGTGACGACGAGCATCAGGAACAGGTAGTTGGCGAACCTGCCGAGCACGAATCCGCCGACGTCGTGGGATTCGCCGAGGTTGAACCCGAAGAGTTCGATGTCGGGGATGCGGGAGATGCCGTTGGGCCCGTTGGTCAGGTTGGGGCCGGAGTCGCCGTCGAGGTTGTTGACGGTGATGCGGAAGATCTCTCCGAAGCCGAGGGTGACGATGGCGAGGTAGTCGCCGCGCAGGCGGAGGGTGGGGGCGCCGATGAGGACGCCGAAGACGAGGGAGGCGACCATGCCGGTGAGGGCGGCGGCCCAGAAGGGGAGGTGGACGCCGGAGAAGCGGGAGAACTCGGAGCCGGAGACGAGGGCTGCGGCGTAGGCGCCGACGCCGAGGAAGGCGACGTATCCGAGGTCGAGGAGGCCGGTGAGGCCGACGACGATGTTCAGGCCGAGGGCGACGGTGGCGAAGATGAGGATGCTGACGCCGATGTTGGCGTTGTGGTCGTTGCTCTGGGTGAACGGGAAGATCACCGCGGCGGCGAAGGCGAGGGTGGCGGCGAAGCCCTTGTGCCGGTTGCTGATCGCGGCGTAGCGGTCGAGGAGGCCGGCGTTGATGAAGCCCCATGCGGCGAAGACGATGATGAGGAGGTAGCCGATGAAGGTTTCGCTGTCGTCGTCGTCGATGCCGATGCCGTAGGTGAAGACGACGAGGGCGAGGGCGGTGCCGAGGGTGATGACGGCACGTTCGACGAGGGGGGAGAGCGTGGCGGGGCGGGGCTGGTCGGGCTTGGTGAGGTAGCCGAGGATGCCGGTTCCGGGGGCGCCGGGGTGGGGGAGGGCGAGGGCGCCGATGACGGGCAGTGCGGAGGCGATGACCGCGACGTAGGCGCCGGGTTCGAGGTTGACCAGGCCGCCGAGGTCGATGGCGATGGCGAGGGCGGTGAACCAGCAGACGGTGAAGGCGGACAGGGCCGTCAGGAGGACGGGGGAGGTGGCGTCGGCGGGGTTGAGCCAGCGCAGTCCGCGGACGTTCCACAGGGCGAGGGCGTACAGGAGGGTGAGGGCGCCGGCGACGAGGGCGAGGATCTGGAGTCCGGCCGGGTAGCCGTAGACGGTGAGGTCGCCGGGGAAGTTCGGGGTCCAGGTCCAGCTGAGGAAGGTGCTGGCGATGGTGGCGATGCCGCCGGCGGCGATGAGGGCGCGGGCGGCGGCTGCGGGGAGCGGGATGGGTCCGCTGCGCGGGGCGGTTGCGGTTGCCGTGGTGGTGTCGGTCATGGTGGTCACGCCCTGTCCGCGACGCGTTCGCCGAGCAGGCCTTGGGGCCTGAAGAGGAGTACGAGGATGAGCAGGACGAAGGCCCAGACGGCGGCCCAGCCCTGTCCGCCGAGTTGCTGCATGCCGGGGATGTTGGAGATGTAGGCGGTGGCCATGGCTTCGGCGAGGCCGAGGACGATGCCGCCGAGCATGGCTCCGTAGATGTTGCCGATGCCGCCGAGGACGGCGGCGGTGAAGGCCTTGAGGCCGGCGATGAAGCCCATGTCGTAGGCGACGGAGCCGTATTTGAGGCCGTAGGCGACGCCGGCGACGGCGGCGAAGAGGCCGCCGATGGCGAAGGCGATGACGATGATGCGGTTGGTGTCGATGCCCATGAGCTGGGCGGTGTCCGGGTCCTGGGCGGTGGCCTGCATGGCGCGGCCGGTGCGGGAGAGGCGGACGAAGAAGGCGAGGACGGCCATGCAGAGGGGGGCGGCGGTGATGAGGAAGAGGTCGCCGCTCTGGATGGTGATGCTGCCGAGGTGGAAGGGCCCGAAGGGGAGTTGGGGGAAGACGCGGGCGGTCTTGGCGTCGGGGTAGACGTTGAAGACGAGTTGCTGGAGTGCGAGGGAGAGGCCGATGGCGGTGATGAGGGGGGCGAGGCGTGGTGCTCCGCGCAGGGGCCGGTAGGCGAAGCGTTCGGCGCCGACGGCGATGAGGACGGCGACGAGTGCTCCGCCGATGAGCATGGCGGGTAGGGCTATCCACATGGATATGCCGGCCGGCAGGGCGAGGTAGACCGTGAGGGCGCCGAAGCCTCCGGTCATGAAGATCTCGCCGTGGGCGAAGTTGATGAGCTGGACGATGCCGTACACCATCGTGTAGCCGATGGCGATCAGGCCGTACATCGAGCCGAGGAACAGCCCGTTGGCCAGCTGCTGCGGCAGGGTGTTCACCGCATGGCCTCCATGTGGTGGGGAGAGTCAGGGGGTAGGTAGAGCGCGGGCCGCGCGGTGGCGATGGTGTGCGCCGCGCGGCCCGGTGTGGTGCGGTGTGGTGCGGTCAGCTCTTCGGCTCGAAGGTGCCGCTCTTGACGGACTTCCAGTCGCCCTTGGTGACCTGGTAGACGGTCAGCTGCTTGTTGGTGGTGTCGCCGTACTGGTCGAAGGCGATCTTTCCGGAGAGGCCTTCGAAGTTGGCCTTCTGGACGCCGTCGACGACCTGGGCGCGGGCGTCGGAGGGGACCTTGCCGTCCTTCACGACCGAGGCGACGGCCTTGATGATGGCGGTGGCGGCGTCGTAGGAGTAGCTGCCGTAGGTGCCGTAGTCGCCGGGGTACTTCTTGGCCTTGTAGGCGGCGACGAAGTCCTTGGCGGCGGGCAGGGTGTCGACGGGGACGCCGATGGAGGTGACGAGGTCGCCCTCGGCGGCCTTGCCGGCGGTCTTGATGTAGGTGGGGGTGAACATGCCGTCGCCGCCGAACAGCGGGATCTTGGCGCCGCCGTCCTTGAGCTGCTTGGTGAGGACCTGGGACTCGTCGTACTGGCCGCCGTAGTAGACGAGGTCGGCGTGCGAGTTCTTGATCTTGGTGACGAGGGTGGAGAAGTCGCGGTCGCCGACGTTGACGTGGTCGGTGCCGATGACCTTGCCGCCCTGCTTGGTGAACTGCTCCTTGAAGATCTTGGAGAGGCCGGCGCCGTAGGTCTGCTTGTCGTCGACGACGAAGGCCTTCTTCTTCTTGAGGCCGTTGTAGGCGTAGTCCGCGGCGAAGCCGCCCTGGAACTCGTCGGTGGTGGCGGTGCGGAAGTACGTCTTGTACGGGCGGACCTTCTTGGTCTGCCAGTTCTTGCCCTGAGTGAGCTCGGGGTTGGTGTTCGAGGGGGAGATCTCGGCCAGGTTGGCGGTGGCGAAGACCTGCTGCATCTGCGTGGCCACACCGGAGTTGAGGGGGCCGACGACGCCGAGGACCTGGTCGTCCGCGACGAGCTGGGAGGCGTTTTGCTGGCCGGTGGCGGGCAGCGCCTTGTCGTCGAGGGCCTTCACCTTGAAGGTGACGCCGGGGACGGTCTTGTTCTTGTTGGCGTTGTCGACGGCGATCTGCGCGCCGTACTGGATGCCGAGGCCGGTGGCGGAGTTCTGGCCGGTCAGCGGGGCGTCGACGCCGATCACCACGGTGGTGTTGCCGCTGTCACCGCTCTTGCCGTTGTTGTCGCGGGAGCCGCATGCGGTGAGAGTCAGAGCTCCGGTGGTGAGGACGGAGGTAAGGATCACCAGAGAACGCTGTCGCACAATCAGTCCTTTCCGCAGGCAGGTCCGCCCCTGCACGGGGACGGCGGGTGCCGCGCCGGTACCGAACTCCCGATGGAGCGGTGACTGGCCGTGACTCTAAGCCCGGTATACGGACATGGGTATCGCCGTGCGCTGGCTTGTGACGCTCTTGTTATGACGTCCTGGGCGGCGGGTGCGCGGGTGGGAGGTCCTGTTCGGTTTCGGTGGTGTTACCGATCGATCCGCCGGGTACGAATGCGCACTTCCGGTTGGCAGTTGGCCGGGCGGGGTGTGCGGGCGGTCGCACGCGCCGTGCAGCAGCCGGGAAAGATCCCGCGAGAGGGCGCGGCCGAAGATGAAACTGTGGTGCTGTATGGCGCGTTTGCTACGCAGTGTTACGTCCAGGAAGGGAAGGTCCTCGTTCAGGGAGAGTGTGGAGCAGTCGGCAGCCGAGATCTCCACGGTGATCCGACGGGTCGTTTTGGCGGTCACGGTGAAGCGGGGTTCGGGGGTGGCGCGGGCGGCGAGTCCGGCGAAGGCGGCCCCGGTGACCTGGAGGGTGACGGGGGGTCCGGCATCGACGGTGACCGCGAAGCGGAAGCGGCCGCTGGTGGCGTGTGCGGCGGGGGGTGCCGCGAGGCCGAGGTAGCTCCACTCGGTGACGTTGGCGGGGTACGGCGTGTGGTCGAGCGGTGCGGTCCGTGACGCGGCGGTCCTGCTCGTGAGCAGGGCAACTCCGGTCAGGACGAGGGCGGTTGCGGCGGTGACCGCGCCGCGTCGCAGACCGGGGCGCAGGGCGTGCCGACGTTCGCCGAGCCGGGTGGGGTCCCGGCCGATGACGTCGTGACTGTCCTGCGCCTCGGCCGGGTCGACGGGTTCGAGGGGCCCGATCCCCCTCATGGCCGGGGCCTCATGGGCCAACGGTAGGTAAGGGGGCGGGAGTTGCCCAGCAGTCGTGTCGCCCGGTGCGGGTCAGTCGGCTGCGGGGACCTCGCGCAGGAGGCAGGTGAGGCGTGCGCTGCACACGCGCCGGTCCTGCTCGTCGCTGATCACGATCTCGTACGTCGCGGTGGTGCGGCCTCGGTGCACGGGCGTGGCGACCCCGGTGACCATGCCGGAGCGTACGCCGCGGTGGTGGGTGCAGTTCAGGTCGACGCCGACGGCGATCTTGGAGGGGCCGCCGTGCAGCATGGATCCGACCGAGCCGAGGGTCTCCGCGAGGACGGCGGACGCGCCGCCGTGCAGCAGTCCGTAGGGCTGGGTGTTGCCCTCGACCGGCATCGTGCCGACGACGCGCTCGGCGGAGGCCTCGAGGATCTCCACGCCCATGCGGGTGCCGAGGTGCCCGGCGGAGAACAGTGCGGGCAGGTCGACGCCGAGCGCGGCGTACTCGTCGATGACCTCCTGCGGGAATTTCACGTGCTGCTGCTCACCCATGGGGCCGGGCTCCGTTCGTCGTGATCAAGGCGGAGGAACTCGCCTGAGCAAACGCTCAGTCGGTCGCCGATTGTTCCAGACGTACGACGACGGACTTGCTGGCCGGGAGCCGAGGCCGGGCTTTCGGTGATGTCAGTGGGCCGTGGCAGGATCGGGGGCGTGGCAGAGACAGCATCGAAGAAGACCGACAAGAACCCCGGCGGCGGCCGTCCCCGGCTGATGCTCATGGACGGGCACTCGCTGGCGTACCGCGCGTTCTTCGCGCTGCCCGCGGAGAACTTCACCACCGCGACGGGCCAGCCGACGAACGCGATCTACGGCTTCGCGTCGATGCTGGCCAACACGCTGCGTGACGAGGCGCCGACGCACTTCGCGGTGGCCTTCGACGTCTCCCGCAAGACGTGGCGTTCGAAGGAGTTCACGGAGTACAAGGCGAACCGCTCCAAGACCCCGGACGAGTTCAAGGGCCAGGTCGAGCTGATCGGCGAGCTGCTCGACGCGATGCACGCGCAGCGTTTCGCGGTCGAGGGCTTCGAGGCGGACGACATCATCGCCACGCTCGCCACGCAGGCCGAGGCCGCGGGCTTCGAGGTGCTGATCGTCACCGGCGACCGCGACTCCTTCCAGCTGGTCACCGAGAACACGACGGTGCTGTATCCGACGAAGGGCGTCTCGGAGCTGACCCGGTTCACCCCGGAGAAGGTTTTCGAGAAGTACGGGTTGACGCCCGCCCAGTACCCCGACTTCGCGGCGCTGCGCGGCGACCCGTCCGACAACCTCCCCGGCATCCCGGGCGTCGGCGAGAAGACGGCCGCGAAGTGGATCAACCAGTTCGGCTCGTTCGCGGACCTGGTGGAGCGCGTCGAGGAGGTCAAGGGCAAGGCCGGGCAGAACCTCCGCGACCACCTGGAGGCGGTCAAGCTCAACCGCCGGCTCACCGAGCTGGAGCGCCAGGTGGAGCTGCCGAAGGCGGTCGCCGACCTGGAGCGGGCCGCGTACGACCGCAAGGGCGTCGCGATGGTCCTCGACACCCTGGAGATCCGCAACCCGTCCCTGCGGGAGCGGCTCTTCGCGGTCGACCCCGGCGCCGAGGAGGCCGAGACCACCCCGGTCGCGGCGGACGGCGTGGAACTGGACGGCACGGTGCTCGGCACGGGCGAGCTGGCCGGCTGGCTCGCCGAGCACGGCACCGGGACGCTGGGCGTCGCCACCGTGGACAGCTGGGGGCTCGGCACCGGCTCGGTCGCCGAGATCGCGCTCGCCTCGGCCGACGGGGCGGCCGCCTGGTTCGACCCGTCCGAGCTGGACGAGGCCGACGACAGCGCGTTCGCGGCCTGGCTGGCGGACGCGGACCGGCCCAAGATTTTCCACAGTGCCAAGGGCGCCATGCGGGTCTTCGCCGAGCACGGCTGGAGCATCGAGGGTGTCACCATGGACACGGCGCTGGCCGCCTACCTGGTCAAGCCGGGCCGCCGCTCCTTCGACCTGGACGCGCTGTCCCTGGAGTACCTGCACCGCGAGCTGGCCCCGGCCGCGGCGGCCGACGGCCAGCTGGCCTTCGGCGCGGACGACGGCGCCGAGGCCGAGGCCCTGATGATCAAGGCCCGTGCCGTCCTCGACCTGGGCGAGGCATTCGAGGGCCGCCTGGAGGAAGTGGGCGCGGCGGACCTTCTGCGCGATGTGGAGCTGCCCACCTCCGTGCTGCTGGCCCGCATGGAGCGGCACGGCATCGCGGCCGACCGGGCCCACCTGGAGGCCATGGAGCAGACGTTCGCGGCCGCGGTGCAGCAGGCCGTGAAGGAGGCGCACGCGGCGGCCGGGCACGAGTTCAACCTGGGCTCGCCCAAGCAGCTCCAGGAGGTCCTCTTCGGCGAGCTGGCGCTGCCCAAGACGAAGAAGACGAAGACCGGCTACACCACCGACGCCGACGCGCTGGCCTGGCTCGCCACCCAGACCGACAACGAACTGCCGGTGATCATGCTGCGCCACCGCGAGCAGGCGAAGCTGCGCGTCACGGTCGAGGGCCTGATCAAGACCATCGCGGGCGACGGCCGTATCCACACCACCTTCAACCAGACGGTGGCCGCGACCGGCCGCCTGTCCTCCACGGACCCGAACCTGCAGAACATCCCGGTCCGCACGGACGAGGGCCGTGCGATCCGCCGCGGCTTCGTCGTCGGCGAGGGCTTCGAGTCGCTGATGACGGCCGACTACAGCCAGATCGAACTGCGGGTGATGGCCCACCTCTCCGAGGACGAGGGCCTGATCGAGGCGTTCACCTCGGGCGAGGACCTGCACACCACGGTCGCCTCGCAGGTGTTCGGCGTCGAGCGCTCCGGCGTGGACGCGGAGATGCGCCGCAAGATCAAGGCGATGTCGTACGGCCTGGCGTACGGACTGTCGGCCTTCGGCCTCTCCCAGCAGCTGAACATCGAGGCGGCCGAGGCCCGGGCCCTGATGAACACCTACTTCGAGCGGTTCGGCGGCGTACGGGACTATCTGCGCCGGGCCGTCGACGAGGCGCGGGCCACGGGCTACACGGCGACGCTGTTCGGGCGCCGCCGCTACCTCCCCGACCTCAACAGCGACAACCGCCAGCGCCGCGAGGCGGCCGAACGCATGGCCCTGAACGCGCCGATCCAGGGCACGGCGGCCGACATCGTCAAGATCGCCATGCTCAACGTCGACCGGGCCCTGCGCGAGGCGGACCTGAGGTCCCGCATGCTGCTCCAGGTCCACGACGAAATCGTTCTGGAGATCGCCCCCGGCGAGCGCGAGCGGGCCGAGGAGATCGTCCGCCGCGAAATGGCCGACGCGGTCCGCCTGCGCGCCCCACTGGACGTGTCGGTGGGCGTGGGCCCGGACTGGGAGTCGGCGGCGCACTAGCCTGCCGCGGTTCGACGAAGGGGGCGTTGCGGCACACGGTGCTGCGCCGCCCCCTTCCGCTGCCCGCTGCAACCCGGCGGGAACGGCGAACAACCACCATGGCGCAACCCGGTGGTGCCGTACCGGCCGGACCTCCTCCGAAGTCCGGCCTGCACAGCCCGGGCGCAGGCACGACCCGCCCCCCCCCGCCAAGGCACCCCGCACAACCCCGCCCAAGCCCCGCAGGGACCCGTCACTCACGTGGCCCCCGTCAAAACGCCCCCGCCATCCCCGACGGTCAGGATGCGGGCATGGGTATACGCATGCTCCACCGCCGGACGGCGCAGGCGCGGACCACGGCACGGGCAGCCGCCGCCGCGGGCCCGGTCCCGCGGCCCCCGCTGGTTCTGGCCCTCGCGGCCGACGCAAGCACCGCCCGTATCCACACCGACCTGGCGACGACGGTGCGCACAGCCATGACAGATCTCGGCCGCCGACTCACGCACCATCTCTCCCGACTCTCCCGAGCGGGCCTGGCGGCCGCCTGCCACCGCGGTGCCGACCTCGTCCGCGGCTATCTGGCGCTGCTGCTCGCCGCGCTGCCGAGCCCACGCCCGCCGCGCACCATCACCGTGTTCGTGGCGACCGTCATCGAGCCGCCGGCCGGCTCAACTCCGCATCGCCCCCGGCGCGAACAGCGGGACCAGCGCCATCGGCGACACCGGCAGGAACCCGGGCCGGACGCCACACCCTGACCGCCTTGGCGTACACCAGCAGCCCCAGCAGCAGGCCCGCGCCCGCCCCGAAGCACACCGTCGGCACGATCTCCCAGGGCTTCGTCGCGGGCCCCCGATGAGCCCACCGCTGGGAAAGCCGCTGCGCCGCCCCGGCCGCCGCACAGCAGGCGGTCACGGCACCGGCCCACCACCGGTCCCGTGCGGTCAGCGACGGCACCCCCACCGGCGCTCCCGCGGGCGCCCGTCGTAGCGCGTGCACGAGGAACACGGCGAGCACGACGGCGGCCACCGCCGAACCGCCGTACTGCAGGTACCAGCAGAGGGGAGCGCCGGCCAGTTCCCGGCCCAGCACCGGGATCAGCCGCATGCCCCACCTGTCCAGGTGGGTGAACGTGTCCCACACGACGTGGGTCAGCGCGCCGAGGGCCGCGCAGGCGTACCACCACGCGACCGAAGCGGGCCGCACGCGCGCGGGGGGCGTCCCGCACCGCAACAGGGCCGCCGGACGTCCCTGACGCGCGCGCGGTGCGAGCGCCACCAGGGGTTCGCGCACCAGCAGCCACAGCCCCACCAGGGTCCAGGCGATCGCCACGTCCAGGGTGAAGACGCCGCCGAACGAGTGCGTGACGTCTGCGAACTCCATCGCGCCCGGCACGGCACTCGCCGCGTAATACGTCATGTCGGGCGAGAATGATCCCGCGACGAGCACCGCGGGCACCAGGCGGCCCCGGCCGGATCCGTCCCCGCGCAGCGCGGGCAGGACGGCGGCCGCGTGGCTGAGGGTGAAGGGCAACGCAGCCTCCCGGGGCGGAAGTCGGGCCGCCCACCGACCCGGAACCGAGCCCGTCAAGTATGCGGCGCGGCCCGCTGCGACGACGCCATTTGGCCAATGGCGTGGAATCGGCGGCAACAAGGCGCCAGGAAAGGGAAGTTGTCGTAGGGTCACCTGGGTCACCGAGCCGAATGCAAGATCGAACTCAAGGTCGGGTAACTCGAAAGGGCGCAACGAGGGCAACCGGAACGCCGGGTCAACCGTCACACCAGGGCGAAGCTGGCAGAGTTCAGGCAGGCAGGCAGGCAGAGACAGACGCGCGGGCGTCCACGGGAGGGGTTCACGCTATGGCGGCGCACTTCGGCAGGCGGCTGCGCAAGGGGGCGGCGACGACCGCCGTGGCCGCGGCGGCGGTCGCGGCTCTCTCCGCGTCCCAGGCCCCCGGCATGCAGGCCGGCGATCAGGGCAAGGACACCTCCGCCGCCACCTCCGCGCCCGAGGCCGGCGCCGACGGCAACGCCACCGGCAACTCGCCGTACTACACGGACCTCCCGCCGCTCAGCAGCCCCAGCCCGGCCCCCTCGTCGGGCACCGGCATCCCCGTCACCCCGGGGACGGCCGAGGCCGGCATCCCCGCCAGCCTCCTCGACGCCTACAAGAAGGCCGAAGCGGAGCTGCGCCGTTCCAAGCCGGGCTGCAACCTGCCCTGGCAACTCCTCGCCGCCATCGGCAAGGTCGAGTCGGGGCAGGCCCGCGGCGGCCGCGTCGACGCGGCCGGTACCACCCTCGGCCCGATCCTCGGCCCACAGCTCGACGGCCACGGCTTCGCGCACATCGCGGACACCGACCACGGCGCGTACGACGGCAACAGCACGTACGACCAGGCCGTAGGACCCATGCAGTTCATCCCGTCCACCTGGGCGTGGGCCGGCCGGGACGGCAACGGGGACGGCAAGAAGGACCCCAACAACATCTACGACGCCGCGCTCGCGGCAGGCCACTACCTGTGCCAGGGCGACCGGGACCTGTCCGTCCAGGCCGACCTGCACGGCGCGATCCTCAGCTACAACAACTCGCAGGACTACCTGACCACGGTCCTGTCGTGGCTGGAGTACTACCGCAAGGGCATCCACTCGGTCCCCGACGGCACCGGCCCGCTGCCCGTCAACCGCAGCGACGAGCACGCCCGGACACGCTCCACACCGTCGCCCACGCACTCCCGCCCGGCGAAGCCACGCACGCCGGCGTCGCCCGCGCACCCCGGTGGCACCCCGGGCGACAGCGTCCCGGGTGGCGGCACCGGCAGCGGCTCGGGCCGCAGCACACAGGACCCCAAGTCGCCCGCGACCAAGTCCCCGGGCACGCCCTCAACTTCCACCCCTGCTGCCACACCCACCCCCACCGACACGGTGGACCACCTGGAGGACGCGGGCACCGCCAAGCTCACCGCGATGGCCGGGGACGCGTTCGCCAAACGGATCAGCACACGGGCCGAGACCGAGACCGGCAAGCCTGTCGGCAAGGTGCGGATCCGCTTCACCGTCCTCGGCGACACGGACACCACCTTCACCGGCGGCGAGAGCGTCGCCACGGTCGTCACCGACGGCAGCGGCGTGGCGGTCGCGCCCGCGCTCCAGGCGGGCGAGAAGACCGGCGACTTCACGGTCCGGGCCACCGTCGTGGGCCGCGCGGTCCGCGGCCTCGACTACACGGCCGCTGTCACCCCGCGCGCGGCCGACAAGCTCGTCCGCACCAGCGAGACCGAGCCGAGGTGCACGGCGGGCGGCGAGTTCGCCGACCAGGTCGAGGTGAAGGCCACCTACCGCGGCGCCGTCGCCGACAAGGTCGCGGCCACCGCCACCCTCGTCAAGTCGGCCCAGGACAGCACCGAGAACGACAAGGGCCCCTACTTCAAGGACGCCGACGGCAAGCCCGTACGCACCCTGACCGACCTGGAGACCGATGCGAAGGGCCTCCTCGAGCTGCCGAAGCTGTACGCGGACGACACCACCGGCACCTTCCTGCTCCGCATCACCACCACCGGCGGCGCGACCGTCACCGTCGAACTGAAGGTCACCGCGGCGGACGCGTCGGCCGCGCCCAGCACGTCGTCGAGTCCCTCCACGTCGTCGTGACGGCGCCGCGACCGACGGGACGTCAGCTCCGGAAGGTCAGCGCCTGAGTCGGGCGTTGGTGTGCCGCGTGGGCTCGGCGGTGGCCGGGTCCTCGGGCCACGGATGCTTGGGGTAGCGCCCGCGCAGCTCCGCTCGTACGGCCCTGTAGCCGTCCTTCCAGAAGGAGGCGAGGTCGGCGGTGACGGCGGCCGGGCGCCCGGCGGGGGACAGAAGGTGCACGAGCAGCGGCAGCCCCGCGACGGCCGGCGACTCCCGCAGCCCGAACATCTCCTGCAACTTCACGGCGAGCACGGGCTGCTCGGGATTGCCGTAGTCGACCCGGATCCTGGAGCCACTCGGCACGGCGATCCGCTCCGGGGCGAGTTCGTCGAGCCGGGCCGCGTCACCGCTCGCCCACGGCAGCAGCCGCGCGAGCGCCTCCCCGGCATCGATCCGCGCGAGGTCGGCGCGCCGCCGGGCCCGCCCCAACTCGGGCTCCAGCCACTCGTCCACGCGCGCGTGCAGGGCATCGTCCGACACATCCGGCCACGGCTCCCCGAGCCGCAGCCGCAGAAAGGCCATGCGCTGCCGCAGTACGTGCGCCTCCGCCGACCACCGCAGCAGCCCGAACCCCTCCCGCCGCAGCCCTTCGAGCAGCGCCTCGCGTACGAGGGCGGGGTCGGCGTCCCTGAGCGGCCGTACCGTCAACTCCACGGCCCCCAGCCGCTCGACGCGCCGGGCCACGACATCGCCGTCGCCCCAGCGCACCTCCTCCCCCTCCTCCAGCAGCGCCCCGCCCGCGAGCCGCGCCACGTCCTCGTCGATCAGCGCGCCGAGCCGCACGCGCGCGTGCCCCCTGCCCACGGGGCGATCGGCGGCGGCGACGGCGATCCACTCACCGCCCCGCAGCGCGGACGCCTCCCCGAGCTCGGCCCGGGTCCCCGACACCATCAGGCAGGACCCCCCGTCCCACTTCCCGACCCACTCGGGAAACGCGAGCGCGGCGACGACACCGGCCGCCCTGTCCTCCCCGACCCCGCCCCCGACGCCTGCCGCGGCGGCCGATGCGGGGGAGGGCGCCTGGGCGGACTCCGCCGCTACGGCCCGCAGACGCCGTACCTCCGTCCGCCACCGTGCCGCATACGCGTCGCCCCCGCGCCGGGCGGCGCGCCAAGCAGCGGCCAGGTCGTCGCCGTACTCACGCGGCGTCTCCTCGCTGAGCAGCGCGACGACCTCGGCAGCCCGGTCCGCCCCCACCAGCGGCGCCGCGTCGAGCAGCGCACGCGCCAGCCGCGGGTGCAGACCGAGCCGCGCCAGCCGTACCCCCCGCTCCGTGGCCCGGCCGGCGGAGTCCACCGCGCCGATCGCCGTCAGCACACCCCGCGCCGCCGCCATCGCGCCGCCCGGCGGCGGATCCAGCAGCGCCAGCCCGGTGGCGTCCGGGTCGCCCCAGCAGGCCGCCTGCAGCGCGAACGCCGTCAGGTCGGCCACCTTGATCTCCGGGGCCGGGAACCGCGGCAGACGCGTGTCCTCTGCTTCCGACCAGCACCGGTACACCACACCGGGTGCCTCGCGCCCTGCGCGCCCCGCCCGCTGCCGGCCCGCCGCCTGCGACGCCCGTACCGTCGTCAGTGCGCTCAGCCCGCGCGCGTGGTCGACGCGCGGCTCCCGCGCCAGCCCGGAGTCGACCACCGTCCGCACCCCGGGAACCGTCAGCGACGACTCCGCCACGGACGTCGCCAGCACCACTCGGCGCCGCTCCCCGGGCGCGAGCACCGCGTCCTGCACCGCCGCCGGAGCCCGCCCGTGCACCTGCAGCACATCGATGCCGCCACGCTCACCCAGGTCCCCCAATTGCCCGGCGACCCGCGCGATCTCCCCCACGCCCGGCAGGAAGCACAGCACGTCCCCCGGCCCCTCGGCCAGCGCCCGCCGCACCACCGACGCCACGTGCGCCGGCAGTGCCGGGTCGACCCACATGCCGTGCGGCGGCCGTACCGGACGGGACGGAGGCGCCCACACCACCCCGACCTCGTGCGCGGCCCCGCGCGCCTCGACCACCGGCGCGTCGCCCAGCAGCCGCGCCCACCCCTGCGCGTCCGTGGTCGCCGACGCGGCCACCAGCCGCAGCTCCGGCCGCAGCGTCTGCCGTACGTCCCACAGGAACGCCGCCACCGTGTCCGCGTCCAGATGCCGCTCATGGCACTCGTCGAGCACCACCACGTCGACGCCGGCCAGCTCCTGGTCGCGCTGCAGCCGCTGCAGCAGCACACCCGTCGTGACGACCTCCACGCGCGCGCGGCGGCCCACGACCCGCTCCCCGCGCACGGTGTAGCCGACGCTCTCCCCGACCTTCTCGCCGAGCAGCCACGCCATCCGCCGGGCCGCCGCCCTGGCCGCGATCCGCCGCGGCTCGGCCACGACGACCCGCCGCGCGGGCCCCTCGCCCAGCAGCCCCGACAACGCCAACGGCACCAGCGTCGTCTTACCGGTGCCGGGCGGCGCCACGAGGACGGCGGTGCCGTGCCCCTCCAGGGCGTCGTCGAGGGAGGGCAGGGCACCACGTACGGGCAGGGCGTCCAGGGCGTCGTAACGGATCACGCCGCCAGTGTCGTACGGCCCCGGAACCACCCGCGCCGCACGGCCCAGGAAAACACGGGCACGCGCGCGTGAGGGCAAAACACAGGCACGCGCGCGTGAGGGCGACGTGGTGCGCTCAGTCCCGCTCGCACACGAAGATCGCCGTACCCGGGATCAGACGGCCGCGCAGCGGCGACCAGCCGCCCCACTCCGAGGTGTTCCAAGCCGGCCACTCCGGCTCCATCAGATCCACCAGCCGGAAGCCCGAGGCGACGACGTCCCGGACGCGGTCGCCGATCGTCCGGTGGTGCTCGACGTAGACCGCCCGCCCCTCGTCGTCCTGCTCGACGTACGGCGTGCGGTCGAAGTAGGAGGCCGAGACCGACAGCCCCTCGGGGCCGGGCTCGTCCGGGAAGGCCCAGCGGATCGGATGCGTGACGGAGAAGACGAAGCGGCCGCCCGGGCGCAGCACCCGCCGTACCTCCCGCAGCACCAGCCGCGGATCCGCCACGAAGGGCAGCGCCCCGTACGCCGAGCACGCCAGGTCGAAGGAGGCGTCGGCGAAGGGCAGCGCACCGGCGTCCGCGCACACCAGGGGGAACGAGCCGCCGATGCGCAGCGCGTGCTGGAGCTGGCGGTGGGAGAGGTCCAGGGCCACCGGCCGGGCGCCCTGCGCGGCCAGCCAGCGCGCGCACTGGGCCGCGCCGGCGCCGATCTCCAGGACGTCCTTGCCCTTCAGCTCCTCCGGCGGGCCGAGCAGCTCCGCCTCCACCTCGTCGAGGCCCTCGGGGCCCCACACGAAGCGGTCGTCGCCGAGGAACGTGCCGTGTTCGATCTGGTACTCGTCCGCGTTCCGGTCCCACCAGCCCCGGCTGGCCCGGGAACTCTCCGCGACGTCGGCGTCACGCCGGGTGGCTTCCGGTTCGAACGGTTCGGGCTCTTGGATGATGGGCTCCCTCGTCGTACTCTTCCGTGCAACCCTCCAGGGGCGTGTCACAGGAGTGGTCCCCCGGGCGCGCGCCGCCTCGTGGGACGGTTCTTGCGCCGGGTATGCGGTGATCCGCCCCGGCTGTGCGCCTTCGCGCATTGACCCTGTCCGGCTGCCCCCGTATGCTACAAGTTGCGCTGCGAGCCTGCGTGCCTCAGACGTAGCAGGCTGCGCTCGCATCTGTTGTATGTCCCCTCGGTTGTCGAGGCGCCACCGTTTTGTGTGGCGCTTCCTTGGCTGTCCGGCGTCTGCAGAGCGAAACGGGCTCCCGGCGTAAGCAGTACCTACGACTTCAATGTCCGTACCGGAGCCCTTTCCCACATGACGAGCAGCACCGAGACCACCGCCACCACCCCGCAGGTTGCGGTCAACGACATCGGTAACGAGGAAGCCTTCCTCGCCGCGATCGACGAGACGATCAAGTACTTCAACGACGGCGACATCGTCGACGGCGTCATCGTGAAGGTCGACCGGGACGAGGTCCTGCTCGACATCGGTTACAAGACCGAAGGTGTCATCCCGAGCCGTGAGCTCTCGATCAAGCACGACGTCGACCCGAACGAGGTCGTGGCCGTCGGCGACGAGATCGAGGCCCTTGTCCTCCAGAAGGAGGACAAGGAAGGCCGCCTGATCCTCTCGAAGAAGCGCGCCCAGTACGAGCGTGCCTGGGGCACCATCGAGAAGATCAAGGAAGAGGACGGCATCGTCACCGGTACCGTCATCGAGGTCGTCAAGGGTGGTCTCATCCTCGACATCGGCCTCCGTGGCTTCCTCCCGGCCTCCCTGGTCGAGATGCGCCGCGTCCGCGACCTTCAGCCGTACGTCGGCAAGGAGCTCGAGGCCAAGATCATCGAGCTGGACAAGAACCGCAACAACGTGGTCCTGTCCCGCCGTGCCTGGCTGGAGCAGACCCAGTCCGAGGTCCGCCAGACGTTCCTCACGACCCTCCAGAAGGGTCAGGTCCGCTCCGGTGTGGTCTCCTCGATCGTCAACTTCGG
The DNA here is from genome assembly GCF_040645355.1 of Streptomyces sp. NPDC046805. Lineage (NCBI taxonomy): Bacteria > Bacillati > Actinomycetota > Actinomycetes > Kitasatosporales > Streptomycetaceae > Streptomyces > Streptomyces sp. NPDC046805. Next base: position 170,543 of record NZ_JBEYYC010000002.1, on the reverse strand, counting down.
TGCCTTCGTGGACCTGGGTGGCGTCGACGGTCTGGTCCACGTCTCCGAGCTGTCCTGGAAGCACATCGACCACCCGTCCGAGGTTGTCGAGGTCGGCCAGGAAGTCACCGTCGAGGTTCTCGACGTCGACATGGACCGCGAGCGTGTCTCCCTGTCGCTGAAGGCGACGCAGGAGGACCCGTGGCAGCAGTTCGCCCGTACGCACCAGATCGGTCAGGTCGTCCCGGGTAAGGTCACCAAGCTGGTTCCGTTCGGTGCGTTCGTCCGCGTGGACGAGGGCATCGAGGGTCTGGTCCACATCTCCGAGCTGGCCGAGCGCCACGTGGAGATCCCGGAGCAGGTCGTCCAGGTCAACGACGAGATCTTCGTCAAGGTCATCGACATCGACCTCGAGCGTCGTCGCATCAGCCTCTCGCTGAAGCAGGCCAACGAGGCCTTCGGTGCCGACCCGGCCTCGGTCGAGTTCGACCCGACCCTGTACGGCATGGCCGCGTCCTACGACGACCAGGGCAACTACATCTACCCCGAGGGCTTCGACCCCGAGACCAACGACTGGCTCGAGGGCTACGAGACCCAGCGCGAGGCGTGGGAGCACCAGTACGCCGAGGCGCAGCAGCGCTTCGAGCAGCACCAGGCGCAGGTCATCAAGTCCCGCGAGGCCGACGAGGCCGCTGCCGCCGAGGGTGGCGAGGCTGCCGCTCCGGCCGCGGCCGGTGGCGGTTCGTACTCCTCCGAGGGTGCGGACACCTCCGGTGCCCTGGCCTCGGACGAGGCGCTTGCCGCGCTGCGCGAGAAGCTGGCCGGCGGCCAGAGCTGATCATCGCTAGCCGCTGGGCTTAGCCGATAGTCCTGAGGGCCCGTACCTTTCGAGGTACGGGCCCTTCGGCGTTCCCCGGGGGGCCTTTCGTCGTCCTTCGAGCGCGGGTCGGTGTGGGCTGATCGCGCAGTTCCCCGCGCCCCTGGGTGGGCCTTGCGGCCTGTGCCGTGAGGTGGGCGCGTCCTGTGACGGTGCGTCAAGGCTGGCGGGGTGGGAATGCTCGTGTCCCGGGGTGTGTTGGACCGTACGAACACGAGGAGGAGCGGTCACAGTGCTTGATCCGCAGGGTTTGTACGCATGGGAGCCGAAGGGGCTGGCCGTCGTCGACATGGCGCTGGCCCAGGAGTCGGCCGGTCTTGTCATGCTCTACCACTTCGACGGATACATCGACGCGGGCGAGACCGGCGACCAGATCGTCGACCGGCTCCTCGACTCGCAGCCCCACCAGGTCGTGGCCCGCTTCGACCACGACCGGCTGGTGGACTACCGAGCCCGCCGCCCGCTGCTGACTTTCACGCGCGACCGCTGGACCGACTACGAGGTACCCGGCATCGAGGTCCGGCTCCTCCAGGACGCCACCGGCGCGCCCTTCCTGCTGCTGTCCGGTCCCGAGCCGGACGTGGAGTGGGAGCGGTTCGCCGATGCCGTACGGGAGATCGTGGACCGCCTCGGTGTCCGCCTCTGCGTGAACTTCCACGGCATCCCCATGGGCGTCCCGCACACCCGGCCGGTCGGCCTCACCCCGCACGGCAACCGCACCGACCTCGTCCCGGGCCACAGCAGCCCCTTCGACGAGGCCCAGGTGCCCGGCAGCGCCGAGTCCCTCCTGGAGTACCGCCTCATGGAGGCCGGTTACGACGTCCTCGGCGTCGCGGCGCACGTCCCGCACTACATCGCCCGCTCCGCGTACCCCGACGCGGCGCTGACCGCCCTCGAGGCCATCACGGCCGCGACCGGCCTGGTCCTGCCCGGTATCGCGCACGCCCTGCGCACGGAGGCGCACCGCACGCAGACCGAGATCGACCGGCAGATCCAGGAGGGCGACGAGGAACTCACCTCCCTCATCCAGGGTCTTGAGCACCAGTACGACGCGGCCGCGGGCGCCGAGACCCGCGGCAACATGCTCGCCGAACCGGTCGACATCCCGTCGGCGGACGAGATCGGGCGCGAGTTCGAACGCTTCCTGGCGGAGCGTGAAGGCGAGATCTAGGGCCTTGGTGGCCTAGGGCCTCGAGCCCTCTGGTTGGGCGGCGGATGCCCTGCCAGGGGCAGGGCCTAAGCTTCCGCTCATGCTGAAAGTTGGCCTGACCGGCGGGATCGGAGCCGGCAAGAGCGAGGTGTCGCGGCTGCTCGTGGAGCGCGGTGCCGTGCTCATCGACGCGGACCGCATCGCGCGCGAGGTCGTCGCGCCCGGAACGCCCGGACTGGCGGCGGTGGTCGAGGCCTTCGGCAAGGAGGTGCTGGCCCCGGACGGCAGCCTGGACCGGCCCGGGCTGGGGGCGATCGTCTTCGCCGACCCGGAGAAGCTGGCCGTCCTGAACGCGATCGTCCACCCCCTGGTCGCCGCCCGCTCCCGCGAACTCGAGAGCACGGCCGCCGACGACGCCGTCGTCATCCACGACGTCCCGCTCCTCACGGAGAACGCCCTCGCGCCGCTGTACGACGTCGTGGTGGTCGTCGACGCGAGCCCGGAGACCCAACTCGACCGGCTCGTACGGCTGCGAGGCATGACCGAGGAGGACGCACGCGCGCGTATGGCCGCGCAGGCGACCCGCGAGAAGCGCCGGGAGATCGCCGACGTCGTCATCGACAACGACGTACCCCTGGAGGCGCTGGAGCGGCGTGTGGACGACGTGTGGGCGGACCTCGCCCGCCGGGCCCACGCGCACAGTGCGGTGCCCCGGGAGGCGTCCGAGGGCCAGTCCCCGGAGCCACTTGACGGGGCGTCCCACGAGTCGCCCGAGGAATAGCGGGTCCCTGCCCGGGCGTTGAAGCCCTCCAGTAAGGGAAGGACTTTGCTGTGCCCGAGATCAGCGGTTCGACCGGACGTACTCCGGAGACGCATGTCATCGACTTCCGTGCGGCCGAGCAACTGCTCAACGCACGGGACCCGCAGGGCGCGGTGAAGCTGCTCGACGGCGTCATCGCGGCGCACCCCGAGAACACGGCCGCACGCCTGCTGCGCGCACGCGCCTTCTTCGCGTCCGCGCAACTGCGGCCCGCCGAGCTGGAGTTCACCCTCGTCCTGGAACGCGAGCCGGACAACGCGTTCGCCCACTTCGCCCTCGCCCGCACCTACGAACGCCAGGGCCACCCGGACCAGGCCAGGCGCCACTTCCGCCTGGCGGCCGCGCTGGACCCGAACCCGCGCTACCTGGAGGCGGCGCGCTTCGATCCGTGACGGGGAGCGGGGGAGAGAGCCCGCGGGGGGTGTGCCTACGTACTGTGGAACGCACTGGATGCACTGGAGTGCGCTGGCGTGCACCGGAGCGTCCTGCGGTGCCTACGGCGTCCTACCGTGCCGTACGGAAATGTGGCGTGGCCGGCCGGTTCACGGGTGCCGGTGCTGCGGCGGGCGCCGGTAGCGCGGATGGTGCTGCGGCAGCGGGTCCTCCAGCGGCCGGTACGGCGGGACGTCCCGGCCCGGCTGGTAGTGCGGGCCCTGCCGGATGTGCCGGAGGATCATGGTCATGTCGATGGTGATCACCAACCACAGCACCCCGCAGGCAGCCGCCCAGCCGGGCCGCCCGACGAGCGCGAACGCCGCCGTGCCGAAGATCGCCCAGACCAGCCCCCACACGCTCAGCCAGAACCGCGCCCGCAGTGCACTGCGCGCGGTCGCCGGTTCACTTCCTGTACGCATCGGGACCACCACTCCTCTTTGAAACGTACTCTTCGACGAGGGCGACCACCAACGTTCACCCGAGGGGGGACCGCGACGTGCTGCCGGACGCCGACCACCTGCCCGAGCTGCTGCTCGATCTCGCCGTACCGCACGAAGACATCAACGAACTCGTCGGCCTGCGGCGCACGGTGACGGGCGACCCGGGCACGCTGCGACTCCTGGAGGAGTGCGTCGAGGAGCTGGTCCGGGAGGTGGGGGAGGTGGGCCGCGCGTCACGGCTCAGGGAGCGGGTGGCAGAGGCCCCGGCCGCGCTGGGCGGCTACTTCAGCGTGTACGTCTTCGTCGCCGCGCTTCCGCACACACGCGCCTACCACCGCGCACGCGGTATCCCGGACGACGTGTCCCGGCGCACCCTCGCCGACCTGGGCCGCAACATGGCCGTGCACCGCAGGTGGCATGGCAGGGGAGGAGTGCAGCAGCCGTACTGGCTCGTCCACCACTTCCGCGGCGAGCTGTACCAACTGGGGCGGCTGCAGTTCGAGCGGGTGCGGTTGGGGGAACGTTCGGTGCGCGCGCTGCGGGAAGCCGGGCTGACGGCATCGCCGGGTGACCCCTGCCTCGCCCTCCACATCCCCGACTTCCGCGGGCCGCTCACACCGGCCGCGTGCGATCAATCCCTGGCGCAGGCGCGGGAGTTCTTCGCCCGGTACTTCCCCGAGGAGCGTTACGAGACGGCGATCTGTCAATCCTGGCTGCTCGACTCCGAGTTGAAACGGTATCTGTCCGCCGACTCCAACATCATCCGGTTCCAGGAGCGGTTCCAGGCCGCCCGCGAGGACTCGAAGCCGTCCGACCGGGAGCCGGTGCAGTTCGTGTTCGGGAACCCGGACCTGCCGACGGCTGACCTGCCGCGCCGCACGTCCGTCGAACGGGCCGTCGGAGACCATCTGCGGGCCGGCGGCCACTGGTACATCGGGCACGGGTGGTTGCCGCTGGGGCACTGAATTACTCGAATTTACTCGAACGAGTGAACTGAGGCGGTGGGGGAACGGCCGTGCCGGGCCCAGCCGTTGTTCGGGCATGACGGTTGAAATGCGTGAGGGGTACGAGGGGACAGGACCGGGGGCGATCACCCCGGACGGCTGCGCGGTGGAGCTGTACACGCGGTTGCCGGTGAGGGGCGAACCGGATGTCATCGCTGCGGCGGTGCCGGCCGGTGCGCACATCCTGGAGCTCGGCAGCGGCGTGGGACGTGTGACTCACCCCCTGCTGGAGCGAGGGTTCACGGTCACGGCGGTCGACGAGTCCGCCGAGATGCTGGAGCGCGTCCGCGGGGCGCGCACGATATGCAGCCCGATCGAGGACCTCGACCTGGGCGAGACGTTCGACGTGGTGATGCTCGCCTCGTTCCTGGTGCACACCGGGGACGCCGACGTACGGCGGGGCCTGCTGCGCACCTGCGCCCGGCACATGGCGGAGGGCGGCTGCGTGCTGATCCAACGGGAGGGCGAGGACTACTACACGAACCTGCCGCGGGAACGGGTCGACCCCAGCGGCTTCACCGTGCGGATCGTGTCGGCGGAGCCGGTCGGGGACGGGGTGAACTCGGTGCGCGCGGAGTATGTGTTCCCGGACGTGGTCTGGACACAGACGTTCCGCTCCCGACCGCTCACCAAGGAGAAGTTCGAGGAGGCACTGGCGGAGGCGGGGCTGGAGGTGGACGAGTACCTGACAGGGGATGGGGTGTGGGTGCGCGCGATACGAACGGAGCAATAGGGGCGGCCGAGACGCGGGCGACTGAGATACGGGTGAGTGAGTTGTGGGCGGTTGAGATATGGGCGGCTGAAGGGAGTGCCGGACGGTAGGGCCCGACGCGACGAGGTTGCAACGCCGAACTACTTCAACGTCGAACTACTTCTACGGGCGCGACGGGTGGGTCAGCGTCCCCGGGGATGGCTGCCGGGCTCGCCCAGCCCTAGCAGCCGCTCCAGCTCGCGACGGTCCCGCTTGGTGGGGCGGCCGGTGCCGCGGTCGCGGAGCCCGGCGGGAGCCGCGGCTTCGCGGGGCGGGGGCGGCGGGGAGTTGTCGATGTAGCACTGCGCGGCCACGGGGGCGCCGACGCGCTTGCGGATCAGACGCTTGACGACGACGATCCGCTCCCGGCCCTCGTGCCGCACGCGCACCTCGTCACCGACGCGCACCGAGTGCGCGGGCTTCACGCGCTCACCGTTCACATGGACGTGTCCGCCACGACAGGCGGCGGCGCCCAGGGAACGGGTCTTGATCAGGCGCACGGCCCAGATCCAGCTGTCGATGCGAACGGTCTCGCCGCTCGCTGGCCCGGCGGCCTCGGCGACAGCCACCGCGGCGGCGACCTTCGGATCCGTGACTGGGGAGTCGCCGATGACCGCGGTTTCGGCGGTGTCTGTGGCTTCGGTGACTGAGATTCCGTCGGTGTCTGTGGCTCCGGAGGGCTGTGTGGCTTGAATGGGCGTGCCTGTGCTGTCCGCCTCGCCTGTGCCGGCCGTGTCCGCCGCGTCGGTCGCGCTCGCAGTGTCGGTGCTGTCCGTCGTACGCGTCATGCGCGTCGTTTCGGTCAGGCGGATCTTGCTCTTGTCCGCATCCTCGGAGGCCATGTCCCGACCTTAGCTCTCCGGAGCGGGTGAGCCGGACGCGTTTTCCGCCGGTGCCGGTGCCGGTGCCGGTGCCGGTGCCGGGTGCCGGGTGCCAGGTGCCAGGTGCCAGGTGCGGGCGGCGGGTGACGGTGTCGGGTGGCTGGTGCCGTGGGTGACGCAGGCGGGTGGCTGGTGCGGTGGGCTGGAAAACGAGGGGGTGGGGAGGGGGAGGGGGGACCCCCACACACGACACGGCGGGACCTCACGGCACGGCGTCCCCCGCCCTACCGTAGAAGCATGACCACCAGCCCTCCCTCAGACCTCGGCGACCTCGATCGGCGTATCGCCGGCTGCCGGGCCTGTCCGCGGCTGGTCACCTGGCGTGAGGAGGTGGCCCGCACCAAGCGCGCCTCCTTCGCCGACTGGACGTACTGGGGCCGGCCGGTGCCGGGCTTCGGGCCGCCGGACGCCCGACTGTTGATCATCGGGCTCGCTCCCGCGGCGCACGGCGGCAACCGCACCGGCCGCATGTTCACCGGGGACCGTTCCGGGGACGTGCTGTATCAGGCGCTCTACGACGTCGGGCTCGCCTCGCAGCCGACCTCCGTGAGCGCCGACGACGGCCTGGAGCTGTACGGCGTACGCGTCACGTCGCCCGTCCACTGCGCCCCGCCCGCCAACAAACCGATCCCCGAGGAGCGCGACAACTGTCGCCCGTGGCTGGTCGAGGAGCTGAGGTTGCTGCGGCCGACCCTGCGGGCCGCGGTCGTGCTCGGCGCTTTCGGCTGGCAGGCCGCGCTGCCCGCGTTCGCCGAGGCGGGCTGGACGGTGCCCCGCCCACGGCCCGCCTTCGCCCACGGCAGCCGCGTGACACTCGACGACGGGCTGGACCTGTTCGGCTGCTTCCACGTGAGCCAGCGCAACACCTTCACCGGCCGGCTCACCCCCGAGATGCTGCGGGAGGTGCTCCGTACGGCAGCGGACGCGGCGGGACTCCGTACGTGAGGCGAGGCCGGGGCGCAGTGCGACGGCCGCCACACGCGCACTGCATGTGCACGTGCAGTGCGCACACCTGCTACGGCTCTCGCGTCACGGTTGCCACACGTACCGCACGTCCGGCTCCCGTTCCTCGTTCGCGCTGCCGTCCGTGAACTCCACGGCGACGAAACCGTGCCGCTCGTAGAAACGGTGGGCGGGCTTGTTGACCTGGAAGGTCCACAGCGTCAGTCCCCGGGGGCTGCGCCGCTTGGCGAGGGCGACGAAGCGGTCGCCGATGCCCCGCCCCCGCCATTCCGGGGCGAGGTAGAGCTGGGACAGCAGGTCGCCGTCGAGCACCATCAGCCCCACGATGCCGCCCATGCCGCCCCTGTCGGCGACTTCGGCCACCCAGGTCTCCCGCAGCGGCACCACCACGTCCCGGATGTGGTCGCGAACCTCGTCGTCGGACCGCGGCCGTACGACCGTGGGCAGCGCGGCGGCGAAGGAACGCAGCCAGACGTCGGCGGCGGCAGCCGCATCAGAAGCGGCCGCCCGGCGCAGGACGACCCTTGTCTCGGCGCTCACGGGTGGCTGCACTTCTCGGGGACCACGGCCGTCGCTGTGATCTCCACGAGCTGCCCGGTGTACCCGAGACAGGCCACCCCGAGCAGCGTCGACGCATGAGGCCCGGCGCTGAGCCCGGACGCCTCGACCACGTCCCACACCGCGGAGAGCACCGCAGGCTCACTGCTCACGACGTACACATCCGTCGCCACGACCTGTCCCAAGTCACTGCCGACCGCGTTGAGTTGCTCACTCAGATTGGCGATCACCTGCTCGGCCTGTCGCACGGGGTCCCCGAGGCCGACCACCTCCCCCTGGGCATCGAGGGGCACGGCTCCGGCGAGGAACGCGAGCCTTGTACCGGCCTCCACCACCGAGGCGTGGGAGTAGGTGGGCGGGGGAAACAGGCCGGGGGCAGTGACGCGCTGGATCACGAGGACTCCTCGCGTGGAAGGCGGACGACGCACCGATCATCCGGGCCACCGACCACGACCGCACCCCAATTACGAGCCCGGCTGCGAGGCGTGGACGGCGTGATCGCGTCCTTGTGCGCAGGAGCAGGGCCGTACGATCTGATCCCGGTGATCACGAAGGCCCAGACGCTCCTGCCAACTCACCACCCAGCGCCGCGATCCCGGCTGCCCCGACAACGACTTCAACCGGGACTTCGGAGCGATCCTGGAGTGGCACGGGGAGCTGGTGGAACGGCCGGGTCTCAGTTGCTTCCTGCGGGAGCGCGACCGGGTCTTCCACACCTACTCGGCGTACGAGCGGGAGCTCGACGGGCTGGGTTCGACGACCAGCCTGCTGGATCTGACGGTGCTGGGGCCGCACTCCCGAAGGCGGTGACCAGTTCCGCTGTCACGACGAGTACGAGGACTGACATGCCAAGAGGCCAACTAGCCAATTAGCCGAGGTGCCGCGGGGACAGTCAACGGAACCTCACCATCCGTATGGAGCCGGTATCGGCTACGTCTCAGTCCCATCACTGCGCGAGGCTTTTCCCTCCTCCACAGCGTTGACTCCTCCAAGGACGACGCTTTCTGGAGGTGCAGGATGGTGAACGGGCGAACCGTGCTCGAACGCTTTCCCGCCGGCGGACCCCGGGGATCCTGGCCGGCCGAGGAGTTCGCGCACGCGCGACGTCTGGAAGGCCTGCCCGCCGAGGTCGTCATGGATCTTGCGACGGACACGTTCCTCGTGATCGTCCGCGGCGGTGACGGCAAGGAGTGAGCCGGATACGGCAGGGAGTGAGCGGGTACGGCAACGCGTGAGTCGGGCACCGCAAGGAGTCAGCCCGCTCAGCTCGCCTTCGGTGCGGGCAGCTTGGCCGTGAACTGCTCGGCCTGGAGGCCGTACAGCTCCGCGTAGACGCCACCGGTGGCCAGGAGTTCGTCAGGGGTGCCGGACTCCACCAGCCGGCCGTGCTCCAGGACGTGCACCAGGTCCGCGTGGCGTACCGATGCCAGCCGGTGGGTGATCAGGACGACCGTCTGGCCGCTCCCCGCCAGCGCCCGGATCTTCTCGAAGACCTCCAGTTCGGCCCGGGCGTCCAGGGCCGCCGTCGGCTCGTCCACGATCAGGATCCGCCCCCGCCGGTACGCGGCCCGGGCGATACCGAGGCGCTGCCACTGGCCGCCGGACAGCTCGTGCCCGCCGCTGAAGTTCCGGGCCAGCAGGGTGTCCAGGCCGCGTGGCAGATCCGCGACCACCTCCTCCGCGCCCGCCTCCACGACCGAGGTGGCCAGGCGGTCCTCGGTCAGCGGCGCCGAGGAACGCCCCACCGCGACATTGACCTTGGCCGTGAACGGCCACCGCTTGAAGTCCTGCGCCACCATCGCGATCCGCTCGGCCAGCTGGTGCCGATCCGCGCTCGCCGCGTCGACGCCGTCCCACAGGATGCGGCCCCGATCCGGCTCGTACAGCCCCGCGAGCAGCTTGACCAGGGTCGTCTTGCCGGAGCCGTTCTCGCCCACCAGCGCGATGATCCGGCCGAGCGGCAGAGTGAGCGTGACGTCGTCGAGGGCCGGGCGGGTGGCCTCGCCCGGATAGCTGAACGTGACGTTCTCGAACCGGATCTCCTGTGGATCCTCCGGCAGCGGCTTCCCGCCGGCCGGGATCGCCCGCTCGGCCGCCTCGACGTACAGCCGCTGCAGATCGCTGACGAACAGGGCCTCCTCATGCAGCTGGTTGATCTCCAGGACGAGGCTGTCGAGGCTCGCGGAGCCCGTGCGGATCGCGATCACCGCCGTGCCCGCGACGGACAGCGCCATCGCCCCGCCCAGCAGCAGCGCGCCCAGCGTTGCGTACGTCGCCAAGGTCGCGAGGCCCGTCCAGGCCGCCGCGATCAGCCCGGTCCGGGCCGCGAGCCGGGCCAGCCGGGCCTGTTCCGCCTCCGCTGACTCCGACATCGCCCGGAAGTGCCGCAGCAGGAAGGGGCCGACGCCGTGCACGCGGATCTCGGGGGCGGCCTGAGGTTCGGTGAGCAGGCTGCCTATCAGGTGTCCGGCCCGCGCGTGCTGCACCCACGTGTGGAACGACTCGTAACGGCGCCGCGCGTTGGTCAGCGCGCCCCAGGCGCTGGGCACGGTCATGGTCGCCAGCAACGGCAGCAGCGCCGGGTGCAGCACGGTCAGCACGCTCGCCGCCGCGGCCAGCGAGATCAGCGCGTTCACCACCTGCGTGCCGTACTTGATCATCCGGCGGGCGGACTGAGCGCCGTACTGCGCGGTGTCCAGCAGCTTGTGGAAGGCGTGATCCTCGATCGCGGCCAGTTCCACGGCCGCGGCCCGTTCCAGGTACAGCTCGGTCGCCACCCGCTCCACCTTGGGCTCCAGCCGGCCGGTGGCGTACGTCGACGCGGCGCGCAGCAGCGCCCCAACCAGTGCTACGACGGCCATGGTGGCCAGGGCGGGGGCGGCGCCCCGCAGCCGGCCTTCAAGCGTGCCCCCGCCGATCAGCTGCCCCAGTGCACTGTTCACGGCGAGCAGGCTCACGGCCTGGGCGGCGCCCCGGGCCGCCTCGGCGAGCAGCACGGTCCGCGCGGCCCGCGCGTCGGCCTGCCGGGCCAGCCGGAAACTGGAGGCCAGCATGCCGGGTAACCGGGTCACCATGGCCCGGAAGTCCAACTCCAGGAAGGCGTCCCGGTGTTGGTTCCACCCCATGTCGTAGCGCAACGGGCCACCGAAGAGCAGCTGTTCGGACTCGGACACCTCGGGCGTGACCCGGCCGCGTCTCTTCCCCACATGGACCTCCCCCGTCTGCGGACGAACGGCCACTATGGCGGGGCGGAAGCCTGCCGGGCAGGGCGCGTGACAGGGCCGACGGAAGCGCGCGGGCGTACGCCGCCGGGACGGCTTGGCGTACGTGGAGTACATGGCGTAGGCCGTATACGAGGCGCACACGGTTCACATGGCGTACATGGGCTTGTGCGCTGCGTACGGCTTATGGGCTGTGCTCACACACTGATACGCCACGACCAGTCCGGCGTCGTCCCGGTGACCCGGCACAGCGCCAAGTACAGCGGGATCGGCGGGGTGTACGGAAAGGTGCCGTCCGGTCGGTGGATGAGGCGGGCGGCGGTGGGGAGGAGAGCACCGGGAGCGTAGTGGGCGGGGGAGTGCCAGCGCAGGGCGTAGTCGGAGTCCGACGGGACGATCCACCACCAGTGCGCCCCGTCGTCGTACAGGCATCCCACACGGGGAAGCCGGGGTACGACGAGCGGTCCGATGTGGGCCGGCACCGCCACGGCGTCGCAGCCCAGGGGGGTCGTCATGCCCTCGGGCAGAAGCAGGCGCCCGGCCGCGGCCGGCGTGCTCCGCTCGCGCCTCATGCGGACCAGCGTGTCCAGTGCGAGCGCGTGGCCGGAGCCTCGGCCACCGCTCAGAGCCATTCCGCCCCCATTCGACCCCCAGGTGCTCTGGTCCGGTTCTCGGGTTCGTTGATCCGGTCCGCAGGTCTGCTGGTCCGGTTCCCGGGTTGCCCGGTCCGGTGTCGTGCTTCTCCGGTCCAGTGCTGTGGCTCCCTGACACGGTGCGCCGGCTTAGTGCGCTCCTGCTCACTGGGACCGTGGGACGGGCGGGGCTTGGGGCGGGCTCCCCAACCCAGGTCGTTGCGCGGCTGCGGCTGCGGCTGCGGCAGGCGTCTCGCCTGGACGGTGGACCCCGGCCGGGCTGTCGGCTCGCACCGGAACCGGCGCTCGGCAGTGGGCCCACCAGGGACGACCGTCGCTGTCACGACGAGATGGGGGTGCTCGTCGGGGCGTTCGTCGGGGTGGTCCGTGGCGGTGACTGTTCCTAAGGACGCGGACGGAATCACGCTTGCCACTATCACCCCGCCGTGAACACTTGGCAAGAGTCACTATGGAAATTGCAGAGTGTGTGGGACGTGGTGAACGGCCGTGGCACACTGCTCGCAACAGCACGTACAGCGGCGCCAGTTGGGGGCATCGGGGATCCACCGGATCAACGAGCGCGTCTTCGAGTGGCGCCGTAGGGCTGTCAGGATTCATGCGTGGAGGCCGGCGTGGAGGTAGGAGCGTGAGCGAACCGCGCCCCGCGCCGACGGTGGGCCAGGTGGTCCTCGGCCGGCGACTGCTGGACCTGCGGGAACGCGCCGGTCTCAAGCGCGAGGATGCCGCCCGCGTCCTGCGCGTCGCCCCGGCCACCGTCCGCCGCATGGAGATGGCCGAGGTCTCCTTCAAGATTCCGTACCTCCAACTGCTTCTGAAGGCCTACGGAGTCGGCGACGAAGAGGCCGACGCCTTCGTGCGGTTGGCCGAGGAGGCCAACAAGCCCGGCTGGTGGCAGCGGTTCCACGACATACTGCCGGGCTGGTTCTCGATGTACGTCAGCCTTGAGGGGGCGGCCGCCCTCATCCGGTCGTACGAGCCGCACTTCGTGCCCGGACTGCTGCAGACCGAGGACTACGCGCGCGGCGTGCTGCGAGCGGGCGCCGTCGGCCAGACCAGCCCCGAGGACATCGAGCGCCATGTCGCCCTGCGCATGGAGCGTCAGGAACTGCTCGCCCGTCCCGACGCCCCCCGCTTCTGGGCCGTGGTGGACGAGACCGCTCTGCGCCGTCCGGTGTGCGGTCCGAAGGTGATGCGGGCGCAGATCGACAAGCTGCTCGAGGTCATGGCGCTGAACCACGTGACCCTCCAGGTCGTCCCGTTCGCGGGCGGGCCCCACCCCGGCACGTACGGACCGTTCGTACTGTTCCGGTTCGCCATGTCAGAACTCCCGGACATGGTCTACAGCGAGTACCTGACCGGCGCCGTCTACCTGGACGCGCGCTCCGAGGTGGCGACCTACCTCGAGGTCATGGACCGCATGGCGGCGCAGGCCGCCACAGCACATCGCACGAAGGAGATCCTCCGGGATCTCCGCAAGGAGTTGTGAATGGATCGCATCATGTCCCAGCCCAGGCCCCGGGTTCGCGGGGAGCACATCTACAACGGCATGCCCGCACGGGAGTTGGGCAGCGAGGGCTGGCACAAGCCGTGGAGCGGCGGCAACGGGGGCAACTGTCTGGAAGCGATGAAGCTGGCCGACGGCAGGATCGCGGTCCGCCAGTCCACCGACCCGGACGGCCCGGCGCTGATCTACACCTCGGACGAGATAACGGCCTTCATCGAGGGCGCCAAGGCAGGCGAGGCGGACTTTCTGCTGTCCTGAACGGTCTCCTGCCCCCACCCTGCACCACCCACCGTTCCACCACGGATCGACGTCACATCGCCATACGGCGGCGTCACACCGCCATGGGCCGGTCGTACGGCGATATCGGCGCCGCAAGTCGCGTACTCCCCGTCAGATAGCGGTCGACGGCCGCCGCCACCGCCCGGCCCTCGGCGATCGCCCACACGATCAGCGACTGCCCGCGCGCGGCGTCCCCGGCGGCGAACACACCGGGCACGTTGGTCGCGAAGCCGGCGTCCCGGGCGATCGTGCCACGCGGCTCCAGCGCGAGTTCGAGCTGGTCGATGAGGCCGTCCTCGCGGTCGGGCCCGGAGAAGCCGAGGGCGAGCAGCACCAGGTCGGCGGGGAGCTCCTGTCCGCTGTCCGGCAGCGGTCGCCGCTTCGCGTCCACCTCGACCAGGTGCAGCGACCGTACGTGCCCGCTCGCGTCCCCGGCGAAGCGCAGCGTCGACGCCGTGAACAGCCGCGCGTCCGCGTCCGCCGCCGGCGCCGTCTCCAGGTCGCGGGCTTCCTCGTGCGCGGCCGACAGCCGGTAGACCTTCGGGTACGTCGGCCAGGGCTCGGTCTCCTCGTCCCGCTCGGCGCCCGGCTGGGCGTAGATGTCGAGCTGGGTCACCGACGCGGCGCCGTCCCGCACGGCCGTGCCCAGACAGTCCGCCCCGGTGTCGCCGCCGCCCACGATGACGACGTGCTTCCCGGCGGCGGACAGCGGTGACGCCGCCAGATCTCCCTCGCACACCCGGTTGGCCAGCGGCAGATACTCCATCGCCTGGTGTATTCCGACCAACTCCCTCCCCGGTACCGGCAGTTCGCGCCACGCCGTGGCCCCGGTCGCGACGATCACGGCGTCGTACCGCGCGCGCAGCTCGGCCGCCCCGATGTCCCGCCCCACCACCGTCGACGTGCGGAACCTGGTCCCCTCGGCCCGCATCTGCGCCAGCCGCCGCTCCAGATGCCGCTTCTCCATCTTGAACGCGGGGATGCCGTACCGCATCAGCCCGCCGATCCGGTCGTCCCTCTCGTACACGGCGACGGTATGACCGGCCCGGGTCAGCTGCTGTGCCGCGGCGAGCCCCGTCGGCCCTGAGCCGATCACCGCGACCGTCCGCCCGGACAGCCTGTCCGGTGGCCGGGGCGGAGCGAAGCCCTCCGTCCAGGCTCGGTCGGCGATCGCACACTCCACGTTCTTGATGGTCACGGCCGGCTGATTGATCGCGAGCACACACCCCGCCTCGCACGGAGCCGGACACAACCGCCCCGTGAACTCGGGGAAGTTGTTCGTGGCGTGCAGCCGGTCGCTCGCCGCCCTCCAGTCCTCGCGCGAGACCAGGTCGTTCCACTCGGGAATCAGATTGCCCAGCGGGCAGGCGTCGTGGCAGAACGGGATGCCGCAGTCCATGCAGCGGTCGGCCTGCTCGCTGACGATGGGCAGCAGCGCCCCGGGGACGTACACCTCGTTCCAGTCCCGCACCCGCTCCTCGACAGGCCTCCGTGGCCACTCCTCGCGCGGCGTGGTCATGAAACCCTTGGGATCGGCCATGGCCGTCTTCCTTGCGTACGCATACGACGGGCCGTGCGCCGGCGGGCGGCGCTCTCTCGGCCACGATACGTCCCTCGTGGCACGTGCGCAGTGCGGTGAACAGCGCTTTTCGGGGCGGCGGTGGTGCTGGGCCCGCAGGCTGTCCCGTCGACGCACCCACGGCAGTCCAGCCGAGGTCTCACGCAGCCGGCGTTTCAGCCGGCACACCAGCCGACGGGTCAGCCGTCGTCCCCACCCGACGTCCGCCACTCCCACAGCACTGCCTCCACACCCGCCGCCGTACGCCGCCGCGCCTCCTTCCGGGGCACCCCGCTCATCAGCAGCTGGTCGTACGGGGTGTCCACGTGCCGTACCGATGCCGCGACCGCCGAGCTCACGGCGTCCTCGGACAGCGCCTGCCCCGCCGCGCTGCGCCCCACCCGGCCGCTGCCCCGCACGGAGGCGTGCGCGGCGATGGCCTGGGCCCGGGCGGCCGGGCAGCCGGGAAACAGCCGTCGGATCTCCGCGGTGAGCGCCTCCGCGAACCGCATGTCCTGCGCCGCCCGGCGCTGCGTGTCCCGCTCCCGGCGCCGGCGCCGCGCCTCCGCGTCGGCCAGGCACCGTTCCTCGGCCCGGGCGAGCGCTGCCTCCTCGACGAGGACGCCCTGCCGCTCGTACCGGTTCTTGCGCCGGTTGAACCGCACCACCACCGCCGACAGCGCACTCTCCTCCCGCGACCTGCGGGTCAGCGCCGTGTCGCCACGCGGCAGGAACACCAGGTGGCCGAGGTCGGCGCAGTCCAGGCAACGCGGCGTGCCGTCCTCGAGCACGAGCAGCGACAGCGGTCCGCTGCGGCACGCGGCACAGTGCTTCCGCCCGAGCGGCTGGATCACGAGCGGTCCGCTGCCGGGGGGAGGAGTCACGAGGTGTGCCATAGGCGGTTCCTTCCCCGTACACGCGCGCGATTGCCCTGCCGGGCCGTCCCGGGGCGGGCTCACCGTCTGCCGGTGTCTGCCGGTGTCTGCCGGAGCCCGGCGGAGCCTTCGCCGTCGCACGGCATCATGGGCCGTGTGCGACTCGAAGCGATCACCTGGGACCGGCTCGGCGAGCTGCTGGCCGACCGAGTGCTGGATCTGAAGCCCGCCGACGGTGCGCTGTGGCCGCGCGTCGCCTTCGACGGTGCGCCGGCTGCCCGCCCGGGTGACCTGGCGGAGCGCGTCGCGGATGCGCTGCGTGTGCGTGGCCGCCCGTCGTTCGTCGTGAGCGCCGAGGGCTTTCTGCGTCCGGCCTCGCTCCGTCTGGAGCACGGCCGCCATGACGTGGAGTCGTACTACAGCGGCTGGTTCGACACCGCCGCCCTGTGGCGCGAGGTCTTCGACCCCCTCGAACCGGGCGGAGGCGGCCGTGTCCTGCCCGATCTGTGGGACCCCGCCACCGACCGGGCCACCCGCAGTTCCTACGTCCAACTCCCGCCCGGTGCGGTCCTGTTGCTGCACGGCCCCCTCCTTCTGCGTCATTGGTTCCCCTTCGATCTGACCGTTCACGTCCTTCTCTCGCCGGGCGCCCTGCGCCGCCGCACGTCCGAGGCCGACCAGTGGACGCTGCCCGCCTTCGAGCGCTACGCGGACGAGACCGACCCCACCGCGGCCGCCGACGTCCTGGTGCGTGCCGATGATCCGCGCCACCCGGCGTGGAACGGCTGATCCGGCCAACCGCCTTTCCGTGATGGCATGTACGGGTGCCGCACGGCTGTTGGTTGAGCGTGCACCGACCAGTCGGTCGTGACGTCGTCAACCAGTCGACGCCGAGGTCGTGATCGACTGAGCGGTTTCCGCCTGAGGGTGCGGGCACCGTGCCGTGCGCGGGACAATGAAGGGCGCCGGGACCCAGCGGTGCGTCCCGCGCCGCACCGGCCCGTCCGGTACCGGGAGGTACACCATGACCACCGCCGGAGACATCATGCACCGCGGTGCCCAGTGGATCCCCGCCCACGAGACCCTGGACCGCGCCGCCCAGCTGATGCGCGAGCTGGGCGTGGGAGCCCTGCCCATCAGCGACGAGAACGAACGGCTCTGCGGCATCCTCACCGACCGGGACATCGTCGTCGGCTGCGTGGCCATGGGCCACGACCCGGCCAAGGTCACCGCCGGCGAGATGGCGAAGGGCACGCCCCGATGGATAGAGGCGAGCGCCGACATCGGCGATGTGCTCCACGAGATGCAGGAGCACCAGATCCGCCGGCTCCCCGTCATCGAGAACAAGCGGCTGGTCGGAATGATCAGCGAATCCGACCTCGCCGAGCACGTGGGCGAGGACCAGATGGCCGCCTTCACCGAGAGCGTCTACGCCAGGACGACCCCGTCGGGCCACTGACGCCCGCGCCCGACCTGCTGTCCGCCCCCGGGCCGGTCACAGCCAGCCGTTGCGCCGGAACCCTCGGTGCAGCGCCAGACAGGCGACGGATATGACGCCGATGAAAAACGGATAACCGAAACGCCAGTGCAGTTCCGGCATGTGGTCGAAGTTCATGCCGTAGACGCCGCACACCATCGTCGGTACGGCGATCACCGCGGCCCAGGCCGTGATCTTCCGCATGTCCTCGTTCTGAGCGACCGTCACCTGCGCGAGGTGGGCCTGCAGGATCGAGTTGAGCAGCTCGTCGAAGGAGGCGATCTGGTCCTTGGCGCGCATCAGGTGGTCGAGGACGTCCCTGAAGTAGGCCTGTATCTCCGGGTCGACCACCCGGATCGACCGCGTGGCGAGATCCTCGACCGGTCGGGCCAGCGGCACCACGGCCCGTTTCAGTTCGAGGAGTTCACGCTTCAGCTGGTAGATCCGTCCGGGGTCGACCCGTGCGCCGGTCTCCGCGAACACGTCCGTCTCGACCTGGTCGATGTCCGCCTGCACCGAATCCGTGACGTTCAGATAGTCGTCGACCACATGGTCCGCGATCGCGTGCAGCACCGCCGCCGGCCCCTTGGCCAGCTGGTGCGGATCCGACTCCAACTCCTCGCGCAGCGGACCCAGTGAGCCGTGCCGTCCGTGGCGCACGGTGATGACGAAGTCGTGGCCGACGAACACCATGATCTCGCCGGTGTCCACCACCTCACTGGTCGCCGTCAGCTGCTCGTGCTCGACGTAGCAGACCGTCTTGAACACGGCGAACAGCGTCTCGCCGTACCGCTCCACCTTCGGGCGCTGGTGCGCCTCGACCGCGTCCTCGACCGCCAGGGGGTGCAGGTCGAACAGCTCGGCGATGCCCGCGAACTCACGGTCCGTCGGCTCGTGAAGCCCCAGCCAGACGAACCCGGCGCCGCTCTTGCGCACCCGCTCCACCGCGTCCACCAGATCGCCGCTCCCGGAGACCCGGACGCCGTCCTGATACGTCACGCAGTTGACGACCGAGGAGCCCAGCGGCGACCGGGCGGGGTGACTCAGGTCGACCCGCGGCCGGCGCCGGCCCAGCCGCGCCACTCTGCGCAGGCCGCCGACCCGTCCCAGTCCCCGGACCTTCCGCAGGTTCCCTGCCATGGACATCTGGATCTCCTCGCGCCGTGTTGTCGCGCCTTGGCGAGAAAGTCTGCCAGTCCGGCGCGCATCGTGGGAAAGCCTGTGGGAACAGGTGATTCCGCTTGGTTCCCGTCTGTGGACAAGTCGCCCGCCACCGCAGTCGGACCGGAGTCGGCCCAGCTCCGGAGCGGCTCGCCATCGGCTCGGGGCAGGCTCGGCCTACGGCGCTTCGTACCGGAGCGTCGGCCGTTACGCAGAAGCGGAGCAACTGGGATGATCGCGGTATGACGCGATCCGACGGGTACCTCCTCGACAATCGGCAGTCCGAGGCAGAACAGCGCTTCGAAGCCTTTGCCACCCTTTTCGACCCGACCACGTTCCGGCATCTCGAACGGTTGGGCGTGGGCCCCGGCTGGCGCTGCTGGGAGGTCGGTGCCGGTGGTACCTCCGTGGTGTCCTGGCTGGCCAAGAAGGTCGGACCGACCGGAAAGGTCGTCGCGACCGACATCGACACCTCCCTGCTCGCCGCGGTCGCCCGCCCGCCGGTCGAGGTCAGCGTCCACGACGTGGGTGCCGAAGAGCCGCCCGGCGAGGGCTTCGACCTGGTGCACGCCCGGCTCGTCCTCGTCCATGTGCCCGACCGGGACAGGGCGTTGCGGTCGATGGTCAAGGCGCTGCGGCCCGGCGGGAGGCTGCTGGTCGAGGACGCCGACCCCGCCCTGCAGCCCCTGATCTGCCCCGACGAGAGCGGCCCCGAGCAGCAGCTCGCCAACCGGCTGCGGCACGGCTTCCGCAAGCTTCTCGCCGACCGCGGAGCCGACCTGTCCTACGGCCGCAGACTCCCGCGCCTGCTCCGCGAGGCCGGGCTGCGCCGAGTGGAGGCCGACGCGTACTTCCCCCTCACCTCGCCCGCCTGCGCCGCCCTGGAGTCCGCCACCGTGCGGCAGATCCGCGACCAGCTCGTCACGGCGGGCCTGGCCACCGACGAGGACATCGAGCAGCACCTGGCCAACGTCGCGTCCGGTGCCATGGACCTGGCCACGGCACCGATGATCTCGGCGTGGGGGCGCAAGGCGTAGTCGGCGCGAGGTGCCGGGCGCCTGTGGGCCGTGCGTCAGCCGTGCGTCGGTGGCCTGCCGCCCAGCCGCTCCACCGCCAGCGCACCGGCCCGGCACCCCTCTGCCGCGGCGTCCACGGCATCCGCGCCCGCGACGAGCGCGGCGAGGAACGCGCCGGTGAAGGCGTCACCGGCACCCGTCTGCCGCGGCGTCCACGGCATCCGCGCCCGCGACGAGCGCGGCGAGGAACGCGCCGGTGAAGGCGTCACCGGCACCCGTGGTGTCCCGGGGCGTCGCCGACCGGGCGGAGACGCGGGTGACCACGGTGCCCGACCGGGCCACCAGAGCACCGTCCGCGCCCAGCTTGGCCACGACCAGCGGGACGTGGCGGCTCAGCTTCGCCGCCGCGTCCGCCGGATCGGGCAGCCCTGTCAGCAGGCACGCCTCGTCACGGCTGGGCAGCAACAGGTCCAGCCCCTCGGCGAATGCCAGGAAGCGGTCGACCCGCAGGCCTCGGAGGAAGCCCGCAGAGGCAGGATCCAGGCTGACCGGTACGCCACGCGCGCGTGCCGCCTCGACCGCCGCCGCCGCTAAGGCCCGGCTCGACTCGGAGAACAACAGGTAGCCGGACAGGTGCAGCCGGGCGACGCCGTCGAGCAGTGCGTCCGACCAGTCGGCGGGTTCGAGCCGCAGTGAGGCGCCGCTGTCGGTGAGGAAGGTGCGCTCGGCCGAGGCCGCCGTGTCGACGAGACAGATCACCGTCCCGGTGGGGGCCGTCGGGTCGACCACGAGCCGGGGGCGGACCCCGGCCGCGACCAGCTCCCGCTCGTGCCAGGAGGAGGCGTCTGCGCCCACCCGCCCCAGCAGCCGTACGTCCGCACAGCCCGAGTGCGCTGCCCAGCAGGCCACGTTGGCGCCCGCACCGCCGGGCAGCGCGAGAACCGCGGCTGCGGTGTCGGTGCCGGCCGCGAGCGGCCCCTGGTGCCGGGCGACGACATCGGTGACGACGTCGCCGACGACCAGGAGGCCGCGGTGGCTGCTCGCGCGACGTCCGTACCGCGTGTCCCGCTGGTCCGTGCCGGGGTCGCACCCGGCATCAGGGCGAGGTGCCCGGGCGCGGCCCGCTGTCGCTCCGTCGCCCGACCGGTCTGCCGGGTCGGCCGCCACCTCCGAGTCCCTGCCCGCCGTCACCCCCGAGCCCATGCGGCCGCGATGCGCGCCGCCAGCCGTACGTTGCCGCGCACCGCCGCCAGGTTGGCGTTGAGCGAGGCGCCGTCCGTGTGCCGGACCAGGTAGTCGAGCAGGAACGGCGTGACCGCCTGACCGGTGACGCCCCCCGCCTCGCAGGCGCGCAACGCGTCGGCCAGTACGCGCGCGTGCAGCTCGGGATCGAGCTGCTCCTCCTCGGAGACTGGCTGGGCGACGATCAGTGCCGACTCCGGTGCACCCAGTGCGTCCTGCGCCCGCATGACCTCCGCCACCTGCTCCGGGCTCTCCAGCGTCCAGTCGACGGAATGTCCGGAGTCGGACAGGTAGAAGCCGGGGAAGCGGTCCGTGCGGTACCCGGCCACGGCCACACCCAGTGTCTCCAGGCGCTGCAGGGTCGCCGGCACGTCCAGGATCGACTTCACGCCCGCGCACACGACCGTGATCCGTGTGCGCGCCAGCAGGCCGAGGTCCGCGGACTCGTCCTGCGTCACCGTCCACTCCCGGTGCACACCGCCGAGCCCGCCCGTCGCGAACACCCGCACACCCGCCAATGCCGCCAGCAGCGCGGTCGCCGACACCGTGGTCGCCCCGCTCGCCCTCGCCGCCACGGTCAGCGGCAGATCCCGCTGACCGAGCTTGCGGATGCCGTCCTCGCTCGCGACCCGCTCCAACTGCTCCTTGTCGAGGCCGACATGGGGCCGCCCGTCCAGCACGGCGATCGTCGCGGGTACGGCGCCCTCCTGCCGTACCGCCTCCTCCAGCTCGCGGGCCACCCGCAGATTGCGCGGGCGTGGCAGTCCGTGCGCGATGATCGTGGACTCCAGGGCCACCACAGGGCGGCGCGCGTCGATCGCTTCCCGTACTTCCTCCGACACCACCAGCACCACGTGCCTGCCTCCCGTCAGTCGGTCCTCCCTCATCCTGGCGGGGCGGCCGCCCGGCTAAACGCCGGTGTGCACAAGGGCGGACCGACAGAAGGGCCGTACGACTTGCAGCCGTCAGAACAGCGGCTCGGGCAGCACGCCCTCCAGAGCGAGCAGCTTCCGCTTGGTCTCCAGGCCGCCCGCGAACCCGCCGATTCCGCCGTCGCTCTCCACCACCCGGTGGCAGGGCACGACGACCGGCAGCGGATTGGCACCCATCGCCGCGCCCACCGCCTGCGCCGCGCCCGGCTGACCGACCCGCTTGGCCAGGTCGCCGTACCCGACGACCGTGCCGTACGGCACCCCGGAGGCCAGCTCACGCAGGACCTGCCGGTTGAAGCCGGAGATCAGCGACCAGTCCAGTGGCAGCGAGAAGTCGTGCCGCTCGCCCGCGAAGTACGCCTCGATCTGCCGTGTCGCCTCGGTCAGCAGCGGCGATCCGGGCGCCTCGACGGGCTCGCCGCCCAGGCGGGCCGCCAGCTGCTTCAGCGTCTCGTCGCGCACCGCGTCGGTCGCGTGGAACGCGACGGTGACCAGGCCGTCGCGGGTCGCCGCCAGCAGCAGCGGGCCGATACCGGTGTCCACGAGGGTCCACACGACCCGCTGCTCGTCCTGTCCATGGCTGTCCATGCGTTCACCGTACGACCCGCCACTGACAGTGCTCGCGTGGGTCAGGGCTTGTTCAGCGCCGCCCGCACCACGTCGGGCTTGTCGGTGATGACACCGTCGACGCCGTACCCGGCGACGGTCCGGGCCGTGGCCGCGTCGTCCACCGTCCAGGTGAACACTCTGAGCCGCTTGCCATGCGGTCCCACGAACGCGTGAGCCGCGGCGACGTAGTTCTTGGAGATGGTGCTGTGCGAGGAATCGACCAGGTCGGTGAAGCCGGCGTACTTTTGCAGGTCACCCATCTTCGGTGTGCCGAGGAAGCCGGTCGTGACGGCGGGCTTCAGATCGTGGACGATCCGCAGACTGTCCGCGCTGAAGCTATGCACGATCAGCCGGCCGAGGTGCGGCTGGTCCAGCCAGCCCTCGTTGCTGAGGAGGTCGAGGGTCTGCCGCTCGATACCCGGATACAGCTCCGGGTTCTTGAGCTCGAGGAACAGGTTCTCGTGGTTGTCCTCGACGCAGCGCACGTACTGCTTCAGCGTCGGCACGCGCGTGCCCGCGTACGCGGAGCCGAACCAGCTGCCCGCGTCCAGGCGGGCGATCTCGGCGGCGGTGAAGTCCTTCACCTTCCAGGGCGCACGGCCGGGGAAGACCTGCTCGACGTTCGTGGTGCGCTTGAGGCTGTCGTCGTGGATGACGACCAGCTCGCCGTCCTTGGTGCGCTGGACGTCGTTCTCGACCCAGGAGAAGCCCAGGCGGGCGGCCTTGTCGATGGCCGGCAGGGTGTTCTCCGGCGCGTAGGCGGAGGCGCCCCGGTGAGCGATGACCACGGGCTGTTCCCGGACACCGCCGGCCCGTGCGTCGCAGGTGGGGGTCAGTAGGGTGGCCGCCCCTACGAACGCGGTGGTCGTGGCGGCAACAAGGCGCGCGTGCATGCGTACTCCTTGCGTCGAGCAAATGCTGACGAATACGGACAGAACCAGATTGACAGCAGAGAGGCAACGCGAGGGTGTGCAGGACGGCCACAGTTGGAATGGACTTACCCAAGTCCGCTCACTGGTGCCTCACAACTGGGGCAGGAGCGTGTTTCTTTGCCGGAAAATCGTTCGACCATTCCGGTGGGGGTCATACTCTCAGCGTCAACCCCGACCGCCCGAGGGTCCTGGGACGGGGGCGCGAGTCAAGTATTCCGGGACGCAAAAGCAAGAGGGTGAAGGGCAGCCGCGCATGCAAGGCACGGTCGATGGATTCAGCTACGGAGTCGTGACCCCGCTGGTGGCCTATCTGATGGCCTGCCTGGGCGGTGCCCTCGGCCTGCGCTGCACCACGAGATCGATGCTGGTGGCCCATCCCTGGCGGCCCGCATGGCTCGCCCTGGGCTCGGCCGCGATCGGCTCCGGCATATGGACCATGCACTTCGTCGCCATGATGGGCTTCACCGTCAAGGAGACCCCCCTCCACTACGACGAACCGATGACGTACGCGAGCCTCGGTCTCGCCATTGTCTTGGTGGGCGTCGGGATCTTCATCGTCGGCTACCGCGGCGCGACGGGAGCGGCACTGTTCACCGGCGGAACGATCACCGGGTTGGGCGTCGCCTCGATGCACTACCTCGGCATGGCGGCCGTCCGACTCGACGGAAAGTTCGCCTACAACACGCTCACCGTGGCCGCCTCGGTCGTGATCGCGGTCGTGGCCGCCACCACCGCTCTCTGGGCCGCCGGACAGGTGCGCGGCGTCCTGTGGAGCGTGGGAGCGAGCCTCGTCATGGGGCTCGCCGTCAGCGGGATGCACTACACCGGCATGGCCGCTCTCAGCGTCCACGTGCACCACGCCGCGCAGGGCGCCGTGGACAGTCCGCCCGCCACCACGCTCGCTCCCATGCTGATCGGCCCTTTCGCCTTCCTTCTCCTCGCGGGCGTCGTCGTGATGTTCGACCCGCTGATGATCATGGGCAGGCCCGACTGGAGCCGCGCCGAGCGCAAGCCGGGCATCCCGGCCGCCGCCGTCGCCCCCCACCCGGGCCGCCGCCCGCTGCTCCGCCCCGGACAGGAAGCCGGCCAGCAGGCGTATCGCCGCTCGCACGCTTCGCAGAACTGGTGATCCGGACCCGTTGTCAGTGCGGGGTCGTACGGTTGGTTGCATGCGGCCCGTTTCCCACATCGAACGCACGGTGGCGCCCTTCGAGGTCGTCAGCTCCTACCAGCCCAGCGGTGACCAGCCGGCGGCCATCGCCGAGCTGGCCAAGCGCGTCGAGGCCGGTGAGAAGGACGTCGTCCTGCTGGGCGCGACCGGCACCGGCAAGTCCGCCACGACGGCGTGGATGATCGAGAAGCTCCAGCGACCCACCCTCGTGATGGCACCGAACAAGACACTGGCCGCCCAGCTGGCCAACGAGTTCCGCGAGCTCCTGCCGAACAACGCGGTCGAGTACTTCGTCTCGTACTACGACTACTACCAGCCCGAGGCCTACGTCCCGCAGTCGGACACCTACATCGAGAAGGACTCCTCGATCAACGAGGAGGTCGAGCGCCTGCGCCACTCCGCGACCAACTCGCTGCTCACCCGCCGCGACGTCGTCGTGGTCGCCTCGGTCTCCTGCATCTACGGCCTGGGTACGCCGCAGGAGTACGTGGACCGCATGGTGCCCCTGAAGGTCGACGAGGAGATCGACCGGGACGAGCTGCTGCGCCGCTTCGTGGACATCCAGTACACGCGCAACGACGTGGCGTTCACGCGCGGCACGTTCCGGGTCCGCGGCGACACCATCGAGATCTTCCCGGTGTACGAGGAGCTCGCCGTCCGCATCGAGATGTTCGGCGACGAGATCGAGGCGCTGTCCACGCTCCACCCGGTCACGGGCGAGATCATCAGCGACGACCAGCAGCTGTACGTCTTCCCGGCCTCCCACTACGTCGCCGGCCCCGAGCGCATGGAGCGGGCCGTCAACGACATCGAGAAGGAGCTGGTGGAGCGCCTGACCGACCTGGAGAAGCAGGGCAAGCTCCTGGAGGCCCAGCGCCTGCGGATGCGCACCACGTACGACATCGAGATGCTCCGCCAGATCGGCAGCTGCTCCGGCGTCGAGAACTACTCGATGCACTTCGACGGCCGCTCGCCCGGCTCCCCGCCCAACACCCTGCTCGACTACTTCCCGGAAGACTTCCTGCTCGTCATCGACGAGTCGCACAACACCGTGCCGCAGATCGGCGCCATGTACGAGGGCGACGCCTCCCGTAAGCGCACCCTCGTCGACCACGGCTTCCGGCTGCCCTCCGCCCTGGACAACCGCCCGCTGAAGTTCGAGGAGTTCCGGGAGCGGATCGGGCAGACCGTCTACCTGTCGGCGACCCCGGGCACCTTCGAGCTGTCCCGAGGGAACGGCGTCGTCGAGCAGATCATCCGCCCCACCGGCCTCGTCGACCCGGAGGTCGTCGTCAAGCCCACCGAGGGCCAGATCGACGACCTGGTGCACGAGATCCGCGAGCGCACCGAGAAGGACGAACGCGTCCTGGTCACCACGCTCACCAAGAAGATGGCCGAGGACCTCACGGACTACTTCCTGGAACTCGGCATCCAGGTGCGCTATCTGCACAGCGACGTGGACACGCTGCGCCGCGTAGAGCTGCTGCGCGAGCTGCGCTCCGGCGAGTTCGACGTCCTGGTCGGCATCAACCTGCTGCGTGAGGGCCTCGACCTGCCCGAGGTGTCCCTGGTGGCGATCCTCGACGCCGACAAGGAGGGCTTCCTGCGCTCCGGTACGTCGCTGATCCAGACCATCGGCCGTGCGGCGCGCAACGTCTCCGGCCAGGTCCACATGTACGCTGACAAGATCACCCCGGCGATGGAGAGGGCCATCGAGGAGACCAACCGCCGCCGGGAGAAGCAGATCGCCTACAACAAGGCCAACGGCATCGACCCGCAGCCGCTCCGCAAGAAGATCAACGACATCGTCGCGCAGATCGCCCGCGAGGAGGTCGACACCGAGCAGTTGCTCGGCTCCGGCTACCGCAAGACGAAGGACGGCAGAGGCGCCAAGGCCCCTGTACCGGCGCTCGCCGACAAGGCTGCCAAGGGCGCGAAGGCCGCCAAGGGCAAGACCAAGGCAAAGGCCAAGGACGCGGTGCCGACCGACCGCCCTGCCACCGAACTCGCCGAGCAGATCGAGGAGATGACGGAGCGGATGCGGGCCGCTGCGGCGGACCTGCAGTTCGAGATCGCGGCCCGGCTGCGGGACGAGGTCTCGGAGATGAAGAAGGAGCTGCGCCAGATGAGGGAGGCGGGCCTGGCCTGACCCCGCGGACCGTGCCGGACCTCGGTCTCAGCGCGGAGTGTTGCAACCGCGACACAAAGCGCGGGCCGGGGCTCGGCACTGTCATTACCCCTGCGTAGGGTTCTGGACAACCGCGGATTCCGCGGTACCCGGGGCCATCCGAAAGGGGAATCAGCCGTGACGGTCAACATGACCAAGGGTCAGGCCATCAGTCTGGAGAAGAAGGACGGGGGCTCCCTGACCGCGGTCCGGATGGGGCTCGGCTGGCAGGCGGCTCCCCGGCGCGGCCTGTTCGGTTCGCGGACGCGGGAGATCGACCTGGACGCCTCCGCGGTGCTGTTCGCCGACAAGAAGCCGGTCGACGTCGTGTTCTTCCGGCACCTGGTGAGTGACGACGGCTCCGTGCGTCACACCGGTGACAACGTCGTCGGGGGTGCGGGCCGTGGCGGGGACGACGAGGCTATCCTCGTCGACCTGCAGCGTGTGCCCGCCCGCATCGACCAGATCGTCTTCACCGTCAACTCCTTCACGGGCCAGACCTTCCAGGAAGTGCAGAACGCGTTCTGCCGCCTGGTCGACGAGACCAACGGCCAGGAACTCGCCCGCTACACGCTGGCGGGCGGCGGCGAGTACACCGCCCAGATCATGGCCAAGGTGCACCGGTCCGGTACCGGCTGGACGATGACCGCCCTGGGGGCCCCGGCCGACGGCCGCACCTTCCAGGACCTGATGCCTGCGATCCTGCCGCACCTGTAGGGGCCTTGCAGGCGTGAACCAAGTACGAGTAAAGAGCGGTTGACCAGGTTATTTAGCTTTTCTTTGCCAAGGACTTTACCTTCCCTTGGCAATTGGGGTACTGTCTTCGTACGGAGGGGAGTACTCCCCATCTGCTGCGACGCACCCGTCAGTACGGATCGGATCGGATCCCGGGGCGTCGGCCCGTCTGGGTGGAAGAGACCTCCGGTGACAACGACATCGATGGTTGCCGTTACCAACCGGAGGCGTAGTGGATGTTTCCGTGACCCTGTGGGTCCTGACCATCGCGGGTCTCGTGGCCTTGGTCGCGGCCGATTTCGTCATCGGCCGCAAGCCCCATGACGTATCCGTCAAGGAAGCCGGCGTCTGGACGGCCGTCTGGATCACCCTGGCCGGTCTGTTCGGCCTCGGGCTGCTCTTCTTCGGCGGCGGTCGGCCCGCCGGAGAGTTCTTCGCGGGCTACATCACCGAGAAGTCGCTGAGCGTCGACAACCTCTTCGTCTTCGTCCTGATCATGGCGAAGTTCGCGGTGCCGTCGCGCTATCAGCAGCGGGTGCTGCTCGTCGGCGTACTGATAGCCCTGGTCCTGCGGGCCGTCTTCATCGCCGCGGGAGCCGCGATCATCGCCAGTTTCTCCTGGGTGTTCTACCTCTTCGGCGCCTTCCTCGTCTGGACAGCCTGGAAGCTCATCCAGGACGCCCGGTCCAAGGAGGAGGACGAGGAGTACGAGGAGAACAAGCTGCTCAAGGCCGTTGAACGCAGGTTCGGAGTGGCCGACCGCTACCACGGCACCAAGCTGTGGATCCGGCAGAACGGCAAGCGCGTCATGACGCCGATGCTGGTCGTGATGCTGGCGATCGGCACCACCGACGTGCTGTTCGCGCTCGACTCGATCCCGGCGATCTTCGGCCTGACGCAGGACCCGTACATCGTCTTCACCGCCAACGCCTTCGCCCTCATGGGCCTGCGGCAGCTCTACTTCCTGATAGGCGGCCTGCTGGAGAAGCTGGTCCATCTCTCGTACGGCCTGTCGATCATTCTCGGTTTCATCGGCGTCAAGCTGGTGCTGCACGCGTTGCACGAGTCGGGGGTGCACGTCCCGGAGATCAGCATTCCGGTCTCGCTCGGCGTGATCTGCGTCGTCCTGATCGTCACCACGATCACCAGCCTGATGGCCTCCGGGAAGCGGCAGGCAGCGGCCGAGACGGGGAGCGATGCCCCGCGAATTGCCGACCCTCGCCGAGGGTGATTCCGTGGTTGCTGAGCGTTCCCGCCTCGGGGGCGCCGCGGCCGGGTGGAGGAACCGATGAAGTACGTGCAGATCATCGACTTCGAGACCGAGCGCATCGACGAGATGCGAGACCTCGCCAGAGACATCGAGAAGCGCTTCGGGGGCAGCGAGTACGGCCCCGAGCGCCAAGCGGTCCTCAAGGACAGGAGCAATCCGGGCCGCTATATCGAAGTGCTCATGTTCAACTCGTACGACGAGGCCATGCGCAGCGGACAGAGCCCCGAGGCGAAGCAGTTCGCCGAGCGGATGACGGCCCTGTGCACGAGGCCGCCGACCATCCTGGAGTGCGACGTCTTGGAGATGAGCGAGCCCAGGTAGCCGAGCCCGACACCCGAACCGACGGGGGTCCGTGCCGTGCCGGCGCCGGACCCCCGGAAAAGAGAGGACCGGCATGCGAACCCCGTACGCCCGGCCACCGCTGCTGCATGAACAGGCGGCTCACGTCGCTCGCCACGCAGTGGACGGTCCTCGTGCCGGTGCTCGCGGTCGTCCTTCTCGGCCTCACCTGGGGGCGGCATCAGCCCGTCGCGGTCGTCGTGCTGGCGTGCGTGGTCCTCGCCGGGGCCGTGCTGGCGGCCGTCCACCACGCCGAGGTGGTCGCCCACCGCGTGGGCGAACCGTTCGGCTCCCTGGTCCTCGCCATCGCCGTCACGATCATCGAGGTCGCCCTGATCGTCACCCTCATGGCCGACGGCGGCGCCAAGAGCGCGACGCTGGCCCGGGACACGGTCTTCGCGGCCGTGATGATCACCTGCAATGGCATCGTCGGCCTGTGTCTGCTCATGGCGTCCCTCCGCCACGGCACCGCCGTCTTCAACCCCGAGGGCACCGGCGCCGCCCTGGCGACCGTGGCGACCCTGGCCACGTTGAGCCTGGTGCTGCCGACCTTCACGACCAGCAAGCCCGGCCCGGAGTTCTCCGGGGTGCAGCTGACCTTCGCCGCGCTGACCTCGTTGATCCTTTACGGCCTGTTCGTGGCGACCCAGACGGTGCGGCACCGCACCTACTTCCTGCCGATCACCCGGCAGGGCGACGTGATCACCGCGGACGATCACGCGGCGATGCCGTCCGCGCGTGCGGCCTGGACCAGTCTCGTCCTGCTGGGTCTCGCCCTGATCGGCGTGGTCGGCCTGGCCAAGGGTGTGTCTCCCGCCATCGAATCCGGCGTGCAGGCCGCCGGTCTGCCCCAGGCCGTCGTCGGTGTGGTCATCGCGCTGCTCGTGCTGCTCCCCGAGACGATCGCCGCGCTGCGCTCGGCCCGCCGTGACCGGGTCCAGACCAGCCTCAACCTCGCCCTCGGCTCGGCGATGGCCAGCATCGGACTCACCATCCCCGCCGTCGCCCTCGCCAGCGTCTGGCTCCCCGGGCCGCTGGTCCTCGGCCTCGGCGCCACCCACATGCTGCTGCTCGCCCTGACGGTGGTGGTGGGCTCTCTGACGGTGGTTCCGGGGCGGGCCACGCCGCTGCAGGGTGGCGTGCACCTGGTGCTGTTCGCCGCGTACCTGGAGTTGGCGATCAATCCCTAGCGGGCGGCCCCGCGCGGAGGCGCCTACCGCCCCCGAGCGCCGCGTAGTCGTGGCCGCGGGTGCCCGCGGAAGCCGTCACCCCGCAGCCGGCTCGACCGCCGGTGCCGGAGCCGGGCGGGTCTCCGGCAGCAGGGTGAAGCAGGCGAGGCTGAGCAGCGCGATGCCCGTCAGATAGGTGCCCACACCCCAGGGAACCCGCCCTCCATGCGCCGCGAGCGCCGTCGCCGCGAAGGGAGTGAGCGCGCCCCCGAGCACCCCGCCGAGGTTGTAGCCGACCGCAGCGCCGGTGCAGCGCAGCCGCGGCTCGTACAGCTCCGGCAGATAGGCGGCGATCACCGCGAACATGGCGATGAACGAGATCAGGGACCCGAGGAAGCCGAGAAACATCAGCAGCGGTTCGCCGGTCGCCAGGAGCGAGACCATCGGGAACATCCACACGGCGCTGGCCGTGCACCCCGCCAGGCACAGGGGCCGGCGTCCGTAGCGGTCGCCGAGCAGCGCCATCACGGGCGTGAGCGCGCCCTTCACCACCACGGCGGCCATGATGCAGGTCAGCATGACGGTGCGGCTCACGCCCAGCCGCTCCGTCGCATACGCCAGGGACCAGGTCGTCACCGCGTAGAACACCGCGTACCCGACCGCCAGCGCCCCGGCCGTCAGCAGCACCAGCCGCCAGTGGTGCCGTACGACGTCGGCGAGCGGCACGCGCGCGTGGTCCTCGATCTCCAGGAACCGGGGGCTCTCCGTGAGCGACGAGCGCAGCCACAGCCCGGCCACGGCCAGCGCCCCGCCCACCCAGAACGGCACGCGCCACCCCCACTGCTCGAACCGCGCGTCGGACAGCGTCGCCGACAGGGCCAGCATCACACCATTGGCGAGCAGGAACCCCAGCGACGGCCCGACCTGCGGAAAGCTCGACCACAGGGCCCGTCGTCCGGCGGGCGCGTGCTCCGCGGTCAGCAGCACGGCCCCGCCCCACTCCCCACCGAGCCCCAGCCCCTGCAGGAAGCGCAGGACGAGCAGCAGCACGGGAGCGGTCACGCCGATCGTGCCGTACGTCGGCACACAGCCGACCGCGACCGTCGAGGCCCCGGTCAGCAGGAGCGAGGCGACAAGGACCGGACGCCGGCCACGCCGGTCTCCGACGTGCCCGAACAGCACCGAGCCCAGAGGCCGGGCCACGAACCCCACGCTGAATGTCCCGAAGGCCGCCAGTGTCCCCGCCACCGGCGAGAACGTCGGGAAGAACAGCGGCCCCAGAACGAGGGCCGCCGCGGTGCCGTAGACGAAGAAGTCGTAGAACTCGATCGCGGTCCCGGCGAGCGAGGCGGCCGCGAGCCGCAGCATGGAGGGCGTCCTTACGGTGCGTACATCGTGCATGCCGCGTCAACTACCCACCGTGATCGTGCGTTATGGGGGTGTGCGGAGGTGAGGCGCGCTTCAGTAGGTGACCGTGATGCGCCGGGCGGCGCCGTCGACGCGGATCATGCCTCCGTAGGGGAGGACGAGTTGAGGGTCGGTGTGGCCGAAGTCCACATCGAAGACGACGAGCATGTCAGGGGCGTACATACGGAGCGCGCGCTGTACGGCCTGCCGCTGCTCGGCGGCGTAACGCGCGGCCTCCTCGGGGCCGTTGGGGCACGCGAAGGACCAGGTCTTCGGGCGCCCCATCAGCAGGGCGGAGAACCGTCCCAGCAGGCCGCGTTCGCCCATGTTCCGCAGGGTGGTGAAGACCTCCGTGGCGCTCGGCAACTCCTCCGAGGTCTCCAGGAACAGCACGCCGCCGTCGTACTCCGTGAGGTCGTGGGAGACCTCGCGGTCCGCCATCAGCAGCGAGCCGACGATCTCCAGGCAGCCGCCCCAACCGCGGCCCTCCACCACCCGGTCGGCGTTCAGCCAGCTCCACCCCGTGCCCGCCCGCATCTCCGGTTCCGCCGCGAAGGTGGCCGGGTCCCTCCAGTCGCGCTCGATGTCGCGCCAGCGCCCGGCCGGCGCGAGTTCGTACTCGCCGGAGGTGAACAACGCCGCCCGCAGGGACGCGGCGGTCTGCGGATGCATGGCTCCCGGACGGCCGAGCGCGGTCATCACCGTCGCCCCGTGGTAGCCGACGATGCCGCTGTTGCACAGGAACGCGAGCAGGTTCGTGTTGTCGCTCATCCCGAAGAACGGCTTCGGGTCGGCGCGGATCAACTCCCGGTCCAGCTGCGGCAGTACCGTGATCTGGTCGTCGCCGCCGATCGAGGCGATGACCGCCTTGATGCCCGGGTCGGCGAAGGCGGCATGAAGGTCGTCGGCCCGTGCC
Organism: Streptomyces sp. NPDC046805; assembly: GCF_040645355.1. NCBI lineage: Bacteria > Bacillati > Actinomycetota > Actinomycetes > Kitasatosporales > Streptomycetaceae > Streptomyces > Streptomyces sp. NPDC046805. Next base: position 138,052 of record NZ_JBEYYC010000002.1, on the reverse strand, counting down.
TGCGGCGTGGCGCCCATCGTTCGGGTGGTCGGGTACTCGACCGGTTCGAGGCCGTACTCCTGGCGCAGCCGCTCCAGCCCCAGTTCGTAAGGGCGCGGGAAGAGTCCGGGCAGGCCCGCGGACGGGGACAGCACGGCTATGCGGTCGCCGGGCGACGGCTTCGGCGGGTACGAGATGCTCGTCATCCCGGGAGGGTACGGCCCGCCCCCGTGCCCGCGCACCGTGATAAACCGAGTCTGAGCGGCGGTCATCAGTGGACCGCCCGCCACCCTGAACGGACCGGAGGAACCGTGCCCCGCACCCTGGCCAATGCCCCGATCATGATCCTCAACGGGCCCAACCTGAACCTGCTCGGCCAGCGCCAGCCGGAGATCTACGGCACGGACACCCTGGCCGACATCGAGGCGATGTGCGCCAAGGCCGCGGCCGCGCACGGCGGCACGGTGGACTTCCGGCAGTCCAATCACGAGGGTGAGCTCGTCGACTGGATCCACGAGGCGCGGCTCAACCACTGCGGGATCGTCATCAACCCGGCCGCCTACTCACACACGTCGGTCGCGATCCTGGATGCGCTCAACGCCTGTGACGGCATGCCGGTGTTGGAGGTCCACATCTCCAACGTCCACCAGCGCGAGCCGTTCCGGCACCACTCGTACGTCTCCCTGCGCGCCGACGGTGTCATCGCTGGGTGCGGCGTGCAGGGGTACGTGTTCGGCGTGGAGCGGGTGGCCGCGCTGGTGGGCGCGGCGCAGTCCCAGGCGTAGGGCTCGCTACGGCGGCGCTCACCACCCGCGCGCGTGCCACTCCGGAAGGTGGGGGCGTTCGGCGCCCAGCGTGGTGTCGTTGCCGTGGCCCGGGTAGATCCAGGTCTCGTCCGGCAGCACGTCGAAGATCTTCGTCTCGACGTCGTGGATCAGGCTGGCGAACGCCTGCGGATCCTTGTGCGTGTTGCCCACGCCGCCCGGGAAGAGGCAGTCGCCGGTGAACACGTGCGGGTGGCCGTGCGGGTCGTCGTAGACCAGCGCGATCGAGCCCGGTGTGTGCCCCACCAGATGGCGCGCCGTGAGCTTCACGCGCCCCACCTCGATCACGTCGCCGTCGTCGACGGGGATGTCGGTCGGTACGGGGATGCCGTCCGCGTCGTCGCGTCCCGCGTACGTACGCGCGCGCGTGGCCGCGACGACATCGGGGAGTGCCTGCCAGTGGTCACCGTGCCGGTGCGTGGTGACGACGGACGCGATGCCATCGTGACCGATCATGCCGAGGAGCTTCTCCGCCTCGTTGGCCGCGTCGATCAGCAACTGCTCGTCCGTGGCCCTGCAGCGCAGCAGGTAGGCGTTGTTGTTCATCGGACCGACCGCGATCTTGGTGATCATCAGGTCCTTCAGCTCGTGCACGTCCGCCGGTCCGCCGACCGTCACCTCACCGCTGTACGTCATGACGATCAGCCTATAGCGGGGGAGCCGTCCGGGGCCCGCTCATGCACTGCAGCCAGGAAAGCGTGGGCCTACGGTCGACGCAGCGCCCGCCTACAGCGATGGAAGCGTCGGCAGCGCCCCGCCCTTGACCGTCAGCGCGGAGCCGTCCCGGCGCCCCGACAGCCAGCCGAGCAGGTCGGCGGTCGAACCCTCCACCGTGACGGGACCGCCCGCCGCACCCCCGCCGGTACCCCCGACCCGGCCCCTGTCGGTGACCAGGTCGATCGCGGGGACGTCCTGGTGCCCGGCGAAGCGCTCCGCGAGGAAGGCGATCTCCCGCTCCACGAACTCCGTCGGGAGATCCTCCAACTCGTACCCGGCCCCGAGGTCCACGTGGTGCAGCTCGACCTCCACCCACCGCCGGAACGGCAGCCGGGCCGCCGAGTCGGTGACCCCGCCGCGCAGCTCGACCGTGCGCGACCAGTCCGCGGGCACGGCCCCCGCCTCCTGGAAGCGGGCGGCGCTCTCGCGCAGGTCCGCGAGGTGGGCGGCGAGGGGGCGCGCGGCGTCCCGCTCGATGTCGGCGTTCCGGGCCTCGGCGGAGACGTACATGGGGCGCCCCTCGAGGACGTTCACGAGGGCGTCCGCGTTGCGGGCGAGGTGCGCGAGGACATGACCCCGGGTCCAGCCGGGCAGACGTGAGGGCTCGGTCACGGCTGCGTCGTCCCAGGAGGCGACTGCGTTGAGGAGCCGGTCGGATGCGTCTCGTACAGATGCCAGGTCGTGGGCGTGATCCATCATGCGGCGACCCTAGCGGCGCCACTCCTTCGGGTGAAGGATGTGGACCGACCTCCGAGAATCGAATGTAAGTGCGATATCTTCGGTTGCGGCGTCGGGCATGCTGGATGGTCGGGGAGTGTTATGCAACCGGGCATCCGACCGTCGTTGTCAGTGGCTCCCTCTAGTCTGAAGAAGTACGGGGGCCTCGCCCCTGTCACTTCTCTCAAGAAAGGTGCGGACCGGCGTGGCCGACCGTCTCATCGTCCGTGGCGCGCGCGAGCACAACCTGAAGAATGTCTCGCTCGACCTGCCACGCGACTCGCTCATCGTCTTCACGGGCCTGTCGGGTTCGGGCAAGTCCTCGCTGGCGTTCGACACGATCTTCGCCGAGGGCCAGCGGCGGTACGTGGAGTCGCTCTCCTCGTACGCCCGGCAGTTCCTCGGCCAGATGGACAAGCCGGACGTCGACTTCATCGAGGGCCTCTCCCCGGCGGTTTCCATCGACCAGAAGTCGACCTCGCGCAACCCCCGCTCGACGGTCGGCACCATCACCGAGGTCTACGACTACCTGCGTCTGCTCTTCGCGCGCATCGGCAAGCCGCACTGCCCCGAGTGCTCCCGCCCGATCTCGCGCCAGTCGCCGCAGGCCATCGTCGACAAGGTCCTGGAGCTGCCGGAGGGAAGCCGCTTCCAGGTGCTGTCGCCGCTGGTGCGCGAGCGCAAGGGCGAGTTCGTCGACCTCTTCTCCGACCTCCAGACCAAGGGCTACAGCCGCGCGCGCGTGGACGGCGAGACCATCCAGCTCTCCGACCCGCCCACGCTGAAGAAGCAGGAGAAGCACACCATCGAGGTGGTCGTCGACCGCCTCACGGTCAAGGACTCCGCCAAGCGCCGCCTCACCGACTCCGTGGAGACCGCGCTCGGGCTGTCCGGCGGCATGGTCGTGCTCGACTTCGTCGACCTCCCCCAGGACGACCCCGAGCGCGAGCGCATGTACTCGGAGCACCTGTACTGCCCGTACGACGACCTGTCCTTCGAGGAGCTCGAGCCCCGCTCCTTCTCCTTCAACTCGCCCTTCGGCGCCTGCCCCGAGTGCACCGGCATCGGCACGCGGATGGAGGTCGACCCGGAGCTGATCGTCCCGGACGAGGAGAAGTCCCTCGACGAGGGCGCCATCCACCCCTGGTCGCACGGGCACACCAAGGACTACTTCGGCCGGCTGGTCGGCGCCCTGGCGGACGCGCTCGGCTTCCGGACCGACATCCCCTTCGCCGGGCTGCCGCAGCGCGCCAAGAAGGCCCTGCTGTACGGCCACAAGACGCAGATCGAGGTCCGGTACCGCAACAGGTACGGCCGCCAGCGCGTGTACACGACGGCCTTCGAAGGCGCCGTCCCCTTCGTCAAGCGCCGGCACAGCGAGGCCGAGAGCGACGCGAGCCGCGAGCGCTTCGAGGGCTACATGCGCGAGGTGCCCTGCCCGACCTGTGAGGGCACGCGCCTGAAGCCGATCGTCCTCGCCGTCACGGTCATGGGGAAGTCGATCGCCGAGGTCTCCAGCATGTCCATCAGCGACTGCGCGGAATTCCTGGGAGAGCTGAAGCTCAACGCGCGCGACAAGAAGATCGCCGAGCGCGTGCTCAAGGAGGTCAACGAGCGGCTGCGCTTCCTGGTCGACGTCGGCCTCGACTACCTCTCGCTGAACCGCGCGGCCGGCACGCTGTCCGGCGGGGAGGCCCAGCGCATCCGGCTGGCCACCCAGATCGGCTCCGGACTCGTCGGCGTCCTGTACGTCCTCGACGAGCCGTCCATCGGCCTGCACCAGCGCGACAACCACCGGCTGATCGAGACCCTCGTGCGGCTGCGCGACATGGGCAACACGCTCATCGTCGTCGAGCACGACGAGGACACCATCAAGGTCGCCGACTGGGTCGTCGACATCGGTCCCGGCGCGGGCGAGCACGGCGGCAAGGTCGTGCACAGCGGAGCCCTGGAGGGACTGCTCGCCAACGCCGAGTCGCAGACCGGTCAGTACCTGTCCGGCAAGAAGTCGATCCCGCTGCCGGACATGCGGCGCCCGCGCGACGCGTCACGGCAGCTCACGGTGCACGGCGCCCGCGAGAACAACCTGCAGGACATCGACGTGTCCTTCCCGCTGGGCCTGTTCACCGCCGTCACGGGCGTGTCCGGTTCCGGCAAGTCGACGCTGGTCAACGACATCCTCTACACGCACCTGGCCCGCGAGCTGAACGGCGCCAGGAACGTGCCGGGGCGGCACACGCGCGTGGACGGCGACGACCTCGTCGACAAGGTCGTCCACGTCGACCAGTCGCCCATCGGCCGCACCCCGCGCTCGAACCCGGCGACGTACACCGGCGTCTTCGACCACGTCCGCAAGCTGTTCGCCGAGACGACCGAGGCGAAGGTCCGCGGCTACCTGCCCGGCCGCTTCTCCTTCAACGTCAAGGGCGGTCGCTGCGAGAACTGCGCGGGCGACGGCACGATCAAGATCGAGATGAACTTCCTGCCGGACGTGTACGTCCCGTGCGAGGTCTGCCACGGTGCCCGCTACAACCGGGAGACCCTGGACGTCCACTACAAGGGCAAGTCCATCGCCGACGTCCTGAACATGCCGATCGACGAGGCCCTCGAGTTCTTCGAGGCCGTCCCGGCGATCGCCCGTCACCTCAGGACGCTGAGCGAGGTCGGTCTCGGCTACGTCCGTCTCGGCCAGTCCGCGACCACCCTGTCCGGTGGTGAGGCACAGCGCGTGAAGCTCGCCAGCGAGCTGCAGAAGCGCTCCACCGGCCGCACGGTCTACGTCCTGGACGAGCCGACCACCGGTCTGCACTTCGAGGACATCAGCAAGCTGCTGAAGGTCCTGGGCGGCCTGGTCGACAAGGGCAACACGGTCATCGTCATCGAGCACAACCTCGACGTGATCAAGACGGCCGACTGGGTCGTCGACATGGGTCCGGAGGGTGGCGCCGGAGGCGGTCTGGTCGTCGCCGAGGGCACCCCCGAGGAGGTCGCCTCGGTCCCGGCCAGCCACACCGGCAAGTTCCTGCGCGAGATCCTCGGCCCCGACCGCGTCAGCGACGCGGTCTCGGTGCCGGCCCCGCGCAAGACGGCGGCCAAGAAGACGGTCGCGGCCAAGTCGACGGCGAGGAAGACGGCCACGGCCCGGGCCACCACCGCGGCCAAGTCCGCCAACAACACGGCGACCAAGAAGGCCGCCGGGGTGACGAAGAAGACCGCGGCCGCGAAGAAGACGACACGGGCACGCAAGGCCTGAGCCGGTCACAGGACGTGTCCTGACACATCCTCAGAAGAGCGGCGCCCCGTGGGAACTCCCCGCGGGGCGCCGCTCGTTCCACTGTCAGCCACCCTGGCCCTGCGGTTCGACAGGTTCCACGAACTGCATGTCCAGCTGCACCTTGACAACATCACCGAGGAGCCCGGTTCCGAAGTCCAGCCCGAAGTCGCTGCGCCGGATCTCGCCCGTCGCCTCGAACCCGGCGTGCCTCCTCTGATCCACAGGGGAGTCCACCACCCCGCCGAACTCGACGGCGAGCGTCACCGGACGGGTCACGTCCCCGATGGTCAAGTCCCCTTCCATCGACCAGTCCTCACCCTGCGCGGACACGCGCGTCGAGCGGAACGTCATGGTCGGCCGCCGCTCCACGTCCAGGAGATCGGCCGAGCGGGTGTGGGCGTCGCGATCGGGGTTCCCGGTGTCGATAGAGGCAAGAGCGATCTCCGCGCTCACCTTCACATCGTCGGTCGTCCCACCGACGTACAGCTCGGCCTTCACGTCGCTGAACCGGCCGCGTACCTTGGCGATCCCGAGGTGGCGGATGGTGAAGTTGACGGCCGAGTGCAGGGAGTCCAGTTCCCAGTCGCCCGCCGCCAGAGGGAGCGCGGGAGTGGTCAGTGTGCGAGGGGCGTTGTCCTGAGTCATGCCTCCACCCTCGGGGCCGTCGCCGGCGCGAGGGAGACCGTGCCGAGGGTGGTAGTCGCAGGGCCACCCTTCCGGCGGGCACGGGAGGTACGTTCGAGCGGTGAGTGACAACGAACTGGGGGCGTTCCTGCGCTCCCGCCGCGAGGCCGTCACCCCCGCCGAGGTGGGCCTGCCCACGGGACTCCGCCGACGCACGCCCGGACTGCGCCGAGCGGAGCTGGCCACCCTCGCCGGTATCAGCGTCGAGTACCTCACCCGGCTCGAACAGGGCCGCGACCGCAACCCGTCCGCCCAGGTGCTGGGCGCCCTGGGAGACGCGCTGCGGCTGCCACCGACCGACCGGTTCCTGCTGCACCGCCTGGTCAAGGAGCAGCACGGCGTCGACAGGGTGTTCTGCGCCTCGGCCCCGGTCCCCGCGCTCACCGTGCGCCCCACGGTCCAGGCACTGCTCGACGGCCTGGAGCCCACACCGGCCGTCCTGTTCAACTGGGTCGGCGACATCGTGGCGTACACCAAGGGCTACGAGCGGTACGCCCGACCGCTCGGGCTGCTCGACGGCCGGCCGCCCAACATCATGCGGTACCTGTTCACCGACGATCGGGCCCGCGCGGTGTACCCGGCCTGGGATCGGATCGCCGACGAGCAGATCGCCCATATGCGGCACGAGGTGCCCCGGCACGACCCTCATGTCGCCGCCCTCGCCGACGAGTTGACGGTCACCGCGGGAGCGCCGTTCAGCGAGCGGCTCGCCGCGGTTCCGTCCCTGCCCGCCCGGTCAGGGACCGACCTCGTCGAACATCCCGAGGTGGGTCGGCTGCGCCTGTCGTTCGAGACGCTCACCCTCCCGGACGCCGGCCAGCGACTGACCGTCCATCTCGCCGCCGACGAGGCCACCGCCGCGGCCCTCGACCACCTCAACGGTCGTACCCCGGGCGCCCTGCGAGCGGTGAGCGGCGGCCGCTGACCGTGCCCCGGGAAGGCGCTCCGGCTGTGCTGCACGCGCTCCCCACGGGCTGGGCGCACAAGGCCCGCTAAAAGTCCCCCAGTTCAGCGGCATACGGCGGCTCCGCCCCTGCCCGTGAGCAGGTGATCGCCGCCGCGCGTGCCGCGAACCGCAGGAGTCGCGTCCAGCCGTCGGCGCCCAGGCCGGCGAGGGCCTCGGGGGAGAGGGCGTTCTGGGCGGACAGGCCGTGCAGCAAGGCCGCGTTGACCGTGTCACCGGCGCCGATCGTGTCGACGACCTCGACCTTCTCGCCCGGAACGGAGTGCTCCGTGCCGTCCCGGGTGAAGACGGTGAGCCCGTCGCCGCCCCGCGTGACCACCACGGCCGAGGGACCCGAGGCCAGCCACTCGCGCGGGGTGCCCCCCAGCCACTGTGCGTCCTCCTCGGAGAGCTTCAGCAGCGTCACCGACGGCAGCCAGGTCCGGAAACGTGCCCGGTAGGCGTCGGCGTCGGGGATCAGACCCGCCCGGATGTTCGGATCGAGGGCGGTGAAGAGGCCCTGCGCGGCCGCGGTGCGCATCAGCTCCTCGTAGGCGCTCGCTCCCGGCTCCAGGACGAGCGAGCAGGTGCCGAAGGACACCGCGCGTGTGGTGGCCGGGAGACGGGCAGGGGCCGTGAACAGGCGGTCGGCGGTGCCCTCGACGTAGAAGGAGTAGGCGGCCGAGCCGTCTCCGTCGACGGTGGCGACGGCGAGGGTGGTCGCCTCCGTACCGCGCTGGACACCCGAGACGTCCACGCCCGCCTGCCGCAGCCCGTCGAGCAGGGCCTCGCCGAACGCGTCGTACGACGTGCGGGAGCAGAAGGCCGTGGGGGAGCCGAGGCGGCCGAGGGCCACGGCCGTGTTGTACGGGCCGCCACCGAGCGCCGGTTTCAGGCTCGCGAGGGCACCCGTGCCCTGCGGTACGAGGTCGATCAGTGCCTCACCGGCGACGACGATCACGAGACGCTTCCTTTCCTGGGCTGCTCGGCTTGATCCGGCTGCTCGGGCTCATCGGACTGCGCGGGTTGCCCGGAACTCGCGGACGGCTCCGGGCAACCGCACGACGTGCGATGGACGAAGGTGCAGGGGAGCCTCACGGTGCGGGCGGGCCGGTCCGGCTCGGCCAGGCGGTCGAGCAGCACATGGACGGCCCGCGCACCGATCTCCCTGCTGGGCTGTGCGACGGCGGTGAGCCTGGGGGAGAACAGGTCCGCCCAGGCGAAGTCGTCGAAGCAGCACAGGGCGATGTCGTCCGGCACGGACAGGCCGCGCTCGCGCAGGGTGCGCAGGACGCCGAGGGCCATCGTGTTGTTGGCGGTGATGAGCGCCGTGGGGGGAGAGGCGAGCGACAGCAGGGACGCGGTGGCCTGCTCGGCGCCGGCCGCCGTGGAGTTGCCGGGCACCACGAGGCGCTCGTCGTGGGCCAGGCCGGACATGGCGAGGCCGTCGCGGTAGCCGGTGAGTCGCTCGCGGGTGGTGCTGAGCCCGGGCAGACCGGCGACCAGGCCGATCCGCCGGTGGCCCCGTCCGGCGAGGTGGGTGACGAGCTGCGCCATGGGTTCGGTGCTCTCGGCGCAGACCTGGTCGAAGCGCGGGAGAGCGTCACCGTGGGCGGCGCGGAGATCGGGCACCCGATCCAGAAACACGGTCGGTACGGCGTGCCGGCCGAGGTAGGCGACCAGCGCGCGCGGGTCCGCGGAGGGCGTGACGATCATGCCGTCCACGCGTCGTTCGTGGAGCAGTTGGACGACCTTGCGTTCGTGCTCGGGGTCGTCGTGCGGGTCGGCGATGAGCAGGCTGTAGCCCTGCTCCAGAGCGGCGGCCTCGACGCCCTGGAGAATCTCCGTGAAGTACGGGTTGCTGATCGCCGACACCGCGAGCCCGATGGAGCGGGTGCGGGACGTCACCAGAGAACGGGCGAGGGTGTTGGGCGTGTAGCCGAGCTCGTCGATCGCGTCCAGCACGGCCTGGCGCGTGTCGGGCAGCACGGGGCGGGTGCCGTTCAGTACGTGGGACACCGTCGCCACGGACACTCCGGCGCTGCGTGCGACGTCGGCCATCGTGGGCATGGCGTTTCCTCCCCGAGCGGCCGCGGCGGGCCTTCTGGCCGGGAACGTATCTCATCCGGCGACAGACGTAAACGCTTGCGCGCTTCCTGCGCTCCCAGGCGTAAACGCTCGCGCAATCGCTTATGCACCCCGCGGCTCTCCTCCTCCCCGCGCCGGGTATCGTCGCCCTGCACCACCGCTGACCTGGGGAGAAACAGATGCCCGACCGGCCCACCCCCGCGAGCCGCCGTACCGTCCTTCGAGGAGCCGCCGCCGCTCCGCTCGCCGGGCTAGGGCTCGCCGCCTGCGGGGCCCCGGGCAACGGCGCCTCGGCGGACGCGACGCCGACCGCGCCGGTGGAACTGGGGGCCGAGAGCGAGGTCGCGAAGGGGAGTGCCGCGCTGTACCGGGACCACAACGTGGTCGTCAGCCGCGCCGGCGACGGCGGCCTCAAGGCGTACAGCACGATCTGCACGCACGCCGGATGCGCGATCAACAAGCTGCAGGGGACGACCCTGATCTGCCCGTGTCACGGAAGTGAGTTCGACGCCCGGACCGGCAAGGTGGTGCAGGCACCGGCGACCGAGCCGTTGAACGAGCTGTCGGTCAAGGTCGTCAAGGGAAAGATCGTCGCGGGGCCGGGCGCCTGATCGCCTGACCGGCAGGGGGGCGGCCCCGGCCGGCGCCCGCCGCCGAGGCCGCCCTCCTCACCTCACTCCCAGTCCCAGCCGATCCCCACGATGCCCGGCCGCACCCGTGGCTCCACGAGGTGCACCGAGCGGTAGGGCCCGCTGAGGGCGAGCTCCTGACGGCCGCCGCGCGGAGCCGCCGCGGAGTGCTGGGTGAACCGGTGGCAGCGCACCGGCAGGGCGTCGGCGTCGAACCGCACCTGGAGCGCGTACTGGCCACCGGGGAAGGCGAAACCGCGGACGTACTCGCGGGCGGCCCCCGCCGTGCCGTCCTCGACGCCGTACCGGAAGAGGAAGGTGTCACCGGAGCGCAGCCGGGTGCCGAAGAGCAGCTCGGCCACGACCACGCCGGTCTCCTGGTCCACGCGGACGCGCCCCGTGCGGCAGTTCTCCAGGGCGTGCACCGCGATGCGCTCGGGCGCGCAGCCCGGGTCGCCGTGGTGGACGGCCACGTAGCGGTCCACCCCGTCCCGGTCGGCCCGCACGATGTGGTGCGACTCACGGGCCGCCAGCTCGCGGCGCGCTCCGATCCGTACCTGCTCGTGGTGCCCGAGATCGTGCAGACCGCCGTCGAGGGACCAGCCCAGCTCGGCGCGCAGCTGGTCCAGGACGTCGGAGGCCTCCACCAGGGAGCGGTAGGAGCGGGCGGCGGGGTGCTGTCCGGCCGAGCGCTCGTCGGCCTCGGCGAGCAGCCGTATCAGCGACTCGTCAGGCAGCCGCAGGATCTCCTCCAGGGCGCGTACGGCACGCAGGGACTCGGGGCGCTGCGGACGCCGGGCGCCCTGCTGCCAGTAGCTCAGGCTCGTGACGCCCACCCTGACGCCGTAGCGCGACAGATGGTGCTGGACGCGCTGGAGCGGAAGTCCGCGGGCGGCTATCGCGGCGCGCAGGGCGACGTGGAAGGGGCCGCCCCGCAGGGCCGTGTCCAGCTCCTCTGCCTCCTCGGCTCCCTCTGCTTCCTCCGCTGTCACGGCTTCCGGTGTCACGGTTTCCGGGATTTCCTGGGCTTCCTGGGCTTGCTCGGTTTCCTCGGTGGCGAGGTCCGCGTGCTGTGTGGCGTACCGCATGCACAGGGGCCTTTCTGTGAATGATCACAACGGCTGGTCAGACCGTTCGCGCGGTTCTGGCGGGACCACCCCGTCGGCGCCGCGGCGTGCGCACATCCCGCACGCCGCATCCGGACGCCGTCGTTCACGGCCCCGAGTTCCCCCGCATTGAAGCGTGTTGACCAAGCCCCGACAACACCTTGTACCGGACCACGGCCTGGACCCGTCGGGCGTTGTCCACAGGCCCGCCGGACTGTCCCCCCTCGACAGTAGGGTGTGAGACATGGCCGACCCCTCCAGCTACCGCCCCAAGCCGGGAGAGATCCCGGACTCCCCCGGGGTGTACAAGTTCCGTGACGCGCACGGCCGGGTGATCTACGTCGGTAAGGCGAAGAGCCTGCGCCAGCGGCTGGGGAACTATTTCCAGGACTTGGCGAACCTCCATCCGCGCACCCGCACGATGGTCACCACGGCCGCGTCCGTGGAGTGGACCGTCGTGTCCACGGAGGTCGAGGCACTGCAGCTGGAGTACTCCTGGATCAAGGAGTTCGACCCCCGGTTCAACGTCAAGTACCGCGACGACAAGAGCTACCCGTACCTCGCCGTCACGATGAACGAGGAGTTCCCGCGCGCGCAGGTGATGCGCGGTCACAAGAAGAAGGGCGTCAGGTACTTCGGGCCGTACGGGCACGCGTGGGCGATCCGTGACACGGTCGACCTGATGCTGCGCGTCTTCCCGCTGCGGACCTGCTCGGCCGGCGTCTTCAAGAACGCCGCCCGCACCGGCCGTCCCTGCCTGCTCGGGTACATCGGCAAGTGCTCCGCCCCCTGTGTCGGCCGGGTCTCGGCCGAGGAGCACCGGGAGCTGGCCGAGGAGTTCTGCGACTTCATGGGCGGCCGCACGGGGACGTACCTGCGCCGTCTCGAGAAGCAGATGGCGGAGGCGGCCGACGCGATGGAGTACGAGCGGGCCGCCCGCCTGCGCGACGACATCGGGGCCCTGAAGAAGGCCATGGAGAAGAACGCCGTCGTGCTCGCCGACGCGACCGACGCCGACCTGATCGCCGTCGCCGAGGACGAGCTGGAGGCGGCCGTGCAGATCTTCCACGTGCGCGGGGGCCGCGTCCGCGGCCAGCGCGGCTGGGTGACCGACAAGGTCGAGGAGATCAGCACCGCCGCCCTCGTCGAGCACGCCCTGCAGCAGCTGTACGGCGAGGAGAGCGGGGACGCCGTTCCCAAGGAGGTCCTGGTACCCGCCCTGCCCGAGCCGCTGGAGCCGGTCCAGGAGTGGCTGGCCGGGCGTCGCGGCTCGAACGTCTCCCTGCGCGTGCCGCAGCGCGGCGACAAGAGGGCCCTGATGGAGACGGTCGAGCGCAACGCCCAGCAGGCGCTCGTCCTGCACAAGACCAAGCGCGCCTCCGACCTGACCACGCGCTCGCGCGCGCTGGAGGAGATCGCGGACGCCCTCGACCTGGACAGCGCCCCGCTCCGGATCGAGTGCTACGACATCTCGCACCTCCAGGGCGACGACGTGGTCGCGTCCATGGTCGTCTTCGAGGACGGCCTCCAGCGCAAGAGCGAGTACCGGCGCTTCCAGATCAAGGGATTCGCCGGTCAGGACGACGTCCGCTCCATGCACGAGGTGATCACCCGCCGCTTCAGGCGCTACCTCGCCGAGAAGGAGAAGACGGGGGAGTGGCCGGACGGCGAGGCCGCCTTCCAGGGTGACGGCGAGGGCGGATCGGGCGAGGGCGGTCTGAAGGACGCCGACGGCCGGCCCAGGAAGTTCGCCTATCCGCCCCAGCTCGTCGTCGTCGACGGCGGCCGGCCGCAGGTCGCGGCCGCCAAGCGGGCCCTGGACGAGCTCGGCATCGACGACATCGCCGTCTGCGGACTCGCCAAGCGCCTGGAGGAGGTATGGGTTCCGGAGGACGACGACCCGTTGGTGCTGCCCCGCACCAGCGAGGGCCTCTACCTGCTCCAGCGCGTCCGCGACGAGGCGCACCGCTTCGCGATCACCTACCAGCGGGCCAAGCGCGCCAAGCGTCTGCGCTCCAGCCCCCTGGACGACGTTCCGGGCCTCGGCGACGCCCGGAAACAGGCGCTGCTCAAGCACTTCGGCTCGCTGAAGAAACTGCGCGCCGCCACCGTCGACCAGATCCGCGAGGTGCCCGGCATAGGCCAGAAGAGCGCCGAGACGATCGCCGCGGCCCTCGCCTCGGCGCCCCCGGCCGCACCCGCCGTCAACATGGCGACCGGAGAGATCATGGATGACGGGGAACCCGCGACGGCGCCGGATTCCCCAGGGGAGCCCGTACCCGCGGGCACCCCGGACGAACGACGGGGGCAGGAGACATGACCGAGCACGAGGCGCAGCCCGGCGCAGAGCCGGATCGGACCCACGCGCGGCCCGCGAAGGAGCGGGATCAGGCGACCGGGGACGCGGTCCGGGACGAGTCGCGGCCGCCGACCGCGGAAGGGCCGACGGCGCGGGAAGCCGAGGGGCCGACGGTCCAGGAAGACGGAGTACAGGTGAGTACGGACGCCACGACAGCCGGGGTCTCCGCTCCGGACATCCCCGAACTGGTGATCATCTCCGGCATGTCCGGAGCGGGCCGGTCGACGGCCGCCAAGTGTCTGGAGGACCTCGGCTGGTTCGTCGTCGACAACCTGCCGCCCGCCCTCATCCCCACCATGGTGGAGCTCGGCGCCCGCTCCCAGGGCAACGTGGCGCGGATCGCGGTCGTCGTCGACGTCCGCGGGCGCCGCTTCTTCGACAACCTGCGCGAGTCCCTCGCCGACCTCGACACCCGGGGCGTCACCCGGCGGATCGTCTTCCTGGAGTCCTCCGACGAGGCCCTGGTGCGCCGCTTCGAGTCGGTGCGCCGCCCGCACCCCCTCCAGGGCGACGGCCGCATCGTCGACGGCATCGCGGCCGAGCGCGAGCTGCTGCGCGAGCTGCGCGGCGACGCCGACCTGGTGATCGACACCTCCAGCCTCAACGTGCACGAGCTGCGCGCCAAGATGGACGCCCAGTTCGCCGGCGACGAGGAGCCAGAGCTGCGGGCCACCGTGATGTCGTTCGGCTTCAAGTACGGCCTCCCGGTCGACGCCGACCTGGTCGCGGACATGCGCTTCCTGCCCAACCCGCACTGGGTCCCGGAGCTGCGCCCCTACACCGGCCGCAACGAGGAGGTCGCCGCCTACGTCTTCAACCAGCCCGGCGCCAAGGAGTTCCTCGACCGGTACGCCGAGCTGCTGCGTCTCATCGCGGCGGGCTATCGCCGTGAGGGCAAGCGCTATGTGACGATCGCCATCGGCTGTACGGGCGGCAAGCACCGCTCGGTGGCCATGTCGGAGAAGCTCGCCGCGCGGCTCGCGGCCGAGGGCGTGGAGACGGTGGTCGTCCACCGGGACATGGGACGGGAATGACAGGACGTACTCCGCGGCTGAGCATGCTGCGCCGGATGGTGCCCGAGGCACGCGCGAGCCGCCCCGTCGAGGCGCGCGGCGCCCGGCCACGGCGGCGTGGCGCGCAGCCCAAGGTGGTCGCCCTCGGCGGCGGCATGGGTCTGTCGGCCTCGCTCGCCGCCCTGCGCCGGATCACCGGCGACCTCACCGCCGTGGTCACCGTGGCCGACGACGGCGGCTCCAGCGGGCGCCTGCGCGACGAGCTCGGCGTGCTTCCGCCGGGCGATCTGCGCAAGGCCCTCGCAGCCCTGTGCGGCGACGACGACTGGGGCCAGACCTGGGCCCGCGTGATCCAGCACCGCTTCCAGTCCCAGGGCGATCTGCACGACCACGCGGTGGGCAACGTGCTGATCGTCGCCCTGTGGGAACAGCTCGGCGACCACGTCAAGGCCCTGGACCTGGTCGGCAAGCTGCTGGGCGCGCACGGCCGAGTGCTGCCCATGTCGGCCGTACCGCTGGAGCTCCAGGCGCTGGTCAAGGGGCACGACCCGGCCCGGCCGGAGGAGGTGGACACGGTGCGCGGGCAGGCGACCGTCGCCCTCACGCCCGGCGAGGTGCAGTCGGTGAACGTCGTCCCGCACGACCCGCCCGCCGTTCCGGAGGCCGTCGAGGCGGTCCTGGACGCGGACTGGGTGGTGCTCGGTCCCGGCTCCTGGTTCTCCTCGGTCATGCCGCACCTGCTGGTCCCCGAACTCCTGAACGCCCTCACGGCGACGAAGGCGCGCCGGGTTCTCTCCCTGAACCTCGCCCCGCAGCCGGGCGAAACCGAGGGCTTCTCCCCGCAGCGTCATTTGGAGGTTTTGGGGCGACACGCCCCTAAACTCGCCCTGGACGTGGTGCTGGCCGACGAGGCCGCCGTGCCCGACCGCGAATCGCTCACCGAGGCCGCCAAGCGGTTCGGAGCCGCGGTCGAGCTGGCGCCGGTGGCCAGGCCCGACGGTTCCCCCCGGCATGACCCGGAGCTGTTGGCCGCCGCGTACGACCGTATTTTTCGGATGCATGGAAGGATCGGCCCATGGCGATGACGGCAGCGGTGAAGGACGAGATCTCTCGGCTCCCCGTCACCCGGACCTGCTGCAGGAAGGCGGAGGTCTCCGCCGTCCTGCGGTTCGCCGGCGGCCTTCACCTGGTGAGCGGGCGCATCGTGATCGAGGCGGAGCTGGACACGGCGATGGCCGCCCGGCGCCTCAAGCGGGACATCCTGGAGATCTTCGGCCACAGCTCCGAACTGATCGTGATGGCGCCCGGCGGCCTGCGCCGCGGTTCGCGCTACGTCGTACGCGTCGTCGCGGGCGGAGACCAGCTGGCCCGGCAGACCGGGCTCGTCGACGGGCGGGGTCGCCCGATCCGCGGTCTGCCCCCGCAGGTGGTCTCCGGGGCCACCTGTGACGCGGAGGCGGCCTGGCGCGGCGCCTTCCTGGCGCACGGCTCGCTGACCGAGCCGGGTCGGTCCTCGTCCCTGGAGGTGACCTGCCCGGGTCCCGAGGCCGCGCTCGCCCTGGTCGGCGCGGCCCGGCGGCTGTCGATCGCCGCGAAGGCCCGGGAGGTGCGGGGCGTGGACCGGGTCGTGGTCCGCGACGGTGACGCGATCGGCGCCCTGCTGACCCGCCTCGGCGCACACGAGTCCGTGCTGGCCTGGGAGGAGCGCCGGATGCGCCGCGAGGTCCGCGCCACGGCCAACCGGCTCGCCAACTTCGACGACGCCAATCTGCGCCGCTCGGCCCGCGCCGCCGTCGCCGCCGGCGCCCGGGTGCAGCGCGCGCTGGAGATCCTCGCCGACGACGTCCCCGAGCACCTCGCGGCCGCCGGCCGGCTGCGCATGGAGCACAAGCAGGCATCCCTGGAGGAGCTGGGCGCCCTCGCCGACCCGCCGCTGACCAAGGACGCCGTCGCCGGCCGTATCCGCCGTCTGCTCGCGATGGCCGACAAGCGCGCCTCCGACCTGGGCATCCCGGGGACCGAGGCCAACCTCACCGAGGAGATGGCCGACAACCTGGTCGGCTGACCTACGGTCGCTCAACTCGCCGGTGCCGACGCCCACTTGGGGCGTCGGCACCGGTTTTGCGTATCCATGAGGCACTCTTGACTCGATCACGAACTGTCATGAGCCTGGCATGAGCTCGCCACGGTGGCGGGCCACGCTAGGGGGGTTCATGAGACACAGAGCGAGATCGATCCTCGCTGTCGGCGCGCTCCTGCTCGGCGGAGCGAGCCTTGCACCCATCGCCCAGGCACAGAGCGGACACCCCGCGGCCTCCGGCCCCGACGAGGTCAAGGTCTTCCGCGCCGACGTCACCCGCAAGCAGATACCCCTGCTGCTCAAGGCCGGACAGGACGCCCGTGAACTCGGCGAGCAGATGGCCCGGAAGGGCCGCGGCCCAGTCGAGGTCTATCTCACCGACAAGCAGGCGAAGAAGCTCGAGAAGCAGGGCGTCGACCTCACCGAGCACACCCTGTCGGCGCGGGCCGAGGCACGCGTCGCGGGCGCGTCCCAGGGGGTGTTCCGCCCGTACAGCGGCAGCGGCGGCCTCGAAGAGGAGGTCGTCAGGACCGGGCAGGCCCACCCCGACCTCACGAAGGTCGAGTCCATCGGCAAGACGCTCGACGGCCAGGACATCCTCGCGCTCAAACTGACCAAGAACGCCAAGAAGTCGCAGGACGGCTCCAAGCCCTCGGTGCTGTACGTCTCCAACCAGCACGCGCGCGAGTGGATCACGCCCGAGATGACCCGGCGTCTGATGCACTACTACCTGGGCCACTACAAGACGGACCGGCGGATCAAGAAGATCGTCGACTCGACCGAGCTGTGGTTCGTCCTCTCGGCCAACCCCGACGGCTACGACTACACCTTCCGGAACTCCGGCACCCGCCTCTGGCGCAAGAACCTGCGGGACGTCAACGGCGACGGCGTGATCGCCACCGGCGACGGCGTCGACCTCAACCGCAACTTCGCCTACAAGTGGGGCTACGACGACGAGGGTTCGTCACCCAACCCGACCAGCGAGACCTACCGCGGCGCGAGCCCGGGGTCCGAGCCGGAGACCAAGGCGCTCGACGCCTTCGAGAAGCGCATCGGCTTCACCTACGGCATCAACTACCACTCCGCGGCCCAACTCCTCCTCTACGGCGTCGGCTGGCAGGTGGCGACCCCGACCCCGGACGACGTCCTGTACAAGGCGCTCGCGGGCACCCCGGACAACCCGGCCATCCCCGGCTACCGTTCGCAGGTCTCCTCGGAGCTGTACACCACCAACGGCGAGGCGGACGGCCACGCGTCGAACGTCAACGGCATGGCGATGTTCACCCCCGAGATGTCGACCTGCCAGACCGCGTCGAACATCGACCCGGGAGACACCTGGAACGCCTCCGACTGCCGGTCGGTCTTCAACTTCCCCGACGACGAGAAGCTGATCCAGCAGGAGTTCGCGAAGAACATCCCGTTCGCGCTCTCCGTCGCCGAGACCGCCGTCCACCCGGACCAGCCGGTCTCCCCCGTCGGATTGAGCGCCGCGGACTTCACCCCGGCCGCGTTCTCCACGTCGTACGCGCGCGGTGGCGACCAGGAAGTCTCCGTCGTCGTTCGGAAGTCGGTGCGCGACAAGGAGCTCAAGTACCGCGTCGGCCACGGCCGTACACAGGAGCAGGCGCTGCGGACCTGGAAGGGCGGTCGGACCTACGGCGGTCGGGACGACCTCTACTTCGACGAGTACCGGGCCAAGGTCCACGGCGCCGGCCCCGGCGACAGGGTCGAGGTCTGGTTCACCGGTGACACGAAGGCCGGAAAGCCCACCTCCAGCGAGCACTTCACGTACACGGCGGCCCCGCGGCCCAAGGCCGACACCCTCGTCGTCGCGGAGGAGGGCGCGGCGGCCACGCACGCGCAGACGTACGTGGACGCGCTGAAGGCCGACGGCCGCACGGCGATCGTCTGGGACGTCGCCACGCAGGGCGCCCCCGACGCGCTCGGCGTCCTGAAGCACTTCGGGACCGTCGTCCACTACTCGGGCACGAACGGCCCGGGCAACGCCACCCAACTCCAGCTGCGCGCCTACCTCAACGAGGGCGGCAGGCTGATCGAGGCGGGCGAGCTGGCCGGCGGCGACGTCGACCTCGGCGGCGGCACCCTGACCGACGACTTCAGCCAGTACTACCTGGGCGCCTACTCCCGTACGTCGTCCCCGGGCGCCACCGGCTTCACCGGCTCCGGCGCGCTGGACGGCTTCACCGGTGCCCTCGGCGACGCCCCCGGCAACCCGCTCGACAAGGCCGGCACCTACGCGGTCACCTCCGACGAACTGCCCGTCGCCTCCTACCCGCAGTTCGCCAGTGCGGGCGCGGGTCAGTTCAGCGGGACCGTCAACCCGTACGGGCCGTACACCGGTTCGTACATGGCCGCGGCCGTGCACACCGACGACGCCTACAAGCGCCTCACCCGCACCGTCGACCTCACCGGAGTCGGCGCCGCCGACCAGCCGGCCCTGCGTACCCGGCTGCTGTGGGACACCGAGCCCGGCTACGACCACGCGGTCGTCGAGGTCCACACCACCGGGGCCGACGACTGGACGACGCTCCCGGAGGCGGGTGGTGCCACCCGCACCACCGTGCCGACCGAGTGCGGGGCCGGATTCCTGATCAACGAGCACCCGTGGCTGCGGCACTACCTGACGCTCGCGAACAACGGCTGCACGGCGACCGGCTCCACCGGCTCCTGGAACAGCCTCACCGGCAGTTCCAGCGGCTGGCAGCCGGTGACCTTCGACCTGAGCGCCTACGCCGGGAAGTCGGTGGAGGTCTCGATCAGCTACATCACCGACCCGGGCACCGGCGGCCACGGCGTCCTCGCCGACGACGCCTCGCTCGTCGTCGGCGGCGCGGCCAGGGAGACCGAGGGCTTCGAGACGTCGCTGGGCGCCTGGAGCGCGGCCGGACCGCCCGCGGGCAGCCCGGCGGTCCTCAAGGACTGGGCGCGCACCGGGGTCCTGTTCCAGACATACGGGGCGGTCACGACCGACCGGACCGTGCTGCTCGGCTTCGGCCTCGAACAGGTCCCGGCGGCGGCTGATCGCACGGCACTGCTGAGGAAGGCGCTGGCGTCACTCGACAGGTGAGCCGACCCGCTCACGAACGAGTGAAAACGGCGCCAACGGGCACCGTCAATCCATAGCAAAACAGGGCGATTCAGTGCCCGACCCCGGACGGTCCGTACCCCTACTGGCGGGTACGGACCGCCTGCCCGTGTATGCGGCATCTCGATGTCACTCCAGGGGCCTCAGAGGGGTAGGGTCGTGGGTGGTCGGGGACATCCCATACAGCTCGCCGGCGCACAAGCCGGCGTACCAACGAGGAGATCGGTTCGTGACGATCCGCGTAGGCATCAACGGCTTTGGCCGCATCGGTCGTAACTACTTCCGCGCGCTGCTGGAGCAGGGTGCAGACATTGAGATCGTGGCTGTCAACGACCTGGGTGACACCGCCACCACCGCACATCTGCTGAAGTACGACACCATCCTGGGCCGCCTGAAGCAGGAGGTCTCGCACACCGCCGACACGATCACCGTCGACGGTCACACCATCAAGGTGCTGTCCGAGCGCAACCCGGCCGACATCCCCTGGGGTGAGCTGGGCGTCGACATCGTCATCGAGTCGACCGGCATCTTCACCAAGAAGGAAGACGCCGCCAAGCACCTCGCCGGCGGCGCGAAGAAGGTCCTCATCTCGGCTCCGGCCAAGGAAGAGGACATCACCATCGTCATGGGCGTCAACGAGGACAAGTACGACCCGGCGAAGCACAACATCATCTCCAACGCCTCCTGCACCACCAACTGTGTGGCGCCGATGGCGAAGGTCCTCGACGAGAACTTCGGCATCGTCAAGGGTCTGATGACCACCGTGCACGCGTACACCAACGACCAGCGCATCCTGGACTTCCCGCACAAGGACCTGCGCCGCGCGCGTGCCGCCGCCGAGAACATCATCCCGACGACCACCGGCGCCGCCAAGGCCACCGCCCTGGTGCTGCCGCAGCTCAAGGGCAAGCTGGACGGCATCGCCATGCGCGTCCCGGTTCCCACCGGCTCGGCCACCGACCTGGTCGTGCAGCTGCAGCGCGAGGTCACCAAGGACGAGGTCAACGCCGCGTTCAAGAAGGCCTCCGAGGACGGCGACCTCAAGGGCTACCTGGCCTACACCGAGGACCCGATCGTCTCCTCCGACATCGTGGGCGACCCGGCCTCCTGCACCTTCGACTCGTCCCTGACCATGGTCCAGGACGGCAACTCGGTGAAGATCCTGGGCTGGTACGACAACGAGTGGGGCTACTCCAACCGCCTCGTCGACCTCACGGAATTCGTCGGCGAGCAGCTCTGACCGACAGAGCGGGCATCTCGATGCGATAGCAGGGCTCGGGCAGCGCACCGTCGCGCCGCCCGAGCCCTGCCGCACGTGCGGACCGGCCGCTGACGTACGGTCGGTCAGCCCTCGTACGATCAAGAGCCCTCGTCAAGAGCCTCGTCAAGAGCCCTCCTCAGGAGTCCCCCTCATGAAGACCATCGACGAACTTCTCGCCGACGGCGTGGACGGCAAGCGGGTATTCGTCCGCGCCGACCTCAACGTCCCGCTCGCCGACGGTGTCATCACCGACGACGGCCGTATCCGCGCCGTGCTGCCCACCATCAAGGCCCTTGCCGACGCCGGCGCCAAGGTCGTCGTGGCCTCGCACCTGGGGCGCCCCAAGGGCGCCCCGGACCCGGAGTTCTCCCTGCTGCCCGTCGCCGAGCGGCTCGGTGAACTCCTCGGCGCGCCCGTCGCGTTCGCCCAGGACACCGTCGGCCCCGCCGCCCACGCCGCCGTCGACGGCCTGGAGCCCGGCCAGGTCGCGGTCATCGAGAACCTGCGCTTCAACCCCGGAGAGACGTCCAAGGACGACGCCGAGCGCGGCGAGTTCGCCGACCGGCTGGCCGCCCTCGCGGACGTCTACGTCGGCGACGGCTTCGGCGCGGTCCACCGCAAGCACGCGTCGGTGTACGACCTTCCGGCCCGCCTGCCGCACTACGCCGGCTACCTCATCGCCACCGAGGTCGGCGTCCTGAAGAAGCTCACCGAGAACGTCGAGCGCCCCTACGCCGTCGTGCTCGGCGGCGCCAAGGTCTCCGACAAGCTCGCCGTCATCGACAAGCTCCTCGACAAGGCCGACCGCCTGCTCATCGGCGGCGGCATGGCCTACACCTTCCTCAAGGCCAAGGGCCACGAGGTCGGCATCTCCCTCCTGCAGGAGGACCAGATCCCGGCCGTCAAGGAGTACATGGAGCGCGCCGAGAAGCAGGGCGTGGAGCTGCTGCTCCCCGTCGACGTCGTGGTCTCCCGGGAGTTCCCGGACCTCAAGACCAAGGCGCCGACCGAGCACACCGTGGTCGACTCGGACAAGATCCCCGCCGACCAGGAGGGCCTGGACATCGGCCCGAAGACCCGAGAGCTGTACGCCTCGAAGCTCGCCGACGCCGAGACCGTCTTCTGGAACGGCCCCATGGGCGTCTTCGAGCACCCCGACTACGCCGAGGGCACCAAGGCGGTCGCCCGGGCTCTCGTCGACTCGGACGGTTTCACCGTCGTCGGCGGCGGTGACTCCGCCGCGGCCGTGCGCACGCTCGGCTTCGACGAGAACGCATTCGGCCACATCTCGACCGGTGGCGGCGCCTCCCTCGAATACCTCGAGGGCAAGACGCTCCCCGGCCTCGCCGCACTGGAGGACTGACCTCAATGAGCACGCGCACGCCGATCATGGCGGGCAACTGGAAGATGAACCTCAACCACCTCGAGGCCATCGCACACGTCCAGAAGCTCGCCTTCGCCCTGTCGGACAAGGACTACGAGGCCGTCGAGGTCGCCGTCCTGCCGCCCTTCACCGATCTGCGCTCCGTGCAGACCCTGGTCGACGGCGACAAGCTCAAGATCAAGTACGGCGCCCAGGACGTGTCGGCGCACGACTCCGGGGCCTACACCGGCGAGATCTCGGGCCCGATGCTGGCCAAGCTGAAGTGCACGTACGTGGTCATCGGCCACTCCGAGCGCCGTCAGTACCACAACGAGACCGACGAGGTGGTCAACGCCAAGGTCAAGGCCGCCCTCAAGCACGGCCTGACCCCGATCCTGTGCGTCGGCGAGGAGCTCGACGTCCGCCAGGCGGGCAACCACGTCACCCACACCCTCGCCCAGCTCGACGGCGCCCTGAAGGACGTCCCGGCCGAGCAGGTCGAGACCATCGTGATCGCGTACGAGCCCGTGTGGGCCATCGGCACCGGCCAGGTCTGCGGCACGGAGGACGCCCAGGAGGTCTGCGCGGCCGTCCGCGGCAGGATCGCCGAGCTGTACTCGCAGGACGTGGCCGACAAGGTCCGCATCCAGTACGGCGGCTCCGTGAAGGCGGGCAACGTCGCCGAGATCATGGCCCAGGCCGACATCGACGGCGCCCTGGTGGGCGGGGCCTCGCTGGACACGGACGAGTTCGTCAAGATCGTGCGCTTCCGGGATCAGTGAGTATGCGCTAGACGGGATCCGTCGTACCCTTGCGGGGGCATGGTAGGTAGCTACCGTGCCCCCGTCGTTTCATCCGAATCCGAGAGAGTTGGTCCAGCCGTGGTTTTGGGGTTCTCGATCGCCCTGATCGTCTTCAGCCTGCTGCTGATGCTGCTGGTGCTCATGCACAAGGGGAAGGGCGGCGGCCTCTCCGACATGTTCGGTGGCGGCATGCAGTCGTCCGTGGGTGGCTCCTCGGTCGCCGAGCGCAACCTGGACCGGATCACCGTGGCGATCGGTCTGCTGTGGTTCGCGTGCATCGTCGTCCTCGGCCTGCTGGTGAAGACGAACAGCTGACGACGTACAGCCGGCGAGATCGGCTGTTGACGAACAGCTGATCAGCGTGTCACCGGCACGCACATTCCTTACGTAAGGCCCCATGTTCGGTACGCGCTCATCAGCGCGGCCTATCATGGGGCTTGCGTCTGTGTATGGGGGGCGGTAACTCCAATCACTGGACGCGCGTTGGGCCTTACGTAGACTGAGGCGCTCGCGGCGAAGTGAAACGCCGACTCGCTTCGCGGCACCATCACGCAGGGAGTTACGACCGTGGCAAGTGGCAACGCGATCCGAGGAAGCCGGGTCGGGGCGGGGCCGATGGGCGAGGCGGAGCGGGGCGAGTCCGCGCCGCGCCTGCGCATCTCCTTCTGGTGCGCCAACGGGCATGAGACTCAGCCGAGTTTCGCCAGCGACGCGCAGGTTCCGGACACCTGGGACTGCCCCCGCTGCGGCTTCCCGGCCGGACAGGACCGGGACAACCCGCCGGACCCGCCGCGCACCGAGCCGTACAAGACCCACCTCGCGTACGTACGGGAGCGGCGCAGCGACGCGGACGGCGAGGCGATCCTCGCCGAGGCGCTCGCCAAACTGCGGGGCGAGATCTAGAAGTTGAGAACCGGCCGGGTGCCCGCAGGCGCCTGCCCGGAGCTGTTTCCCAGGCCTGCCGACACCGGCTTCGGACCGATTGTCAGTGGCGCCCTTTACGGTGTGTGCATCGGTGCTTCGGCACGTTCGGGGTGCGGCGTGAGGGGGAGTCGTGGCGGCGGTCGAGACGGCGGTCGGGCGCGCGCCCGCCTGGCGCGGGGGATTCGGGCGGCTGTGGACGGCCGCCGTCGTCTCCCGGTTCGGGGATGCCTTACGGACGGCCGCGCTGCCGCTGCTCGCCGTGCACCTCACCGCCGATCCCCTCGTCATCGCGTCCGTGACCGCCTGCGGCTATGTGCCCTGGCTCCTGTTCGGACTGCTCGGCGGCGCCGTCGCGGACCGAACGGATCAGCGGCGGGCGATGTGGGCCGTGGACACCGTACGGGGCCTGCTCGTCGCCGGTTTCGCGCTGGCCGCGGGCCTCGGCCACGCCTCGATCCCGTTGCTGCTCGCGCTCGCCTTCGCGCTGACCACCCTCCAGACGCTCTTCGACAACGCCTCCACGGCCCTGCTGCCGTCCCTCGTGGACCGCGAGGCCCTGGGCGGAGCCAACGCCCGCCTGATGACCGGGCAGCAGATCGCGGGCGGATTGCTCGCGGCTCCGCTCGTGCCGGTCCTCCTGCTGGCCGGCGCGGCCATGCCGTTCGCGGCCGACGCGGGCACGTATCTGGCGGCCGCCGCCCTGGTGGCGTCGCTGCGCATACGGCCGCCGGAGCGGGAGCCGCGTCCGGCGGGCAGCACGCTGCGCACCGAGATGGGCCAGGGGCTGCGCGCCCTGTGGGGCGACGGTGCGCTGCGGGCGACCTGCGGGGCCACGCTGCTGTGCAACATCGGCATGGGCGCGCTGATCGCTACGCTGGTGCTG
This sequence comes from Streptomyces sp. NPDC046805, assembly GCF_040645355.1. Lineage (NCBI taxonomy): Bacteria > Bacillati > Actinomycetota > Actinomycetes > Kitasatosporales > Streptomycetaceae > Streptomyces > Streptomyces sp. NPDC046805. The sequence goes on along the minus strand of NZ_JBEYYC010000002.1, from coordinate 113,299 downwards.
CACGTGACCCGCTGGCTGCACGCGGGCAACGCCGGATACGCGGCGGCGATGACGGCGTACTCGGCCGGGAGCATCGCCGGCGGCTTCGTCGCCCAGCGCATCGCGCGCCGCACCGGGCGTGTGCGCGCCCTGCTGGTGGCGGGCGGCGTCCAGACGTCGGCCCTGCTGGTCATCGGCTGCGTCCGTCAGCTGGCGGCCCTGCTTGTCGGCATGCTGCTGCTCGGTGCGATGAACATGGTCTGGAACGTCAACCAGGTCACGCTCATGCAGCAACGCAGTCCCGGGGCGATGGTGGGCCGCATCGCCTCCGCCTTCCGCACGGCCTCGACGTCCGGCGCCCCGCTCGGTGCCGTCCTCGGCGGAGCCGCGGCCCGCGTCTGGGGACTGAACGGTCCCGCACTGCTCGCGGCCGTCCTCTTCGGTGTGGCGGTGACCTCGTTGATACCGGCGCGCAAGGCGGACGTACCTGTTGTTGCCCGGGAGGACGACTCCGCGACAGCTCGCGCCGCGTGCTGATCAACTAGGTTGGGACGGAAGTGGGCACGATGCGCAGGAAAGAAGGTCGACGTCGGATATGAACGCAGACGGCCGTACGAGGCTCAACCAGACGCCCGAGTGGACCGCTCTGGCCAAGCACCGGGAGGAACTCGGCGACACCCCTCTGCGGGATCTCTTCGCCGCCGATCCGGGACGCGGCACCGCGTACACGCTCCAGGTCGGTGACCTGTACGTCGACTACTCGAAGCACCTGGTCAACGACGAGACGCTGCGGCGCCTGCGTGAGCTGGCCGCCGCGACCGACGTGTTCGGGCTGCGGGACGCCATGTTCCGCGGCGAGAAGATCAACGTCACCGAGGACCGGGCGGTGCTGCACACCGCGCTGCGCGCTCCGCGCAACGCGGTGATCGAGGTCGACGGGGAGAACGTCGTCCCGGGCGTGCACGCGGTGCTGGACAAGATGAGCGACTTCGCCGAGCGGGTCCGCTCCGGCCAGTGGACCGGCCACACCGGCAAGCGGATCAGGAACATCGTCAACGTCGGCATCGGCGGCTCCGACCTGGGCCCCGCGATGGCGTACGAGGTGCTGCGCAGCTTCACCGACCGCGACCTCACGGTCCGCTTCGTGTCGAACGTGGACGGCGCCGATCTGCACGAGGCGGTACGGGACCTGGACCCGGCGGAGACCCTGTTCGTCGTCGCGTCCAAGACCTTCACCACGATCGAGACGATCACCAACGCGACGTCCGCGCGGAACTGGCTGCTCACCGGGCTGAAGGCGGGTCAGGATGCCGTCGCCCAGCACTTCGTGGCGCTGTCGACCAACGCCGAGAAGGTCACCGAGTTCGGCATCGACCCGGACAACATGTTCGAGTTCTGGGACTGGGTCGGCGGCCGGTACTCGTACGACTCCGCGATCGGGCTGTCGTTGATGATCGCTATCGGTCCGGACCGGTTCCGGGAGATGCTCGACGGCTTCCGGCTCGTCGACGAGCACTTCCGCACGGCGCCGCCCGAGTCCAATGTGCCGCTGCTGATGGGCCTGTTGGGGATCTGGTACGGCAACTTCCACGACGCCCAGTCGCATGCCGTGCTGCCGTACTCGCACTACCTGTCCAAGTTCACCGCCTATCTGCAGCAGCTGGACATGGAGTCCAACGGCAAGTACGTCGCGCGGGACGGGCAGGAGGTGGAGTGGCAGACCGGGCCGGTGGTGTGGGGCACGCCGGGCACGAACGGGCAGCACGCGTACTACCAGCTCATCCATCAGGGTACGAAGCTGATCCCGGCGGACTTCATCGGCTTCGCCGAGCCGGTTGGCGAGCTGAGCGACGAACTCAAGGCGCAGCACGACCTGTTGATGGCCAACTTCTTCGCGCAGACGCAGGCGCTGGCCTTCGGCAAGACGGCGGACGAGGTGCGGGCGGAGGGGGTGCCGGAGGAGCTGGTGGCACACAAGACGTTCCGGGGGGACCGGCCGACGACGACGATCCTCGCGAGCGAGTTGACTCCGTCGGTTCTGGGGCAGCTCATCGCGCTGTACGAGCACAAGGTCTTCGTGCAGGGCGCGGTGTGGAACATCGACTCCTTCGACCAGTGGGGTGTGGAGCTGGGGAAGGTGCTGGCGAAGCGGGTCGAGCCGGCGCTGACCGAGGGGGCGGAGGTCGAGGGACTGGACGACTCGACGCGGGCGCTGGTCGCCAAGTACCGGGAGCTGCGCGGGCGTTGACGGGGGGCCTCGCCCACCCACCCACCCGTCTCGGTAGGCCAGAAGGCCGCCCCCGCCCTGGGGCTCCGCCCCAGACCCCGGCGGGGGCTCCGCCCCCTGCGCCCCGCCCTTGGGGGTCCGCCCTAGACCCCTGGCGGGGTGCGCCCCGCCCTGGGGCTCCGCCCCAGACCCCGGCGGAGCTTCGCCCTCTGCGCTCCGCCCCGGGCTCTGCCCCATCCCCCCGTCGCCAGGGCTCTCCTACCGAAGTCCCGGATCCTGCTCCCGCTCCTGCTGCCGCTCCGTTCCCCCGGGCACCGGCCGGTCGAGCTCTGTCCAGTCCTCAGGCCGCCGCGCTGAGTGTGTCTGCCAGGCGGTGGTGGGCCGCTCGGGCTGCGGGGACGGCGGCCAGGGCCGTGGAGGCCAGGACCGCTGTTGCGGTCAGGGTGAGGAGGAGGCCGGGGGAGGGGGACTGGGCGATTCCGGCGCCGATGCCGTTGGAGGCGCCCTGGGTGTCGATCAGCCAGCGGGCCAGGGGGAGGCCCAGGGCCGTGGCGGCGAGGACCGCTGTCAGGGCCGTGCAGGCCGTCGCCGTGACGGTGATCGCGGTGATCTGGCGCGGGGACATGCCGATCGCCTTGAGTGCCAGGAGGTCCCGTTCGCTCTCGCGGACCGAGCCGCCGATCGCGGTGAGCAGTTCGACGATCCCGATCAGGGCCAGCACGGCGATCAGTCCGGCGACCACTCCGCGCAGCGAGGACAGGCCGTCGGCGGGGTTCGTCACCGCGTGTACGTCCAGGTGGCCGTGGCCTGCCGCGGTCAGGTCGGCCGCGACCCGGTGCGCGTCGGCGCCCGGGCGCAGGCGCAGCTGGTAGAGGGTCGGGGCCAGGTGCGGGTCGTTCTCGCGGAGGGTGTCCAGCGAGGTGGAGACCACCCGGCCGGCGTTGTCCGGCTCGATGCTGCGACCCACGATGTGCAGGATCTGCGGCCGGTCGCCCACGGTCATCCGGACCCAGTCGCCCACCCGCACGTCCAGGAGGTCGAGCAGCCCCTGTCCGGCCACCGCCTCGTCGGGTCCGCGCGCGGGGCGGCCCTCGGCGAGGGCGTAGGAGTAGGGGTGCCGGCGGGTGCCCAGGCCGCGCAGGGCGATCGTGGCCGTCTGGCCCGGGACCAGGGCGGCGACCTCGACGCCCGGGTAGGCGGCGGCGACGCGGGGATCGTCCTCCAGGAGGGCACGGGCCTTCCGGTCCCCCAGGGCGGGGTCCGCGTGGGCGGTGAGCGAGGCCACCACGCCCATCCGCTGCGGGCTGCTGTGGAAGCGTTCGATGGTGGTCCACGCGCTCAGCGCCACCACGATCAGCAGCAGCGGCAGAGCCAGGCGGGCCACCGTGGCCAGGGACCGGCGACGGCCCGTGAACGCCTTGTGGCAGCCGAGGACCAGCGCGGGCGGCAGCCGCAGGCCGAGCGCCCACCGGGCCATGCCGGTCAGCCGCCCGCCCCCCGCCGGCGCGGGCCGCGGCACCGGTACCGGAGGCACCCGCCCGGCCCGCCAGGCCGCGAGCCCGGTGGTCAGGCCGATGAACAGCACCGCGGCGACAGGCACCGCGAACAGCGCCACCGCGTGCCCCGGCGGCCCCTGCCAGACGCCCACCGCGTCACCGAGCCGGCCCGGGACGAGACGGCCGAGGCCCCGGATGAACGCCGTCGCGGCCACCGCGCCGAGCGCGGCGTACGCGACGTGCTGCAGCAGGAAGACGCGGACGACCTGGCCGGGCGTGAAGCCGATCGCCTTGAGGATTGAGATGTCCCGCAGATGGCCGCGGATACGGCTCCCGATCGCGCCGTGCACCGCGAACCCGGCGGCCACCAGCGCCCCCAGACCGAACAGCCCGAGCACCTGGCCGAGCAGCCGGCTGTCGCCCTGTGCCTCGGCGCGCGCCTGCTGCCAGGTCGACACCTCGCCGACCGCACCGGCGCCCAGCACCGTGACGGCGCGCTGGACGGCGTAGTCCGTGTCGTCGGGATGGGTCAGGCGCAGCCCGACAACCTGGTCGGTGGGGGCGCGGACGGCTGCGCGGGGGGCCCAGACGAGGCCCGGCTGCTCGCCGGGGCTGTAGCGCGGGTCGGGGCTGTCGGCGATGCCCACCACTTTCAGCGTGCGCGCCGTACCGGGCAGCCGCAGGGTGTCCCCGGGCTCCGCGAGCAGGGCCCGGGCGAGGCGGCCCTCCAGGACCACGCCGTCGGGGTCCGAGGGCCGTAGCCAGTGACCGGAGGTGATGAGGGGGCGCCCCACGGCGGGCCGCCCGGGTGTGCCGCGCAGTTCGACGCTCGCGCGGGTGCCGCGCGAGGAGACGGTGACGGACTCGGCCGGGTAGGGGCCGGCGACGCTCTGCACGCCGTCCAGCCGCGCGAGCCGTCCGGTGTCGGCGGACAGCGCGGCGTGGATCCACACGTGCGCGCCGCGGGCCTGGGTGAAGACCCGCTGCCAGGGGTTGGTCGCGTAGCCGAACAGCGCCGTGGCCAGCAGCAGCGAGGCGACGATGCCGGCGGTGGCGAGCACCATGAACAGCGCCTCGCCCCGGTGCGTGCGCAGATCGGAGTGCGCCCAGCGCAGTGAAGCCCGCACGACTCAGCCCCTCGCCGCGCTCAGGTCGGCAGGACGGTGTCCGTGTGCACCACGGTGTCCGTTCACGCCGAAGCGATCCGCTCCGGTCAGATTGACGTGCCCCACGCTCAGTCCCTCAGTTCCAGCACGCCCGAGATCCCTGTGCGCCGCCGCGACGGGGTGCCGTCCAGCGTGGCGTCGTCCGCTATGCGGCCGTCGAAGAAGCTGATCACCCGGTCCGCGGCGCTGGCCAGCCGGGCGTCATGGGTGACCAGGAGGATGGTCTGGCCTCGGTCGTGGAAGCGGCACAGCAGGCGCATCACCTCGCGGGTGCCCTTGCTGTCCAGGCTGCCCGCGGGCTCGTCGGCGAGCAGCAGGGGCGGATGGTTGACCAGGGCGCGGGCCAGGGCGACCCGCTGCTGTTCGCCGCCGGACAGTTCGGCCGGCATGCTGCGTTCCTTGCCCTCCAGGCCCAGGTCGGCGAGGAGCGCCTCCCGTTCGGCCCGGGCCCGCTTCGGCGGAACGCCGGCGAGGAGCGCGGGCAGTTCGACGTTGTCGGCGACCGACAGGCTGGAGATCAGGTTGAAGAACTGGAAGACGATGCCGATGCGCTTACGGCGCTCCACCGCCCAGCGCGCCTCCGAATAGGAGTCCGTGCGCTCGCCGTCCAGCAGGATGCTGCCCGCGTCCGGCCGCTGGAGCCCGCCCAGCAGGTGCAGCAGCGTCGACTTGCCGGCGCCGGACGGGCCGGTGACGGCCACGAACTCGCCCCGCGCGACGCGCAGATCGACCCCGCGCACGGCATGCGCGGGCGCGCCCGTGCCGTAGTGGGTCTTGGTCAGGCCCTCGGCCCGCAGGAGGGGAGCGGTGGTGCCGTCGGGAGAGGGGCTGTCGCTCACTCCGGCTCCTCCAGTTCCTCCTGGCACCGCTCCAGCCAGTCGAGGTCGGCCTGCAGATGCAGCATGGCGCCCTCGATCAGCAGATGGGCGATGCGGTTGTCCCGGTTCTCGGCCGCGGCCAGTTTCGACAGGTTGCGCATGGTGTTGAGGTACTGGCGCCGCTGCTTGTTGATGAGGGCGATCTGATCGGCGAGACCGGTCTCGGGGGCGAGGGCGAGCTTCATGAAGAACTCGTCCCGCACCCGCGGCTCGTCCGCCGTCTCCTCGTACCAGGCGCGCAGCGCCTCACGCCCGGCATCGGTGAGGTGGTAGATCTTCTTGTTGGGCCGGCTGGACTGCTCGACCTCCTCGCCCTCGATCAGTCCCGACTTCTCGAGGCGGCCGAGGGTCACATAGATCTGGCCGACGTTCGGCTGAGGGTACGCCGAGCCCAGCAGTTGCTCAAGGTCGTGCTTCAGCTCGTAACCGTGGGCGGGGCCACGCGTCAGGAGTGCCAGGAGGGCCAGGCGCACGTGTGCAGTCCTCCTGTCCTCGCGATTGTCCTCGTGATGTGCTCCACGCCCTAGTATCGCCCATACCTAACGGGTATACATGGCCTCTGATTCCGGGCGACGGCGCCCGGTGCCCGAGCCCTTGTGCAAGGAGGAACCCGTGCGGTGGATACGTGCCGCGGGCAGGGGCCTCCTCGTCCTCGCCGTGCTCCTCGCCGGGTACGTCGTCTCGGGCGCCCGTGCCGACGAGCGGGACGCCGACGGCCGCGGCCCGCTGACCCTGGCCACCGCCGGGGATCTGACGGGTTACCTGGGCCCGCTGCTCGACGGCTGGAACCGCACCCACCCCGGCGAGAAGGTCACCCTCGTCGAACTGCCGGACTCCGCCGACGAGACCCACGCGCAGATGACCACCGATCTGCGCGGCGGCGACCGCAGCCGCTTCGACGTCCTCAACATCGACGTCAACTGGACCTCGGAGTTCGCGGCGGCCGGCTGGATACGGCCGCTGCCCCCAGGCCGCTTCCCGCTGAGGACCTTCCTGCCGCCGGTCGTCGACACGGCCACGTACGACGGGCGGCTGTACGCCGTCCCGTACGTCACCAACGCCGGACTGCTCCTCTACCGCAAGGACATCCTCGCCGAGGAGCACGTCGCGCCGCCGCGTACCTGGGCCGAGCTGGAGCACGACGCGAAGACCATCGCGCCGAAGCACGGACTGGACGGCTACGCGGGCCAGTTCCTGCCCTACGAGGGCCTCACCGTGAACGCGGCCGAGGCCGTCTACTCGGCGGGCGGCACCATCCTCGGCGGCGAGGGCACCCGCGTCACCGTGAACTCGGCGGCGGCCCGCGAGGGCATCGGGTTCCTCGCCCGCGGTGTGTGCGAGGGCTGGATCCCGAAGCGGGCGCTGACGTACAAGGAGGAGGAGTCCAAGCGGGCCTTCCAGGACGGACGGCTGCTCTTCCTGCGCAACTGGCCGTACGCGTACGCCGTCGCCTCGGCCCCGGGCTCGAAGGTCGCCGGGAGGATCGGCGCTGTACCGCTGCCCGGACCGCACGGGCCGGGGACCAGCGTCCTCGGCGGCTCCAACCTGGCCGTCACCACGCACGCCCGGCACCCCGACTCGGCCGCGCGCCTGATCGCCTACCTCACCGGTGAGCGGGTCCAGCGCCAGGTCCTCACGCGCGGCGCGCTGCCGCCCGTGCGCGCCGCGCTCTACGACGACCCGGGACTGGTGCGGGAGTTCCCGTACCTGCCGACCCTCCGCGCGAGCGTCCTCTCGGCCGCCCCGCGCCCCAAGAGCCCGCACTACGACCAGGTCAGCCTGGTCGTGCAGGCGGTCGTACACGACGCGCTCACCGGACAGGAGACGCCGGGGAGCGCGGTACGGCGGCTGGCGCGGGAGCTCGCCGCCATCTCTCGTCGCTGAGCCTCCCCTTCCTACTTACGTGTTAAGTAACGTGGGCGTCTCATCTCGCCTCGCGACGACCTGATAAATCAGGACATGACGGATCAACTTCCCAGCAGTGTCTGTCTTTTCGTTGACACCCTCGCGTCATCGCTACTTAACATGCATGCATAACCGTCAGCACGACAGACAGGTCCTCGGGGTGAGTCTCCAGCGCATCCACACCCACCACTGGTGGCGTGACGCAGTGATCTACCAGGTGTACGTCCGCAGCTTCCTGGACAGCACCGGCGACGGCGTCGGCGATCTCGCCGGCGTCCGGGCCGGGTTGCCGTATCTGAAGAAGCTCGGCGTCGACGGCGTCTGGCTGAGCCCCTTCTTCCCGTCGCCGCAGCACGACCACGGCTACGACGTGGCCGACTACTGCGGTGTCGACCCGCTCTTCGGTGACCTCGCCGAGTTCGACCTGCTGATGAAGGACGCCGGGCGCCTCGGCATCAAGGTGCTCCTGGACGTCGTCCCCAACCACTGCTCCAGCGAGCACTCGTGGTTCCGCGAGGCGCTCGCCGCCGAGCCCGGCTCCGAGGCCCGCGCCCGCTTCCACTTCGCCGAGGGCCGCGGCGCGAACGGCGAGGAGCCGCCCAACAACTGGCACGCCATGTTCGGCGGCCCGGCCTGGAGCCGGGTCACCGAGGCGGACGGCAGCCCCGGCCAGTGGTACCTGCACATGTTCACGCCGGAGCAGCCCGACTGGAACTGGCGCAACCCTGAGATATCCGCCGAGTTCGACCGCGTGCTGCGCTTCTGGCTGGACCGGGGCGTCGACGGCTTCCGCATCGACGTCGCCGCGGGCCTCTACAAGCACCCCGAACTGCCGGACTCCGACGACCCCGAGGCCGACGCCCGCACCCGCGACGCGATCAACCAGCTCGCCTGGAACCGGCCCGAGGTGCACGACGTGTGGCGGCACTGGCGCGCGGTGTGCGAGGAGTACACCGCCCGCGACGGCCGCGAACGTCTCCTGGTCGGCGAGGTCTCCGTGCCGACCGCCCGCGAACACGCCGAGTACGTCCGCTCCGACGAACTCCACCAGGCCTTCTTCTTCGACCTGCTCAGGACCCCCTGGGACGCCGACGCCTTCCGCAAGGTCGTCTCCGAGGCCATGCTGGACATCGCCGGCACCGGCTCGACCGTCACCTGGGTCCTCAACAACCACGACCAGGTCCGCACCGTCACCCGCTACGGCGAACCCGCCGTCGAGGGCAGCGGCCTCGGCGCCGCGCGCGCCCGCGCCGCCGCGCTGCTGATGCTGGCGCTGCCCGGAGCCGCGTACATCTACCAGGGCGAGGAGCTGGGCCTGCCCGAGGTCGTCGACCTGCCCGACGACGTCCTCACCGACCCGATCTTCCACCGCACCGGAAGCCGTATGCACGTCCGCGACGGCTGCCGGGTGCCGCTGCCGTGGTCGGGCCAGGCCTCCCCGTTCGGCTTCACCACCGGGGGCGACGGCGTCAGGACGTGGCTGCCGCAGCCCGAGTGGTTCGCCGAGTACGCCACCGAGCGCGCCCTCGCCGACACCCGATCCTTCTGGCACATGTACCGCGACGCTCTCCAACTGCGCGCTTCCCTGCCCCAGTTGGGCGAGGGCACGCTGCGTTGGCTGGAGACCGAGCCGGACGTCCTCGCGTTCGTCCGCGGCGACGGCCTGGTCTGCGCCGTCAACTTCGGTACGGCACCCGCCACCCCGCCCGTCTCCGGCACCCCTCTGCTCGCCAGCGGCCCGTGCCCGGCCGGGGAGCTGCCCGGTGCCACGGCCGCCTGGTGGCTCTCCGACCTCTGATCCACCCCCGTCAACTCCCCACCGCACGAAGGAACATCAACGATGATGCGACGACGTACCACCCTGCTCACCGGCTGCACGGCCCTCGCCCTGGCCCTCGGCGCGACCGCCTGCGGCGGCGGCACCCCGGTCTCGGCCGGCGGCGGCGACAAGGAGCTCAGCGGCCAGACCGTCACCGTGGCCGGTGTCTGGTCCGGCAGCGAGCAGAAGAACTTCCAGAAGGTGCTCGACGCCTTCGCCGCGAAGACCGGCGCCAAGACGCAGTTCACCTCCACCGGTGACAACGTCTCCACCGTCGTCGGCAGCAAGATCGAGGGCGGCAACGCGCCCGACGTCGTGATGGTCCCGCAGGTCGGCGTGCTCCAGCAGTTTGCGCACAAGGGCTGGCTCACGCCGCTGTCCAAGACCGCCGACCAGACCATAACGGCCGACTACGCGCCCGTGTGGAAGAAGTACGGCAGCGTCGACGGCAAGCTGTACGGCCTGTACTTCAAGGCCGCCCACAAGTCGACCGTCTGGTACAGCCCCCAGGCGCTCTCCCAGGCCGGCGTCAAGGCGCCGAAGACGTACGACGAGATGCTGAAGGCCGGTCACACCGTCTCCGACTCCGGCCTGTCCGCCTTCGCGGTCGCCGGGCAGGACGGCTGGACGCTCACCGACTGGTTCGAGAACATCTACCTCTCCCAGGCCGGTCCGAAGAAGTACGACGCCCTCGCCGCCCACAAGCTGAAGTGGACCGACGCGAGCGTCGTCAAGGCGCTCACCACGCTCGGCAAGCTCTTCAAGGACAAGCAGCTCGTCGCGGGCGGCCAGAAGGAGGCCCTGGGCACCGACTTCCCCGGCTCGGTGGAGAAGGTGTTCGGGCCCAAGCCCGAGGCCGGCATGGTCTACGAGGGCGACTTCGTCGCCGGCGTCGCCCACGACCAGTTCGGCAAGACGGTCGGCAAGGACGCGGACTTCTTCCCGTTCCCGGCGGTCGACGGCGGTACGGCTCCGGTGGTCAGCGGCGGTGACGCGGCCGTCGTCCTCAAGTCCGGCAAGAACGCCAAGGCCGGCATGAAGCTCCTGGAGTACCTGGCGAGCCCCGAGGCCGCGGCCGTGTGGGCGAAGGCGGGCGGCTTCCTGTCCCCGAACAAGAAGGTCGCCCTCTCCTCCTACGGTGACGACGTCACCCGCGCCACCGCCAAGTCGCTCGTCGCCGCCGGTGACGCCGACTCCGTGCGCTTCGACATGTCCGACCAGGCGCCCGCCGCGTTCGGCGGCACCAAGGGCGCGGGCGAGTGGAAGCTGCTGCAGGACTTCCTGCGCGACCCGTCGAACCCCCAGGCGACCGCGGGCAAGCTCGAGGCCGCTGCGGCCAAGGCCTACAAGGGCTGACGTGCCATGACCGCCACCACGCTCGAAAAAGAAGCGGGGAGCCGGCCGGTCGCCCCGGGCGCGGCGCTGAGGCGCCGCGCCCGGCGGCGCGGACGGGGCGTCGCCCTGTTCTTCGTCCTCCCCGCCCTGCTCCTGCTCGGCGCGCTCGTCGTCTACCCGGTGCTGTTCTCGGTGGGCCGCAGCTTCTTCGACGCCTCCGGCACGCGGTTCGTCGGCGGCGACAACTACGCGGAGATGTTCCGCGACCCGGCGACGCTGACGGCCATCCGCAACACCATCATCTGGGTCGTCGTCGCCCCGGCGCTGCTGACCGGCCTCGGCCTGATCCTCGCCGTCCTGGTGGAGAAGGTCCGCTGGGCCACCGCGTTCAAGCTGCTGCTGTTCATGCCGATGGCGGTGTCCTTCCTGGCCGCCGGAATCGTCTTCCGGCTCGCCTACGACGAGGACCCGAACAAGGGCGTGCTCAACGCGGCCGTCGTCTCCGTGCACGACGCCTTCGCGGGCACGTCGCCTTACCCGACGGCACGCGGCCGTGAGGGACAGGGGCTGCTGACCCGGGGCCGGGACGGCTCGTACCGGACGAGCGCGAGCGTGTCGCCGGGTGACTCCGTGGCGCTCCCGATGGTCGGCGTGCTGCCGGGCGACCTGCCCAAGGGCGCCGCGCCGGCCTCCCCGGCCGCCGCGCACAAGCCCGCCCCCGGCGAATTGCGCGGTGTCGTCTACCTGGACTTCGTGCCCGGTGGCGGCGGCAGGCAGGGCAAGGTCGACCCGCGCGAGAGCGGGCTGCCCGGGATGACGGTCGAGGCGGTGCGCGACGGGAGGACGGTCGCCTCCGCGACCGCCGCGTCCGACGGTTCCTTCCGCTTCCCGCACCTCGCCTCCGGCTCGTACACGGTGAAGCTGCCCGCGTCGAACTTCGCGCAGCCCTACCAGGGCGTCTCCTGGCTCGGGCCGATGCTGGTCACGCCGGCGATCATCGGGGCGTACCTGTGGATCTGGACCGGCTTCGCGATGGTCCTGATCGGCGCGGGTCTGTCCACGCTGCCGCGCGAGGTGCTGGAGGCGGCGCGGATGGACGGGGCCAACGAGTGGCAGATCTTCCGGCGGATCACGGTGCCGCTGCTCGCGCCCGTGCTGACCGTCGTCTTCGTCACCCTGGTCATCAACGTGATGAAGGTCTTCGACCTCGTCTACATCATCGCGCCGGGACCGGTGCAGGAGAACGCCACCGTGCTCGCGACGCAGATGTGGCTGGTGTCCTTCGGCGGCGGCAACAACCAGGGACTCGGCAGCGCCCTCGGCGTCCTGCTCCTGCTGCTGGTGGTCCCCGCGATGGTGTTCAACGTCCGCCGCTTCCGAAGGAGTCAGCGATGAGCGCGGGGATGAACTCGCCGATGAACGCGGTCAGGCGCGGCCTGGGCAGCGCTCTGGTCCAGGCGTCCCTCGTGGTGATCGGGCTGGTCTGGCTCACCCCGCTGGCCGGCTTGTTCGTGTCCTCGCTGCGGTCGGCCGAGGACACGGCCAAGGGCGGCTGGTGGACGGCCCTGGCCAGTCCCGCGCAGCTGTCCTTCGACAACTACGCGGCGCTGCTGAAGAACTCCGGTATGACGCAGGCGTTCTGGAACACGGTGCTGATCTCGGTGCCGGCGACGACCCTCGTCGTCGTCATCGCGGCGCTCGCCGGATACGCCTTCGCCTGGCTGGACTTCCCCGGCCGCGAGCCGCTCTTCCTGCTGGTGGTCGCCCTGTTGGTGGTGCCGGTGCAGATCGGCCTGCTGCCGGTGGCCCAACTCTTCGGCGCACTGGGCCTGTTCGGCACGATCCCCGGCGTCATCCTCTTCCATGTGGCGTACGGACTGCCGTTCGCGGTGTTCCTGCTGCGGAACTACTTCGCCGAGATACCGAAGGAGATGCTGGAGGCGGCCCGCATGGACGGCGGCAGCGAATGGCGCATCTTCACGCGGCTCGTGCTGCCCGTCGGCCGGCCCGCGATCGCCAGCCTCGCCATCTTCCAGTTCCTGTGGGTGTGGAACGACATGCTGGTCGCGCTGCTCTTCGCCGACAGCTCCTCCCAGCCGCTCACCGTGGAACTCCAGTCCCAGATCCGGCAGTTCGGCAGCAACGTCGACGTGCTGGCACCGGGCGCGTTCCTGTCGCTGATCGTGCCGGTGGTCGTGTTCTTCGCGTTCCAGAAGCACTTCGTGCAGGGCGTGATGGCCGGATCGGTGAAGTAGGCCGGTCAACAAAGCGGATCAACAAAGCGGAGGGGCGGCGCAGAAGTTCTGCGCCGCCCCTCCGCTTTGTCCATGCGTTCACGCGATCACGGGGACGCCGGGGGATACAGCGACCGCGGCAGCTGCGAGGCCGCCGCCGAGTCCAGCAGCCACAGCGTGCGCGAGCGACCCCGCGCTCCCGCCGCCGGGGCCTGGATCTCGCCCGCGCCCGACAGGGCCATGGCCACGGCCTGCGCCTTGTCCTCGCCGGCCGCCAGCAGCCACACCTCGCGGGCCGACCGGATCGCCGGCAGGGTCATCGAGACCCGGGTCGGCGGGGGCTTCGGCGCGCCGTGCACGCCGATCACCGTGCGCTCGGTCTCCCGCACGCCGGGCAGCTCCGGGAAGAGCGAGGCCACATGCGTGTCCGGGCCGACGCCCAGCAGCAGGACGTCGAAGGCGGGCACCGCGCCGTGGTTCTCGAAACCGGCCGCCCGGGCCAGCTCCTCGGCGTACGCCTCGGCCGCCGCGTCCACGTCGCCCTCGTACGGGCCGTCCGACGCGGGCATCGGGTGCACGCGCTTCGGGTCCAGCGGTACGGCGTCGAGCAGCGCCTCGCGGGCCTGGGTGTAGTTGCGCTCCGGGTCGCCCTCGGGCAGGAACCGCTCGTCGCCCCACCAGACGTCCAGCCGTCCCCAGTCGACGGCGTCCCGGGCGGGCGCCGCCGCCAGCGCGGCCAGCAGCCCGTTGCCGTTGCGGCCGCCGGTGAGCACCACCGACGCGTGGCCGCGCGAGGACTGCGCGTCCACGATCTTGGTGATGAGCCGGGCCGCGGCGGCCTGGGCCATCAGCTCCTTGTCGCGGTGCACGACCAGCTGCGGGGTGCTCACTTCGCGGCCGCCTTCCTCGTCGGGGCCTTCTTGGCCGCCGTCTTCTTCGCGGGAGCGGGCGCGGACTCCTGGGCCGACGGGTTCGACGAGTCCGTCGGATCCGACGAGTCCGACTGGTCCGACGGGGCCGAAGCCTCCTCGGCCGGGGTCTGCTCGGGGGTCCGCGACAGCCGGTCCACGCCGTACCGCAGCGCCGAGGCGTACGTGTCGTCCGGGTCCAGCCGGCGCAGCTCCTCCGCGATCAGCTCGGACGTCTCGCGGCGCTTGAGCGCCACCGCCCGGTCAGGCTGGCCCTGGATGGACAGCGTGGCGAGCGAACCGTCCGCGCGGTCCAGGGAGATCGGGCCGCAGCTGGTGTCCAGACGGACGGCCGTCAGGCCGGGACCGCTGGACAGCGAGCGCTTGACGGGGACGTTCAGCCGGTCCGCGAGCCACATCGACAGCAGCTCGCAGCTCGGGTTGAACTCCTCGCCCTCCACCTCGACGGCCTTGACCTCGCAGTCGACCTGGTCCAGGGCCGCGGCCAGCATCGAGCGCCAGGGCGTGATGCGGGTCCAGGAGAGGTCCGTGTCACCCGGGGCGTAGGCGTCGGCGCGGGCGCTCAGCTCCCGCAGCGGCGCCTCGGCCGCGTAGGTGTCGGTCACGCGGCGCTGGGCCAGCGCACCGAGGGGGTCCCGCGCCGGGTCCAGCGGAGCGTTCACCGCCCACCAGACGACGACCGGCGCGTCCGGCAGCAGCAGCGGCAGGACGACGGACTGGGCGTGGTCGGCGACCTCGCCGTACAGGCGCAGCACCACGGTCTCGCCGGTGCCCGCCTCGACGCCGAGGCGCACCTCGGCGTCCAGGCGCGACTTCGTGCGGTCGCGGGGTGAGCGCGAGACGCGCTTGATGACCACGAGGGTGCGCGAGGGGTGCTCGCGCGAGGCCTCGTTGGCGGCCTTCAGCGAGTCGTAGGCGTTCTCCTCGTCGGTGACGATGACGAGGGTGAGGACCATGCCGACGGCGGGGGTGCCGATGGCACGCCGGCCCTCCACGAGCGCCTTGTTTATCTTGCTCGCGGTGGTGTCCGTGAGGTCGGTCTTCATGGGCGGCGCCAGCTCCGTCCGTCTCGTTCGAGCATCTCGTCGGCCTCGACGGGACCCCAGGTGCCCGCGGGGTACTGCGCGGGCTTGCCGTGCTTGTCCCAGTACTCCTCGATGGGGTCGAGGATCTTCCAGGACAGCTCGACCTCCTCCGTGCGCGGGAAGAGGTTGGAGTCGCCGAGCAGGACGTCCAGGATCAGACGCTCGTACGCCTCCGGGCTCGACTCCGTGAAGGACTCGCCGTAGGCGAAGTCCATGGAGACGTCCCGGATCTCCATCGAGGTGCCGGGCACCTTGGCACCGAAGCGGACCGTGATGCCCTCGTCCGGCTGGACGCGGATGACGATCGCGTTCTGGCCGAGCTCCTCCGTCACCGTCTGGTCGAAGGGGGAGTGCGGGGCGCGCTGGAAGACCACCGCGATCTCGGTGACGCGGCGGCCGAGGCGCTTGCCGGTGCGCAGGTAGAAGGGGACGCCCGCCCAGCGGCGGTTGTCCACGCCCACCTTGATCGCGGCATAGGTGTCGGTCTTCGACCCGGGATCGATGCCCTCCTCCTGGAGGTAACCGATCGCCGTCTCGCCGCCCTGCCAGCCGGCCGCGTACTGGCCGCGCACCGTGTGCTTGCCCAGGTCCTTCGGCAGCCTGACCGCGGCGAGGACCTTCGTCTTCTCCGCGGCGAGCGCGTCCGCGTCGAAGGAGGAGGGCTCCTCCATGGCGGTGAGCGCCAGCAGCTGCAGCAGGTGGTTCTGGATGACGTCACGGGCCGCGCCGATGCCGTCGTAGTAGCCGGCCCGGCCGCCGATACCGATGTCCTCGGCCATCGTGATCTGCACGTGGTCGACGTACGACCGGTTCCAGATCGGCTCGAAGAGCGTGTTGGCGAACCGCAGTGCCAGGATGTTCTGGACGGTCTCCTTGCCCAGGTAGTGGTCGATGCGGAAGACCTGGTCCGGGGCGAAGACCTCATGCACGATCTCGTTGAGTTCCTCGGCCGACTTCAGGTCGTGGCCGAAGGGCTTCTCGATGACCGCGCGCCGCCAGGAGCCGCCCTCCTGGTCGGCGAGGCCGTGCTTCTTCAGCTGCTTGATCACCACGGGGAACGCCTTGGGCGGCACGGACAGGTAGAAGGCGAAGTTGCCGCCCGTGCCCTGTGCTTTGTCCAGTTCCTCGATCGTGGAGCGCAGCCGGTCGAAGGCCTCGTCGTCGTCGAAGGTGCCCTGCACGAAGCGCATGCCCTGGACGAGCTGCTGCCAGACCTCCTCGCGAAAGGGCGTGCGGGCATGCTCCTTGACCGCGTCGTGGACCTCCTGGGCGAAGTCCTCGTTGTCCCACTCGCGGCGTGCGAAACCGATGAGCGAGAAGCCCGGCGGCAGCAGACCCCGGTTGGCGAGGTCGTACACCGCCGGCATGAGCTTCTTACGTGACAGGTCGCCCGTGACACCGAAAATGACCAGGCCCGACGGCCCCGCGATGCGCGGGAGCCGTCGGTCTGCGGGGTCACGCAGCGGGTTGCTGCTTGACAAGGGCTCAGCCCTTCGCGGGGGCGAGGCGCTCGAGCTCCGCCTCGGTCGACTTGAGGAGGTCGTTCCAGGACGCCTCGAACTTCTCGACGCCCTCGTCCTCCAGGAGCTGGACCACGTCGTCGTACGAGATGCCGAGCCGCTCGACGGCGTCGAGGTCGGCACGGGCCTGCTCGTAGGTACCGGCGATGGCGTTGCCGCGGATGTCGCCGTGGTCCTCGGTGGCCAGCAGGGTGGCCTCGGGCATGGTGTTCACCGTGTTCGGCGCCACCAGATCGTCGACGTACATCGTGTCCGAGTACGCCTTGTCCTTCACGCCGGTGGAGGCCCACAGCGGACGCTGCTTGTTCGCGCCCGCGCTCTGCAGGGCCTTGAAGCGGTCGGAGGAGAACACCTCCTCGTACGCCTGGTAGGCCAGCCGGGCGTTGGCGACGGCGGCCTTGCCGCGCAGCGCCTTGGCCTCGGGGGTGCCCAGGGCGTCGATCCGCTTGTCGATCTCGGTGTCCACGCGGGACACGAAGAAGGACGCCACGGAACGGATCAGGGACAGGTCCAGGCCGCGCTCCTTGGCCTTCTCCAGGCCGGAGAGGTACGCGTCCATGACCTCGCGGTAGCGCTCCAGCGAGAAGATCAGCGTGACGTTGACGCTGATGCCGAGGCCGATGACCTCGGTGATCGCCGGGAGGCCCGCCTTGGTGGCCGGGATCTTGATGAGCGTGTTCGGGCGGTCGACCAGCCACGCCAGCTGCTTGGCCTCGGCGACCGTGGCCGCCGTGCTGTGGGCCAGACGCGGGTCGACCTCGATCGACACCCGGCCGTCCTGGCCACCGGTCGCGTCGAAGACGGGGCGCAGGATGTCGGCCGCGTCCCGGACGTCCGCCGTCGTGATCATGCGGAGCGCTTCCTCGACGGTGACCTTGCGGGCCGCGAGGTCGGTGAGCTGCTGCTCGTAGCCGTCCCCGCCGCTGATCGCCTTCTGGAAGATCGACGGATTGGTGGTGACGCCCACGACGTGCTGCTCGTCGATCAGCTCGGTCAGGTTGCCGGACGTGATCCGCTTGCGCGACAGGTCGTCCAGCCAGATCGCGACGCCTTCGTCGGAGAGGCGCTTGAGTGCGTCTGTCATGGAATTACATCTCCTACGTGTCGTATGTCAGCGTCAGCGCTGGGCGGCGGCCAGGGATTCCCGTGCCTGGGCGGCCACGTTCTCGGGCGTAAAGCCGAACTCGCGGAAGAGGACCTTGCCGTCGGCCGAGGCACCGAAGTGCTCCAGGGAGACGATGCGGCCGGCGTCCCCGACGTACTTGTGCCAGGTGAGGCCGATCCCGGCCTCCACCGCGACCCGCGCCTTCACGGACGGCGGCAGGACGCTGTCCCGGTACCCCTGCTCCTGCTCCTCGAACCACTCCACCGACGGCATGGACACCACGCGCGTGGGAATGCCGTCCGCCTGCAGCTGCTCGCGCGCCTCGACGGCGACGTGCACCTCGGAACCGGTGGCGATGAGAATGACCTGCGGCTCGCCGCCCTCGGACTCGAAGAGGACGTAACCGCCGCGCGCGGCATCGTCGTTGGGCTCGTACGTCGGCACGCCCTGGCGGGTCAGGACCAGACCGTGCGGGGCGCCCTTGCCGAAGACCTTGGTGTAGCGCTTGAGGATCTCGCTCCAGGCGATCGCCGTCTCGTTGGCGTCGGCCGGGCGGACGATGTTCAGGCCCGGGATGGCGCGCAGCGCGGCCAGGTGCTCGACCGGCTGGTGGGTCGGGCCGTCCTCGCCGAGGCCGACGGAGTCGTGCGTCCACACGTACGTCACCGGCAGGTGCATCAGGGCCGACATGCGCACCGCGTTGCGCATGTAGTCGGAGAAGACGAGGAACGTACCGCCGTAGACACGGGTGTTGCCGTGCAGGGTGATGCCGTTCATCTCCGCGCCCATGGAGAACTCGCGGATGCCGAAGTGGATCGTCCGGCCGTACGGGTCGGCCTCGGGCAGCGGGTTGCTTGCCGGGAGGAACGACGACGTCTTGTCGATCGTCGTGTTGTTGGAGCCGGCCAGGTCCGCGGAGCCGCCCCACAGCTCAGGGATGATCGCGCCCATGGCCTGCAGCACCTTGCCGGAGGCGGCACGCGTGGCGATGCCCTTGCCCGGCTCGAAGACCGGGAGCTTCTCCTCCCAGCCGGTGGGCAGCTCGCCCTTGCTGATGCGGTCGAACTCGGCGGCGCGCTCCGGGTTGCTGTTGCGCCACTCCTGGAAGGACTTCTCCCACTCGGCCTTGGCCCGGCGCCCGCGCTCGATGGCCTGGCGGGTGTGGCCGATGACCTCGTCGGAGACCTCGAAGCTCTGCTCCGGGTCGAAGCCGAGGACGCGCTTGGTGGCCGCGACCTCCTCCTCGCCCAGGGCCGAGCCGTGCGCGGCCTCGGTGTTCTGCGCGCTCGGGGCCGGCCAGGCGATGATCGAGCGCATCGCGATGAAGGACGGCCTGTCCGTCACCTGCTTCGCGGCCTCGATCGCCTCGTACAGGGCGTGCGGGTCCAGGTCGCCGGTGGGCTTCGGCTCGACGCGCTGCACGTGCCAGCCGTAGGCCTCGTAGCGCTTGCAGGTGTCCTCGGAGACGGCCGTCTCGGTGTCGCCCTCGATCGAGATGTGGTTGTCGTCCCACAGCAGGATCAGGTTGCCGAGCTGCTGGTGGCCCGCCATCGAGGAGGCCTCCGCGGAGACGCCCTCCTGCAGGCAGCCGTCACCGGCGATGCAGTAGATGAAGTGGTCGAAGGGGGAGTCGCCCTGCGGAGCGTCCGGGTCGAACAGGCCGCGCTCGAAACGCGAGGCCATGGCCATGCCGACCGCGTTGGCCACACCCTGGCCGAGCGGGCCGGTCGTCGTCTCGACGCCCACCGTGTGCCCGTACTCCGGGTGGCCCGGGGTCTTCGAGCCCCAGGTGCGGAACGCCTTCAGGTCGTCCAGCTCCAGACCGAAGCCGGCCAGGTAGAGCTGTGTGTAGAGGGTCAGGGACGAGTGACCCGCGGACAGCACGAAGCGGTCGCGCGCGACCCAGTCGGGGTCGGCCGGGTCGTGCCGCATCACCTTCTGGAAGAGGGTGTACGCGGCCGGTGCCAGGCTCATCGCCGTACCGGGATGGCCGTTGCCGACCTTCTGTACGGCGTCGGCAGCCAGGACGCGGGCGGTGTCCACGGCCCGCTGGTCCAGTTCGGTCCACTCGAGGTCTGTGGTGGTCGGCTTGGTGCTCACCCTGAGTCAGGGCTCCTCTCCACATGTCGGTTACCGGTCGTGTGGGCGTACAGCCCCCGGCTGCCGGCGCACTCGGTGCCCACCGGCCGCTGTCGAGCCTACCCCCGTGAGGACGTGCATTTTTTCGAGTCATTCCAGACTGCCGGGACTCCCGCCGATCCGCCTCCCGATCGGTCGGGACCGCGCTCGACACATGAATACGGCCCCGCTCATCCGACCGCTCACCGACCTCTCGACCGACCCTCCCCGCGCCTCGGACACGGCCGGGAAACGAGCCGCCCCGACATGACCCGACCCCCGGGAAATGACCGGGTCTGGGCAACGTCTACAGTGGCGTGGTACGCGCGGGCCCTTTACCGACAGTTCACACGGCGGGCTCGCTGGGATGTCTCTGTCAGGGGTGTGCGTGACGGCCGTCGAATCCCGTCCTGGGGGTACCGCCCGTGCCCTCAGGGCTACGGGGGAGGGTGGGGCCACCTCCCCTACCGTTCGGGCCTTGGGGGAACTCGGTGCGACTCAGAGCCCGAGCCACCGGCCGTTCGGGGCCCGTGTCAAGGCGTTCGTGGCGCTGACCAAGCCGCGGATCATCGAGCTGCTGCTCATCACCACCGTCCCGGTGATGTTCCTGGCCCAGCAGGGCGTGCCCGACCTGAAGCTGGTGCTGCTGACCTGCGTCGGCGGCTACCTCTCCGCGGGCGGCGCCAACGCGCTGAACATGTACATCGACCGTGACATCGACGCGCTCATGGACCGCACCTCGCAGCGCCCGCTCGTCACCGGCATGGTGAGCCCCCGTGAGTGCCTCGCCTTCGGCATCACGCTGGCGGTCGTCTCGACGCTGCTGTTCGGACTCACCGTCAACTGGCTGTCGGCGTGGCTGTCGCTCGGAGCGCTCCTGTTCTACGTAGTCGTGTACACGATGCTCCTCAAGCGGCGTACGTCGCAGAACATCGTCTGGGGCGGCATCGCGGGCTGCCTGCCCGTCCTCATCGGCTGGTCGTCCGTCACCGACTCCCTGTCGTGGGCGCCGGTCATCCTCTTCCTTGTCATGTTCTTCTGGACGCCGCCGCACTACTGGCCGCTGTCCATGCGGGTCAAGGAGGACTACGCGCGCGTGGGCGTGCCGATGCTGCCGGTCGTCGCCTCCAACAAGGTCGTCGCCAAGCAGATCGTGATCTACAGCTGGGTGATGGTCGCCGTCTCGCTGCTGCTGACCCCGCTCGGCTACACGGGCTGGTTCTACACGGCGGTCGCGCTGGCGGCCGGCGGCTTCTGGCTCTGGGAGGCGCACGGCCTGCAGAACCGTGCGAAGGCGGAGGTGACGGGCGCCAAGCTGAAGGAGATGCGCCTGTTCCACTGGTCGATCACCTATGTGTCGATCCTCTTCGTCGCGGTCGCGGTGGACCCCTTCCTCCGCTAGTACTTCCAGTACTTCCTCTTCTCGTACGCCGTGACGGGCGGGGTTCGTGGTCAAGGCCACGCACCCCGCCCGTCGCCGTTTGATCTACCCGTCGGTAGCATCCTGACCATGGCAGACACGCAGCAGGTTGACGCGAAGGCCGAGCGCAAGGCCGCCAAGCTCGCCCGGCAGATCGACGCCTTCTCCAAGGCGCACGGCGGCGCCGAGGGCCAGGTGGCCTACATCGGCGAGGAGGGCGCCCGCATCGTGCTCGTCGGCGAGGACGGCGGCTGGGGCGACCTGGTGGCGCCCAGCTACGCCATCGCCGAGCAGGCGGTGGAGAAGGCCGGGATCACCGTCCACGAGGCGTTCGACGGCGAGTTCGCCGCCAAGGTGAAGACGGGCCCGTACGAGTGGACCCGCATGGCCGGGATCCAACTGGGCGGTCCGAGCAACACCTGACGCCCGGCTCACCCGTTAGGACCGTAGGAGTCCCTTGCGGACACGGCCCAGCCACGGGGAGCCGGGATGATCGAAACGCCGTCGCTGGTGGATCAGTACTGCCACGGTGTGCTGAGAACGGAGCTGGGCCTCGGCACCTTCGAGGCCCAACTGGCGCGCACCGAGGGGCCGCCCGCGCCGGGCACCACGCTCTTCGACACGCAGACGGGTTTCGCCGTACGCCGGTGGTGCCCCCCGCTGCTCGGCCTGGATCCGCACTGCCCGCCCGCCCGTTATCTCGCCCGGCGTCGTGAGATCGGCGTACTGGAAGCGGGCCGCAGGTTGCTGCGGGGCAGCGGCATCACGACGTACCTCGTCGACACCGGCCTGCCCGGCGACCTCACCGGACCGGCCGAACTGGCCTCGGCGGGGGATGCGGAGGTCCGCGAGATCGTCCGCCTGGAGCTTCTGGCCGAGCAGGTCGCCGACACCTCCGGCACCGTCGAGTCCTTTCTCGCCAACCTCGCCGAGTCGGTGCACGGTGCCGCCACCGGTGCCGTCGCCTTCACCTCCGTGGCGGGTGTGCGGCACGGACTGGCGCTCGCTCCCGAGCCGCCCGGACCGGGCGAGGTGCGGGGAGCGGCGGGCCGGTGGCTCGCGGGGCGCCGGGTCGGCGGCCGGCTGAGCGACCCGGTGCTGCTGCGGCACCTGCTGTGGATCGCGGTCGCCTCGGGGCTGCCCCTGCAACTGCACGCCGGGCTCGGCGAATCGGGGGCGCGCATCGACCGTACGGACCCGGTGCTCCTGACGGACTTCGTCCGCGCCACCGCCGGCCTCGGCACCGATCTGGTCCTGCTGCACGGCTATCCGTACCACCGCCACGCCGCCCACCTCGCGGGCGTCTTCCCGCATGTGTACGCCGACTCGGGCGCCGCGCTCGTCCGCACCGGGGCCCGTGCGGCGACGGTGCTCGCCGAGATCCTGGAGCTGGCCCCGTTCGGCAAGATCCTCTTCTCCAGCGGCGCCGGCGGGCTGCCCGAGCTGCACGTCGTCGGGGCACGGCTGTTCCGCGAGGCCCTCGGGAGGGTGCTGGGCGGCTGGGTCGCCGAGGGGGCGTGGTCGCTGGGGGACGCGCAGCGGGTGGCCGGGATGGTGGCGGCGGGCAACGCCCGGCGGGTCTACGGGCTGGCCTGAAACGCCGGGCTCGCCGGGCCGCTTCAGACCTTCGCCGGGCCGTCTCAGACCGTGGCCGGCGCCGTCTCCACCGAGGGACCCGGCAGGTCCGCCACCACCTGCGCGCGTTCCCGCAGCGACAGCAGGACCCGCAGCACCCAGATCCAGATGAGGCCGGAGCCCAGCATGTGCAGGCCGACGAGGAGTTCCGGGAGGTGCGTGAAGTACTGGACGTAGCCGATGACGCCCTGCGCGAGCAGGATCAGGAACAGCTCACGGGTACGGTCCAGCGGACCCTTCGGCGCGTCGACCGCCTTCAGGACGAACCACAGCGCGAACGTCAGCGTCACCACGATCCAGGCGAGCACGGCGTGCAGCTTGGCGACCGTCTCCCAGTCGATGGGGATCCGGTGGACCTCCCTGGAGTCGCCCGCGTGCGGACCCGCGCCGGTCACCACCGTGCCGGCCACGATGAGCAGCAGCGAGGCGCCCACCAGGAACCACACCAGCTGGCCCACGGACTTGCCGACCAGCGGACGCGCGGACGCGTCGCCCTCACGGGTGCGCTGCCACATCACCGCGGCGACGGTGATGAGCGCCGTGGAGAGCAGGAAGTGGGCCGCGACCGTGTAGGGGTTGAGGCCGACGAGCACCACGATGCCGCCGAGCACCGCGTTGCCCATGACCACCCAGAACTGCGCCCAGCCCAGCCGAGTGAGGCCACGCCGCCACGGCTTCTCGGCGCGCGCGGCGATGATGGCCCAGCCGACGGCGGCGCACAGCACGTACGTCAGCATGCGGTTGCCGAACTCGATGACCCCGTGGATGCCCATCGCGCGGGTGGTGGTCAGCGAGGTCTCGGTGCAGGTGGGCCAGGTCGGGCAGCCCAGGCCCGAGCCGGTCAGCCGGACGGCGCCGCCGGTGACGACGATGACCACCGACATCACGAGTGCGGCGAGCGCGGCCCGCTGGACGGTCCGGGGGTCCGGGGTCCAGCGTGCGGCGATGAAGGCGAGCGGGTTGCGCAGGGCCGCAACGGCGTCGGCGCGGGTCAGCTTTGGCACGCGCACCATCGTAGGCGCCCCGCTTGTGCACACGTTCACGAGGGTCCACCCCCTGGCCTTCGCGCAGGTCACCCCGAGCGGGTCACTCCCAGCGGAAGAACTTCCCGGCCGCCGCCAGCCCCACGACCGCCCACACGCCCAGGATCCCCAGGTCGCCCCACGGCATCCCGGCCCCGTGCCGGAGCACCTCGCGCAGCCCGTCCGACAGCGCCGAGATGGGCAGCAACCCGAGGACGTCCTGGACGCCGCCCGGGAACTTGTCCAGCGGGACGATCACGCCGCCGCCGACGAGCAGCAGCAGGAAGACCAGGTTGGCGGCGGCCAGCGTCGCCTCCGCCTTCAGCGTGCCCGCCATGAGCAGGCCGAGGCCCGAGAAGGCGGCCGTACCCAGGACCAGCAGGAGCAGTACGGCGGCCGGGTTGCCGTGCGGCGACCAGCCCAGCGCGACGGCGATGACCGTCAGTAGGATCACCTGCAGGACCTCCGTGACCAGCACGGCCGCCGTCTTGGCGGTCATCAGCCCCCAGCGGGGCAGGGGCGAGGAGGCCAGCCGCTTCAGGACGCCGTAGCGGCGCTCGAAGCCGGTCGCGATGGCCTGCCCGGTGAACGCCGTCGACATCACGGCGAGCGCGAGGATGCCCGGGGTGAGGAAGTCGACCGCCCTGCCCGCGCCGGTGTCCACGATGTCGACCGAGCTGAACAGGACCAGCAGCAGCGTCGGGATCACGACGGTCAGCAGCAGCTGCTCGCCGTTGCGCATCAGCATCCTGGTCTCGAGCGCGGCCTGGGCCGCGATCATCCGCGGGAGGGGGGCGGCGCCCGGCTTCGGGGCGTACGAGCCCGTGCTGGTGGTCGTCGTCACGAGCGCAGCTCCTTGCCGGTCAGCTCCAGGAAGACGTCTTCGAGGGTGTGCCGTTCGACCGAGATCCGGTCCGGCATCACCCCGTGTTGCGCGCACCACGAGGTCACGGTCGCCAGCAGCTGCGGATCGACCTTGCCGACGACCCGGTACGAGCCCGGCGTCAGCTCGGCGGCCGCGCAGTCCGCGGGGAGCGCCTTGAGCAGGGAGCTGACGTCCAGTCCGGGGCGGCCCGTGAAGCGCAGCGTGTTCTCGGCGCCGCCGCGGCACAGCTCGTCCGGGGAGCCCTGGGTGATCACCTTGCCGCCGTCGATGATGGCGACGTCGTCGGCGAGCTGCTCGGCCTCGTCCATGTGGTGGGTCGTGAGGATCACCGAGACACCGTCGGCGCGCAGGTCCCGCACCAGGTCCCAGGTGGCCCGGCGGGCCTGCGGATCGAGGCCGGCCGTCGGCTCGTCCAGGAACACCAGCTCCGGGCGGCCCACGACGGCCATCGCCAGCGCGAGCCGCTGCTGCTGGCCGCCGGACAGGCGGCGGTAGGAGGTCCGGCCGCAGGCGCCGAGGCCGAGTCGCTCGATGAGCGCGTCCACGTTCAGCGGGTGCGCGTGCAGCCGGGCCACGTGCCGCAGCATCTCGTCGGCGCGCGCGCCCGAGTAGACACCGCCGGACTGCAGCATCACGCCGATGCGGGGGCGCAGCGCGGCGGAGTCCGCGACCGGGTCGAGGCCCAGGACGCGCACCGTGCCGGAGTCCGGCCTCCGGTATCCCTCGCAGGTCTCGATCGTGGTCGTCTTGCCCGCCCCGTTGGGACCGAGGACGGCGGTGATCCCCGCCCGGGCCACCAGGTCGAGGCCGTCCACCGCGGTCTTCGTGCCGTACCGCTTCACCAGGGCCTGGACCTCGATGAGCGGGTGCGACGCGAAGCGTCTCCCTGAGGGGTGGTGGCCGGGAGACGGGCGCGCGGGCTCACTTCGCATGAGGACAGAGTCTAAGTACGCCGTTCGGCTCTCAGGAGTGGGGGTGCGCGAACTCCTCCTCACGTGGCCGGTGCATCGGCAGCCACCGCTCGGCGTACGCCACCGCGTCGGCCACGGGGAACAGCCGTACGCCGGCCGCGCCCACCGTGCCGCGGACGACCGGGCGGTCGCGCTCGAAGTCGTGCCCCAGCTCGTCGAATTGCTCCGAGGTGATCGACACCTCCGTGACCGTCTCCCATCCGGCGGGGCCGGGGCGGCCCACCCGGACGAGCGGCGACGGTATGCGGTACTCGGCGAGGTGGAAGGCGGTGCACGCGTCGTAGCCCGCGCCGAGCAGCAGCACCCGGGCGCCCGCCCGCTCCAGCCGGGCCAGCGGGCTGCGCTCGCCGAGCCGGCAGTCGGGCGCGTGGCCGCCGGTGATCTCCGCGGCGCGGGCGCCGAGGGCCGCGAAGGAGGTCTGGGGGTGCGCGCTGCGCAGGGCGCCCGGCCAGGTCCGCAGGGTCTCCGGGATCACGCCGACCCCGCGGGACGGCGTGACGAGGGGGTCGTACGCGGGCATCGTGGCGCGGATCGTGTCCCACCACTCCTCGGGCACCGGCGGGTTCTGCCACACCGCCGGGTCGGAGAGGTCGGCGGACTGGGTGGGGACCACGAGCGTGCCGTGCGGGCCGACGGCGTCGAGGAGCCCCTGGACCACCGCGACCGCGCCTCCGCACACCCATCCGAGGGAACGCAGTGACGAATGGACGAGGAGAATCTCACCGGTCTCGACGCCCAGCCCGCGCAACTGCGCCGAGACGGTGTCGCGGGTCACGAGCGGGGCGGCGACTGCGCTGGTCACGGAGGGTTCGGGCATGGCCCGGAAGTGTGCCGGAGCGGGGTGTGCGGCGCCATCGAATTGCGTCGGTGAACGATGTGGCGCCGACCTGTCGCCGATCGATCGATAGATCGTTTTCGCAGGTCACGTTAGGTATGCCTAAGTGATGAAAGGCACCATCTGCCGTACAGGCTCGGCTTGTCAGGCCCTGAGGAATTACGCAACAATGGCGTTGTGAAAAACGTCGGCGAGGCTCGGGAGACCCCCATGGGGTCTCGGCAGGAGGAGCTCGCGACCGGGGAGCGTTCGACGCGGAACCGGGTCGCGCGGTCCATCCTGGATCACGGCCCGTCGACCGTCACCGAACTCGCGGGCCGGCTCGGGCTGACCCCGGCGGCGGTGCGGCGCCACCTCGACGCCCTGGTCGCCGACGACGTCGTGGAGGCACGCGAGCGGCGGGTGTACGGCACGCGGACCCGCGGCCGCCCCGCCAAGGCCTTCGCGCTCACCGACTGCGGCCGCGACGCCTTCGACCAGTCGTACGACAAGCTCGCCGTGGACGCGCTCCAGTGGATCGCCGAGCACGGAGGCGGCAAGGACGCTGTCGTCGCCTTCGCCCGGGCCCGGATCGCCGCCCAGGCGAACGCGTACCGCAAGGCGATCGAGGACGCCGCCCCCGACGAGCGGACCGAAGCGCTGGCCAAGGCCTTGAGCGTGGACGGGTACGCTGCTACGGCGCGCAGCGCACCGGTCGGCGAGCAGCTGTGCCAGCACCACTGCCCCGTCGCCCACGTCGCGGAGCAGTTCCCCCAGCTGTGCGAGGCGGAGACCGAGATCTTCGCCGAGCTGCTCGGAACCCACGTCCAGCGACTGGCGACGATCGCCCACGGCGACGGCGTCTGCACGACGTTCATCCCCAAGATTTCCACTGACGCATCTGCAAGCACGGCCGGGAGGAACCCCGCATGACTCTCCCCACGGAGACTGCTCACCCCGAACTCGAGGGCCTGGGCAAGTACGAATACGGCTGGGCCGACTCCGACGTAGCCGGTGCCGCAGCGAAGCGCGGCCTGAGCGAGGCCGTCGTCCGCGACATCTCGGCGAAGAAGTCCGAGCCGGAGTGGATGACCAAGCTGCGCCTCAAGGGCCTGCGGCTGTTCGACAAGAAGCCGATGCCGAACTGGGGCTCGGATCTGTCGGGCATCGACTTCGACAACATCAAGTACTTCGTGCGCTCCACGGAGAAGCAGGCGGAGTCCTGGGAAGACCTGCCCGAGGACATCAAGAACACGTACGACAAGCTCGGCATCCCGGAGGCGGAGAAGCAGCGCCTCGTCGCCGGTGTCGCGGCCCAGTACGAGTCCGAGGTTGTCTACCACCAGATCCGCGAGGACCTGGAGGAGCAGGGCGTCATCTTCCTCGACACCGACACCGCGCTGAAGGAGCACCCGGAGCTCTTCAAGGAGTACTTCGGCACCGTCATCCCCGCCGGTGACAACAAGTTCGCCTCGCTGAACACCGCCGTGTGGTCGGGCGGCTCCTTCATCTACGTCCCGCCGGGCGTCCACGTCGAGATCCCGCTCCAGGCCTACTTCCGCATCAACACGGAGAACATGGGTCAGTTCGAGCGGACCCTGATCATCGTCGACGAGGGTGCCTACGTGCACTACGTCGAGGGCTGCACGGCCCCGATCTACCAGTCGGACTCGCTGCACTCCGCGGTCGTCGAGATCATCGTCAAGAAGAACGCCCGCTGCCGCTACACGACCATCCAGAACTGGTCGAACAACGTCTACAACCTGGTCACCAAGCGCGCCGTCGCCTACGAGGGCGCGACCATGGAGTGGATCGACGGCAACATCGGCTCCAAGGTGACGATGAAGTACCCGGCCGTCTACCTGATGGGCGAGCACGCCAAGGGCGAGACCCTCTCCATCGCCTTCGCGGGCGAGGGCCAGCACCAGGACGCCGGCGCCAAGATGGTCCACATGGCGCCGAACACCTCGTCCAACATCGTCTCCAAGTCGGTGGCCCGCGGTGGCGGCCGTACCTCCTACCGCGGTCTGATCGAGATCGGCGAGGGCGCCCCGGGCGCCAAGTCGAACGTGCTGTGCGACGCGCTGCTCGTCGACACCATCTCCCGCTCGGACACCTACCCGTACGTCGACGTCCGCGAGGACGACGTGTCCATGGGCCACGAGGCGACCGTCTCCAAGGTCTCCGAGGACCAGCTCTTCTACCTGATGAGCCGCGGCCTGAGCGAGTTCGAGGCCATGGCCATGATCGTGCGCGGCTTCGTCGAGCCGATCGCCAAGGAGCTGCCGATGGAGTACGCGCTGGAGCTCAACCGGCTGATCGAGCTGCAGATGGAGGGCGCGGTCGGCTGACCGCCGACTGCCCTCCCCATCACGCCACTCACGCAAGAAAGCGAGTACTACGACAGCCATGGCTGAGGCTCAGAACTCCCCCACCCTCGAATCCGCTCGGGCGGGGGGACCCCCACCGCTGGGCTCGACTACCGCGGGCTCGATCGCGGTCGCCGCGGAGTCGACCGTCGCCACGCGCATGAGCGCACCCCCCTCCTTCGACGTGGCGGACTTCCCCGTCCCGCATGGCCGCGAGGAGGAGTGGCGGTTCACCCCGCTGGAGCGTCTGCGCGGTCTGCACGACGGCACCGCCGTCGCCACCGGCGAGGGCGTCAAGGTCGCCGTCGAGACCCCCGAGGGCGTCACCGTCGAGACCGTCGGCCGCGACGACGCGCGGCTCGGCAAGGCGGGTACCCCGGTGGACCGCGTCGCCGCCCAGGCGTACTCCGCCTTCGAGCAGGCCTCGGTCGTGACCGTCGCCAAGGAGACCGTCCTCTCCGAGCCGATCCGCATCGCGGTGCACGGCGAGGGCGGCACCGCCTACGGCCACCAGGTGATCGAGCTGGGCGCCTTCGCCGAGGCCGTCGTGGTCATCGACCACACCGGTGATGCGGTGCTCGCCGCCAACGTCGACTACATCCTGGGCGACGGCGCCAAGCTGACCGTCGTCTCCGTCCAGGACTGGGACGACAAGGCCGTGCACGTGGCCCAGCACAACACCCTCGTCGGCCGGGACGCGTCCTTCAAGTCGGTCGTCGTCACCTTCGGCGGCGACGTCGTCCGCCTGCACCCGCGCATCACCTACGCGGGCACCGGCGGCGAGGCCGAGCTGTACGGCCTGTACTTCACCGACGCCGGCCAGCACCAGGAGCACCGCCTGCTGGTCACGCACAACACCCCGCACTGCAAGTCCAACGTCGCCTACAAGGGCGCGCTGCAGGGCGAGGACGCGCACGCGGTCTGGATCGGTGACGTGCTCATCGAGGCCAAGGCCGAGGGCACGGACACGTACGAGATGAACCGCAACCTGGTTCTCACCGACGGCGCGCGCGTCGACTCGGTGCCGAACCTGGAGATCGAGACCGGCGAGATCGTCGGCGCCGGCCACGCCTCGGCCACCGGCCGCTTCGACGACGAGCAGCTCTTCTACCTGATGGCCCGCGGCATCCCGCAGCACGAGGCCCGTCGCCTGGTGGTCCGCGGCTTCTTCGCCGGCCTGGTCCAGCAGATCGGTGTCGCGGACATCGAGGAGCGCCTCCTCGCCAAGATCGAAGAGGAGCTGGAGGCGTCGGTCGCATGAGCTCCTTCGTACGCGTCTGCGGACTGAGCGAGCTGGAGGAGGACACCCCGAAGCGGGTGGAACTCGACGGCACGCCGGTCTCGGTCGTGAAGACCGAGGGCGAGGTGTTCGCGATCTACGACATCTGCTCGCACGCGAACGTGTCGCTCTCCGAGGGCGAGGTGGAGGACGGCCAGATCGAGTGCTGGCTGCACGGTTCCTGCTTCGACCTGCGCACCGGCAAGCCGTCCGGCCTTCCCGCGACGCGCCCTGTCCCCGTATACCCCGTAAAGATCGAAGGGGACGACGTTCTCGTCTCCGTCACCCAGGAGTCCTGAGGCACCCATGGCAACGCTTGAAATCCGAGACCTGCACGTCACCGTCGAGGCCGACAACGCCACGAAGGAGATCCTCAAGGGCGTCGACCTCACCGTGAAGCAGGGCGAGACGCACGCCATCATGGGCCCCAACGGCTCGGGCAAGTCGACCCTCGCCTACTCGCTCGCGGGTCACCCGAAGTACACGATCACCCAGGGCACCGTCACCCTCGACGGCGAGGACGTCCTCGCGATGTCCGTCGACGAGCGCGCCCGCGCCGGCCTGTTCCTCGCCATGCAGTACCCGGTCGAGGTCCCCGGCGTCTCCGTCTCCAACTTCCTGCGCACCTCCGCCACCGCCGTCCGCGGCGAGGCCCCCAAGCTGCGCACCTGGGTGAAGGAGGTCAAGGAGGCCATGGAGCGCCTCAACATGGACCCGGCCTTCGCCGAGCGCAACGTCAACGAGGGCTTCTCCGGCGGTGAGAAGAAGCGCCACGAGATCCTCCAGCTGGAGCTCCTCAAGCCGCAGATCGCGATCCTCGACGAGACCGACTCCGGCCTCGACGTCGACGCGCTGCGCATCGTCTCCGAGGGCGTCAACCGCGTCCGCGAGACCGGCGAGGTCGGCACCCTGCTCATCACCCACTACACGCGCATCCTGCGCTACATCAAGCCGGACTACGTCCACGTCTTCTCCGGCGGCCGCATCGTCGAGTCCGGCGGTGCCGAGCTCGCCGACAAGCTGGAGGACGAGGGCTACGAGGCGTACACGAAGGGCGGCGTATCCGCGTGACTCAGCTGCCGGGCCTCCTCGACACCGAGGCGATCCGCAAGGACTTCCCCGTCCTGGACCGCCTGGTCCACGACGACAAGAAGCTCGTGTACCTGGACAACGCGGCGACCTCGCAGAAGCCGCGCCAGGTGCTGGACGCACTCAGTGAGTATTACGAGCGCTACAACGCCAACGTCCACCGCGGTGTGCATGTGCTCGCCGAGGAGGCCACGGCGCTGTACGAGGGCGCGCGCGACAAGGTCGCGGACTTCGTCAACGCGCCCAGCCGCGACGAGGTGATCTTCACCAAGAACGCCTCCGAGTCGCTCAACCTCGTGGCCAACATGCTCGGCTGGGCCGACGAGCCCTACCGGGTGGACCACGAGACCGAGATCGTCATCACGGAGATGGAGCACCACTCCAACATCGTGCCGTGGCAGCTGCTCGCGCAGCGCACGGGCGCGAAGCTGAAGTGGTTCGGCCTGACCGACGAGGGCCGCCTCGACCTGTCCAACATCAACGAGATCATCACCGAGAAGACGAAGATCGTCTCCTTCGTGCTGGTCTCCAACATCCTGGGCACGGTCAACCCGGTCGAGGCGATCGTGCGCCGCGCCCAGGAGGTCGGCGCGCTCGTCTGCATCGACGCCTCGCAGGCGGCACCGCACATGCCGCTCGACGTCCAGGCCCTCGGCGCCGACTTCGTGGCCTTCACCGGCCACAAGATGTGCGGCCCGACCGGCATCGGCGTCCTGTGGGGCCGCCAGGAGCTGCTGGAGGATCTGCCTCCGTTCCTCGGCGGCGGCGAGATGATCGAGACGGTGTCGATGCACTCCTCGACGTACGCCCCTGCGCCCCACAAGTTCGAGGCGGGCACGCCCCCGATCGCGCAGGCGGTCGGCCTCGGCGCGGCGATCGACTACCTCAACTCGATCGGCATGGACAAGATCCTCGCCCACGAGCACGCGCTCACCGAGTACGCGGTGCGGAAGCTGCGCGAGGTCCCCGACCTGAGGATCATCGGTCCGACCACGGCCGAGGACCGCGGCGCGGCGATCTCCTTCACGCTCGGCGACATCCACCCGCACGACGTGGGCCAGGTCCTCGACGAGCAGGGCATCGCGGTCCGCGTCGGCCACCACTGCGCGCGACCGGTCTGCCTGCGCTACGGAATTCCGGCGACCACGCGAGCGTCGTTCTATCTGTACTCCACGCCGGCCGAGGTCGATGCCCTGGTCGACGGCCTGGAGCACGTACGGAACTTCTTCGGCTGACGGGACGAGCAATCACATGAAGCTGGACTCCATGTACCAGGAGGTCATCCTGGACCACTACAAGAACCCTCACGGGCGTGGTCTTCGGGATGGCGACGCCGAGGTGCATCATGTGAACCCGACGTGTGGCGACGAGATCACCCTTCGCGTGAAGTACGACGGCACGACCGTCGAGGACGTCTCGTACGAGGGCCAGGGCTGCTCCATCAGCCAGGCCTCGGCGTCCGTACTGAACGAACTCCTCGTCGGCAAGGAGCTGGCCGAGGCGCAGAAGATCCAGGAGACCTTCCTGGAGCTGATGCAGTCCAAGGGCCGTATCGAGCCCGACGACGCCATGGAGGAGATCCTGGAGGACGCGGTCGCGTTCGCCGGTGTCTCCAAGTACCCCGCGCGGGTCAAGTGCGCCCTCCTCAGCTGGATGGCGTGGAAGGACGCGACGGCCCAGGCACTGGACGAGGCCGACGCCGAAAGGAAGACGGCATGAGCGACACCGTGGAGATGAAGCCGGCCTCGGAGGAGGAGCTCCGTGAGGCCCTGATGGACGTCGTCGACCCCGAGCTGGGCATCGACGTCGTCAACCTCGGCCTCATCTACGGCATCCACGTCGACGACTCGAACGTGGCGACCATCGACATGACCCTGACGTCGGCGGCCTGCCCGCTGACGGACGTCATCGAGTCCCAGGCCAAGGACGCGACGGAGGGCCTGGTCAGCGAGCTGCGCATCAACTGGGTCTGGATGCCGCCGTGGGGCCCGGACAAGATCACGGACGACGGCCGCGAGCAGTTGCGGGCGCTGGGCTTCAACGTCTGAGGCCGGCTGCGGAGGTCCGAGACCACGAGCCGCAGGGAAACGGCGAGGCACCCGAGAAGGGTCCTCGCCGTTTCGCGTATCCGCCCCCACCCGACACCTCGCTATGTACGCTCGTACACATGGGGTATGTGCTACTCGCCGGCGCGATCGCGGCCGAGGTGATCGCCACGACGGCCATGAAGTACAGCGACGGCTTCAGCAGGCCGGGACCGTCGCTGCTGACCGCCCTCGGGTACGTGGTCGCCTTCGCCCTGCTGGCCCGCACCCTGAAGACCGTGTCGATCGGCACGGCGTACGCGATCTGGGCGGGCGTGGGCACGGCGGCCGTGGCCGCGCTCGGACTGGTGCTGTTCGGCGAGGGGCTGAGCTGGACGAAGGCCGCCGGGATCCTGCTGATCGTCGCTGGAGTGGTCGTGCTGAACCTGGGCGGCGCGCACTGATGCCCCGGCGTTACGACCCCGAGCGGCGGCAGCGGATCATCGACGCGGCGATCCGGGTCGTCGGCAAGAAGGGCATCGCGGGCCTGACCCACCGCTCCGTGGCCGCCGAGGCGAACGTGCCGCTGGGCTCCACGACGTACCACTTCTCGACCCTCGACGACCTGATGGTCGCCGCCCTGCGCCAGGCCAACGAGGGCTTCGCCAAGGCCCTGGCCGGCAGCGGCGTCCTCGACGACACGCAGGGCGACCTCGCGGCGGCCCTCGCGCACGTGCTCGGCGAGTGGCTCGGCGGCGACCGGCAGGGCGTGGAGCTGGAGTACGAGCTGTATCTGGCGGCCCTGCGGCGCCCCGCCCTGCGACCGGTCGCGGCCGAGTGGACCGAGGAGACGGCGGACCGGCTGGCCCGGCGCACCGATCCGGTGACGGCACGGGCGCTGCTCGCCTTGATGGACGGGATCTGCCTGCAGGTGCTGCTGACGGGGGCCGCGTACGACGAGGGGTACGCGCGGGAGGTGCTGGCGAGGGTCGTCCCGGAGTGATCCCGGAGTGATCCGGCGCCGATCGGCTCTGATCAGTGCCGATCGACGGGGCGCTCGCGGGCGGTGCGGCGGACGCGGTTCGCCTGGGGGACGCCGCCCAGGTTAGGTTTCCCTCATGACCGACACGAACGCTCCCCGCACCACCGGCGCCGTGGCCGCCGGCCTCGCCACGATGGCCGCCGACGGCACCGTCCTCGACACCTGGTTCCCCGCCCCCGAACTCGTCGCCGAGCCCGGCCCGTCCGGCACCGAGACGCTGTCGGTCGAGCAGGCCGTGGAACTGCTCGGTGAGGGCGCCGCCGACGCGATCGGTCCGGACCCCCGGCGCGACGTCGAGGTGGTAGCGGTCCGCACGGTCATCTCCTCCCTCGACGAGAAGCCGGTCGACGGTCACGACGTCTACCTGCGTCTGCACCTGCTCTCGCACCGCCTGGTCAAGCCGCACGGCCAGAGCCTGGACGGCATCTTCGGCCACCTCGCCAACGTCGCCTGGACCTCGCTCGGCCCGGTCGCCGTGGACGACCTCGAGAAGGTGCGCCTCAACGCCCGCGCCGAGGGCCTGCACCTCCAGGTCACCTCGATCGACAAGTTCCCGCGCATGACGGACTACGTCGCCCCGAAGGGCGTCCGCATCGCCGACGCCGACCGGGTCCGCCTGGGCGCCCACCTCGCCGAGGGCACCACGGTCATGCACGAGGGCTTCGTCAACTTCAACGCGGGCACGCTCGGCACCTCCATGGTCGAGGGCCGTATCTCCGCGGGCGTGGTCGTCGGCAACGGCTCCGACATCGGCGGCGGCGCCTCCACCATGGGCACGCTGTCCGGCGGCGGCAACGTGATCATCTCCATCGGCGAGCGCTGCCTCATCGGCGCCGAGGCGGGCGTCGGCATCGCCCTCGGCGACGAGTGCGTGGTCGAGGCCGGCCTGTACGTCACCGCGGGCACCCGCGTGACGATGCCCGACGGCCAGATCGTCAAGGCGCGCGACCTGAGCGGCGCCTCCAACATCCTCTTCCGCCGCAACTCGGTCACCGGCGCGGTCGAGGCCCGGCCGAACAACGCGGTGTGGGGCGGACTGAACGACATCCTGCACACCCACAACTGATCACGGGTGGCCGTGACCTGCGGCCGCCTCATCGATCAACGCCAGAACCTGCTGCCGAGCTGTCGGCAGTTGTCGGCATCGGTCACCAATGAGCGCCCTTCCACGGCCCGAGAACGGCCCGGGAGGGCGCTCGTGTGTGAACAAGCGCCCCCTGCGCCGTGCTCTGGTTGCCGTAACGAGATGCGCTGTTCGGGTGCTTGGTAGGTATATACGACCAATCCTGGTAATGCGCCGTTTCCTTGAAGGTATAGATGCTTTCGCCCAGGTTGTCGGTTTCCGAGGCCTGGGGTTCCCATACGTTGCCGTCTCCTCGCTGCTGCGGTTCGGATCTCGTGTCCGAACTGCCCGGGAACGCAGTGGCAGGCGATGGCCGACAGCTCCTCAAGGAGACAATGTGATGCAAAAATCCCGACGACGGCTGCTGGTCGCTTCGCTTCCCGTTGTGATGGCGGCCGGGTTGTCGACCGCGCTCGTCGCGCCTGCCCACGCCGGTACCGGGTTTTCGTTCACCCTCGCCGAGTCCCATCACCAAGCGTTCGTCGCGGGCGAGACGGGGACCTACACCCTCAACGTCGGCAACGCCGGGCCCGGCGCGACCG
The DNA here is from genome assembly GCF_040645355.1 of Streptomyces sp. NPDC046805. Lineage (NCBI taxonomy): Bacteria > Bacillati > Actinomycetota > Actinomycetes > Kitasatosporales > Streptomycetaceae > Streptomyces > Streptomyces sp. NPDC046805. The sequence continues at coordinate 77,287 of NZ_JBEYYC010000002.1, read as the reverse complement.
GCGGGGCCAGCACCAAGGTCATCGCTACCCTGCCCGCGGGCATGACCGCACTCGCTGCCGGCGGAAGCGGCTGGAACTGCACGACGGCACCCAGTCTGAGGTGCACCCGACCTGACGCCCTGGGACCTCGGCAGGCATACACGCCCATCACCCTGACCGTGGGTATCTCGCCCTCCTTGGCAGGGAAGACCGTCGCGAGCAACTTCCGCGTCGGCAAGGTTGGCCGTGCCGCCTTGCAAGACCCGAGCTCCGTCGCCATCACCGTCAACGTCACCGTCACCAACACCCAGTCCCAGTCCCAGAACCAGAACCAGAACCAGAACCAGACGGTCAACGTGAAGTGCCCGGACAAGCACAACAAGCACGCCGCGGTCCGACACCATCCTCGCAAGAGCTACAACTGACGTGATACCGACGGCTGTTGTACATCGAGCGTCCTCCCGGACCGCCCGGGAGGACGCTCGTGCGTGAGCGCAGAGGCGGACCGGTGCTTGCGTGGGCGTGGCGTCGGATCGTCCGCATCGCGAAATCCGTGTGTGCTACATCGAGTCGGCGAGGCATGATCGCCGCATGACGTCTTGGATGCAGCTGAGTCCGCTTGTCGGTGTATGGGCCGTCGTCCTGGCCAGCCCGGGACCCGACGTTCTGGTGACGGCCCAGTATGCGACGGGACGCTCACGCAGAGACGGCCTGCTGGTCGGCCTCGGCGTCACGTCGGCGATCGGGATCTGGGCCGGTGCGAGCCTGTTCGGGCTGTCCGTCCTGCTGGCCAGGGTGAGCTGGCTGTACGACACGGTGCGGCTGGCCGGCGCGGCGTACCTCGCCTGCCTGGGGGTGCGGGCGCTGCTCGCGGTGCGCCGAGAGGGCCGCACGCGGAACGAGGCGGAGGACGCCGCGCCCATGACCGGGGAGCGGTCCGTGTGGGCGGTCTGGCGTGTCGGGTTCCTCACCAACATCGGCAATCCGAAGGCCGCCGTCTTCTTCGGCAGCCTGTTCACCGCGTTCCTTCCGCCTCACCCGGGGGTCGGGCTGGACGCCGCGGTGATCGCGGTCATGCTGCTGATGGCGACGGCCTGGTTCACCGCCGTGGCCTGCTTGTTCTCGCTGTCGCGTGTCGCCCGCGGCTATCGGCGGGCCAAGCGCTGGATCGACACGGCGACCGGCTGCCTCTTCGTGGCCCTGGCCGGCCGCCTGGCCACCGAGTGAGAGCGCGGCCCGGGACGAGAGGCGGCCCGGGCGGAGCCGTGGTTCACCTCTCGCTGACCAGGTCCTCGTACGTCGCGCGCAGACCTTCGGTCGCCTCCCGGTTCGCCGGGCGCAGTGGTGAGCGCACCGGCCCCGCCGGAAGTCCGAGTTCGTTCAGCAGTGCCTTCGCGGTGACCGTGCCCGGCAGGCCGGCGGCCATCATGGCCTCGATCAACGGCATCGCCCGCAGCTGGAGTCCGGTCGAGCGGGCCGTGTCACCTGCCGCGAACGCCTGCAAGACGGCGGCCACCTGGCGCGGGACCACGTTCGCGATCGTGCTCACGCAGCCCACCGCACCCACCGCGTACAGTGCGAGGACGTGTTCGTCGCAGCCCGCGTAGTACGCCAACTCCGTGCGGGCCAGCACCTTTTGGGTGCCGAGGAAGTCGTAGGAGCAGTCCTTCACCGCCACGATCCTCGGATGGTCCGCGAGGCGGATCATCGTGTCCGGCTCGATGCGGGTGCCGGTGCGGGACGGGATGTCGTACAGCATCACCGGGAGGGGGCTTGCGTCGGCGACCTCCCGGAAGTGGGCCTCCAGGGCGTCCTGGGGCGGCCTGCTGTAGTACGGCGTCACCACCAACACCGCGTCCGCGCCCGCCTTTTCGGCCGCCCGGGTCAGTTCGACGGTGTGGCGGGTGTCGGAGGTGCCGACGCCCGAGACGATCGTCGCCCGGTCGCCCACGGATCCCGCACGGCGCAGACCAGATCCGCCTTCTCGGTGTCCGTGGTGGTCGGTGACTCGCCCGTCGTTCCGTTGAGGACGAGGCCGTCGCAGCCCTCCGCCACCAGGCGGGTGGCCAGGTGGCGGGCGCCTTCGAGGTCGAGGGCGCCCGTCTCCGTGAACGGTGTGACCATCGCGCAGAGCGTGCGGCCGAAGGGTGCGGTGGGTCTGCCTGGGGTCCGGTGCGTCATGGGGGTAGTCTCGGCAGACCCACCGTGAAGATCCACTTACTCTTTCTGCGAGATATCCGTAAGTGTCGCTGAGGAGTTGACCGGCGTCCTACGGGTGGAACCGCAGCACCTGCGGGTCGTGGTCGCTGATCTGGTCGCCGAACTCCGAGTTGATGTGCACGGAGTCGTAGTCGACGTCGCAGCCGCGGCGGATCGCCGGGCTGATCAGGATCTGGTCCAGGACCTGCTCGTTGCCCTGATAGTCGTACGTGTAACGCTCGTTCGCCGGCAGCGACTTGATCGCCGACCACAGCTCTCCGTCGCCCTCGAGGAGCTTCGTGGTGCCGGAGAACTCGAAGTCGTTCATGTCGCCGAGCGCGATGACGTCCGCGTTCTTCTGGACCGCGAGGATGTCCTTGACGAAGGTGTTCACCTCCGTCGCCTGGGCGTGCCGCTGGGTCTCCGAGCCGCGCGTCGGCGGCTGGTACTGGGAGGTCAGGGCCTGGTCGCCGCCCTTGGAGTTGAGGTGGTTGGCGATCACGATGACCGTCCGGCCGCGGAAGACGAACTCGCCGGCCAGCGGCTTGCGGCTGGACTTCCAGGCCTCGGACATCGGGTCGATACGGCCCGGGGAGACCGTCAGGGCCGCCTTGCCGCGTTCCTCGGTGACGCCGACGGCCGTGGTGGAGTCGCCGCCCGGCCGGTCGGTGAAGGACACCCGCTGCGGGTTGAACAGGAACACCTGGCGGATGTTGCCGCCCGGCTCGCCGCCGTCCTGGTCGTTGACCGGGTCGATCGACCGCCAGTCGTACCGCGGGCCGCCCGCCGCGACGATCGCGGAGATGAGCTTGGTCACCGTCGCGCCCGCGTCGACCGTGCCGTCGTCCCTGGCGCCGTTGTCGTCCTGGATCTCCTCCAGGGACACGATGTCGGGCGACCTGAGGTTGTTCACGATCGCGGAGGCGTGCGCCGCGAAGCTGGTGTCGGACGGGTCGAGGTTCTCGACGTTGTACGTCGCCACCGCCAGCTCGCCGGGGGACTGCTCGCGGGTCGTCTCGCGCTCAAGACCCGCGCTCTCCAGCGTGCCGAGCCTGCTCGCGACCAGGGTGTAGCCGCCGAACTGGTTGTAGTCCAGCGGGCCCGCGGTCGCGCCGGTCAGGGTGTCGCCGACGTTCGCCTTCGGGAAGTCGGCGACCGCGCCCAGCGACTGGATCTGCAGGCGGCCGGTGTTCTGGGAGTCGTAGGAGCCGTACAGCGTCCCACCGCGGGCGGAAGCGTTCTCGTGCGGCTTCACCGTGACCCACAGCTCGGTGAACGGGTCGGTCGCGGTCACCACGCGCGCGTCGGAGACCTGGACGTCCATGCCTTCCAGGGACTCGTAGTAGTCCAGGGCGTAGGCCGAGGGGTCCAGTCTCAGGCCGTTGACCGAGCCGCCCGCCGCGGCGTCGCCCGCCGGGGCGTACGCCGCCGGGACCGAGCCGGCGTCGATCACCGTGGCGGCCGGGACCGGGTTGCCCCCGGACAGGACGGTGATCACCGGCTTGGTGAGCTCGGTCAGCGACTGGTTGCCGCTGGAGGTGCCGCCGGGCACGAACTCGGAGACCGTACCCGTCACCGTGACCGAGTCGCCGACGGCGACCTTCGGGGTGGATCCGGTGAAGACGAACACGCCCTCGCTGGTCGCCGGGTCGGCGTCCGGGTTCGGGTCCTGGATCCAGAAGCCCCGGGAGGACCCGTAGGTGCGCGTGCCCGTGACGATGCCGGGCACGTCGGCCACCTTCTGGCCGGCGTACGGCGAGACGCGGGTCGTGCCCTGGATGTCGTGGACGCGTACGGCATCCGCGTGCGCGGGCGTGGGGAGGGCGACGATCTGGGCGGCTGCCGTCGCGGAGCAGACGGCGGCGACGGTGAGCGCGGCGAGACGCGCGGAATACCTGCTCGGCATGGTTCCCTCCGGTTACGTACGTACGTGAGTGCCGGGACCGGGGGTGGGAGTGGGGTGCGGAGCGTGCAGGGCGTGCTGCTCTGCGTGTGTGTCATGCACGCGAAGCGGAACGAACAGGGTCCCCCAGGGGTCCCCCCGTCCCCCCGATGTGCGTCCCCCGATGGGTGTCCCCCGATGGGTGTCCCCCGATTTCTACGCGCGTCAATCTCCTGCCTGCTCACGGGAGTTGTCAAGGTTTTGTGCCCGCGTGCAGCCCGGGTGAGAGATGAACCGGGCGTGATGGGGGGAAATCCGTCTAGGCTGAGCGGTTGAGTCGTACGTCGTCCAGAAGGCCGTACGGCCTTCAAGGCGCCCCTAGGAGAACGAGCCGATGTCAGACAGCTCCCCCCTGCCGCCGGTGCGGCTGCACTCCGAAGCGGAGCTGGCGCGTGACGCGCTGTCCACGCCGTTGCTCTCCCGGGCCGCCCGGCTCGCCCGCTGGGCCGGGCCCGACACCCGCGTCGACGCCGGGGGCAGCCTGGTCGAGGAGCAGCTGCCGGCCGCGGCCGAGGCCCTCGGGCTGAGCGGGGAGGACGCCGACGCGTACGCCGCCGAGGCCTGGCGGATCGCCGTCGACACCGGCCTGGTCGAGATCGTCGACGAGGAGGCCGGGACCGTGGCGGCGGGGGAGGAGCTGGCGCTGCTCACCGGCGGCTCGCCGCACGACGTGCTCGCGGTGTGGCTCGCCGCCCTGGAGACCGTCGTCGCCGACGCGAGCGTGCCCGAGCTGGACGGCCTGGTCGACGCCCTCGACGCGGGCGGCGAGATCGACCTCTCGTCGCTCGACTGGGACCCGGAGGCCGAGGCGGACTTCCTCGACGGCGTCCTCGGCAACCTCTACCTGCTGACCGTCGGCGAGGACGGCCCCGGCGACGCCCCGGTGCCGCTGCCCGCGCTGGCCGCCTCGATGCTCGTCCCCGGCGACATGACGGAGCCCACCAACGACGTCCTGGAGCAGGTGTCCGACGCGATGATGCGTCTGGACGACCAGTTCCGGATCCTGGAGCCGGTCGGGCTCGTGGAGTACCAGCCGGTCGACGAGGCGCTGATCGCGGACGCCGAGGACGCCGAGGAGACCCCGGCGCCGGTCGACGACACCGACGTCTCCCGTTACGGCATGGTCCGGCTCACCCCGCTCGGCGCCTACGGGCTGCGGGCACGGCTGCTGGAGGCCGGCTTCGAGGCGCCCGCGGTCGGTGAGCTCGTGGACAAGGGCGCCGACGCCCTGCTCGACGGGACGTCCGCCTTCCCGTCCGCGGCGGCCCAGGCGGAGACCGAGCAGTGGCTGGCGCGCCGTGAACCCCTCGGCGCCGCACGGGAGTTGCTCTCCGCCGCACGCGGCGGCGACGCCGGAGCGCCGCTGCGCCGGCTGCGCTGCCAGCAGGCGCTGTCGCTCGTCGGCGAGGAGGCGGAACCCGCGCTGCGGGAGGTCCTCGACGACGCCGAGCTGGGCGGGCTGGCCCGGGTCTGGCTGAGCGAGCGGGGCGCCCCCGGCGTGCCGGCGCCGTCGCAGGACATGGTGTTCTGGCTGACCGTCGACACGCTGGCCGCGCAGCTTCAGGCCGAGGGGAACTCGGACGAACTGCGCGCCCTGGTCGAGGGCCTGGCCCAGCAGCACAGCGGCTTCTTCGCGACCGCCTGGCGGGTGGACCACCCGGCCACGGCGGACGTCCTGGAGGCGATGGGCCGCCTGCACCCGGACAAGAAGGTCGCCAAGGAGGCCAGGAAGGCCGCCTTCAAGGCCCGTTCCCAGCAAGGGAATTGAGCGAGGTTCTGAGCATGGGACCGTGACCCGCGCCGCACGCGGGTCACGGTCCGGTTCACAGGGCGTCAGCAGTGGTACACCGTCGTGTGCTTGAACGACGACGCCGCCCGTTTAAGCCGTACGTCCCCCGGTACGCCGACGGGCTTTGGAACTCGCCGACGACCGTGAGGGTGGTGGCGCAGGGGCCCTGCCCCGCGCGCCTGGCGTCCAGGCGGAGGGTGTCACCGATGAAGCCGCCCGTGATGTCCCAGGGCGCGCCGCAGATGCCACCCGTGATCTGGCCGCCGAGCACCACGTACGGACAGGCGTTGGGGTTGTAGGTCACCTCCATCGCGAAGGTGACCGGGCCGTTGTGCACTTCGAGCTTCGCCGCCGAGTCAGGCCGGGCCTCGGCGATCTCGACGCGCGGCAGTGCGCGGACGTGCTCGATGTCGTTGGCGACCTGGGGCCCGTGGGGGCGCGCATGCGGATTCATGGAAGCGGGCCGGGTGCGGCCTCCCGGTGTTCAACTCCCGTTCATGGGAAGGGGGGAGCGTTTCGCCGTCCGAGGCCCCCCGCCCTCCACGGCACACCCACCGTCACAGGAGAAACCATGTCGCTCACCCGCAGGGACTTCGCCAGGAAATCCGCGATCACCGGCGCCGGTGTCGCGCTGGCGGGCAGCGTCGGCGCCCTCGCCACCGCCCCGAACGCCCTCGCGTCCACGGAGACGGAGAGCACGGGCAACGAGGCGGCGGCCGCGCAGGACGGCGTCGGCTACGGACCGCTGATCTCCGACCCGGACGGCCTCCTGGCCCTCCCGTCCGGCTTCGAGTACCGCGTCATCACCTACAGCGGCAAGACCCGGCTGGAGTCGGGTGAGTTCACCCCCTCCAACCACGACGGCACCTCCACCTTCCCGGGCCCCCGAGGCGCCACCCTCCTCGTCAACAACCACGAGCTGAAGGGCCCCCGCGCCAACTGGGCGCACCCCGTGCCGCTCACCGAGGGCCTCGTCTACGACCCCGCCGCCTCCGGTGGCTGCACGGTCGTCGAGGTCCGCCGCGACCAGGTGGCCGAGTGGGTCGGCGTCGCCGGCACGTCCACCAACTGCGCGGGCGGCAACACCCCTTGGGGCACCTGGCTGTCCGGCGAGGAGACCGAGGACAAGGCCGGCCAGAACGGCATGACCAAGGACCACGGCTACGTCTTCGAGGTCGACCCCGCGGACCGCCGCGCCAACCGCGACCCGAGGCCCGTCAAGGCGTTCGGCCGCTACGCCCACGAGGCCGTCGTCGTCGACCCCAGGCGCGGCCACGTGTACCTCACGGAGGACGCGGCGGGCCCGAACGGCCTGTTCTACCGCTGGACCCCGCCGGCGGGCTTCGAGCACGGCCGCGGCAAGCTGCGCGCCCTGGCCGACGACGCGGGCACCCTTCAGGCCTTCAAGTGCTTCGACTCCGCCGGCCGGTTCGTCGACGACCTCTCCCGGGCCACCGAGCCCGGCACGGTGTACGGCGTCGACTGGGTGGACGTCACGGACCGCGACGCGCGGACCACCTCCGTCCGCAAGCAGTTCACCACCGGCGAGGTCACCCGCGCCCGCAAGCTGGAGGGCATGTGGTGGGGCGACGGGGGCGCCTACGTCGTCTCCTCGTACGCCCGCGAGGAGAGCCCCGTCCAGCACGACGGCCAGGTCTGGTTCTACGACCCGAGGCGCCGCACCCTGACCCTCAAGGTCCGGTTCGGCGTCAACCCCGACCCGTCCGCCGACGGCGCCTTCGACGGCCCCGACAACATCACCGTCTCCCCGTACGGCGGCCTCGTCATCGCCGAGGACGGCGAGGGCGTCCAGCACCTGTTCGGCGCCACCGACAGCGGCCGCACCTACCCGATCGCCCGCAACGAACTGAACATCGGCACCGCCGAGGCACCGGAGTACAGCGAGTTCACGGGCGTCACCTTCTCCCCCGACGGCAGCACGCTGTTCGCCAACATCCAGACCCCGGGCATCATGCTCGCGATCACCGGGCCCTGGAAGCGGCAGCCGCGCTAGAACGCCGTACGGCGGTCGGTCTCGCCGCACACCGACGAGACCGACCGCCGCCCCATGCACGCACATCTCAGCGGTCGGCCCGCGACGTCCCGCCGCGGATCACGAACGCCGTCACCAGCAGCGCGCCCAGCGCGATCAGTGAGCCGGCGCCGAACGCCTCGGCCGATCCGTGGGTGAGGATCTCGGACGGCGTTCCGGTCGCATGCCGGGTCGCCGTGCCGAACACCGTGACCAGGACGGCGAGTCCGAGGGTGCCGCCGAGCCACTGCAGGGTCTGCAGCAGGCCGGAGGCGGCGCCGGCCTCATGCGGCTCGACGCGCGCGAGGATCGTCGCGTTCAGCGGCATGAAGCTCAGGCCCACGCCCAGCCCCATGAGGAGCAGCGGGCCGAGCAGTCCGCTCACGTACCCGTCGCCCGGGCTCAGCCGCCACAGCCACCCGCTCGCCGCGACGATCAGCGTCATGCCGGTGAGCAGCACCGGCTTGGCGCCGAACCGGGCCAGGAGCCGGGGCACGAGACGCACGGTCGTGAACATCACCAGCGTCAGCGGGAGGAAGGCGAGCCCCGCCTCCAACGGGCTGAATCCCAGGACCGCTTGGCAGATGAGCGTGAGGAAGTAGAACGCGCCGAACATGCCCGCGGGCAGCAGCAGGATCGCCGCGTACCCGCCGGTCCGGTCGCGGTCGGCGAGCAGCCGCAGCGGCGTGATCGGCTGTCCGGCGCGGGCCTCGATCAGGGCGAAACCGGCGAGCAGCGCACCTGCCGCGCCGAAGCCGAGTACCGCCTGCGGGTCGCTCCACCCCCTTTCGGAGACCCGGATGAACGCGTACACCAGCGAGGTCGTTCCGGCCGTTCCGGTGAGCGCGCCCGACAGGTCGAACCGGCCCGCGTGACGCGGGGTCTCGGTGACGAGACGGGGGAGGGCCAGGGCGACGCCGATACCGATGGGCACGTTGATCAGCAGCGCCCAGCGCCAGGAGGCCCAGGACGTCAGCATGCCGCCGAGCGCCAGCCCGACGGAGCCGCCGATGCCCGCCATGGACGTGTAGACGCTCAGCGCGTGGTGCCTGCGGGGGCCCTCCGGGAAGTTGGTGGTGATCAGGGCGAGGGTGCTGGGGGCGATGAGGGCGGCACCGACGCCCTGCAGCGCGCGGGCCGCGATGAGCCGGTCGGCCTCCCCGGCGAGCCCGCCGAGCAGGGAGGAGAGGGCGAAGAGCAGAGCCCCGGCGGTGAGGGCGCGGCGGCGCCCGGCGATGTCGCCCATGCGCCCGCCGAGCAGCAGCAGGCCGCCGAAGGCGAGGGTGTAGGCGTTGAGGACCCAGGACAGTGTGGTGCGGCTGAAGCCCAGGTCCTGTTGGATGTCCGGGAGTGCGACGTTGACGACGGTGGAGTCGACGCCGACCATCAGGTACGCGGTGACGATGACGAGGAGGACGGTGCCGAGCCTGGCCGGACGGGGTGGTCCGGGCCGCGCGTCGCGGGTCGTGGGCGGTAAGGGCGAGGTGGACATGGAGTTCTCCCGTGGTGGCGTCCCCGGCCGGGGCGCGAGCGGGCAGCACGCACTGCCCGTGAAGCGCACGGCACTAAGCGGGGACTGTCTCCGCTTAGTGCCCGATAAAATACGGGGAGGGTCCCCGGTTTGCAAGGAGTAGCTGGATGACGCAGGTCAGGCCCATGCGCGCCGACGCCAGACGCAACTACGAGCGGCTGCTCTCGGCGGCGGCCGAGGCCTTCGCCGAACACGGCGAGAACGCGTCGCTGGACGACATCGCCAAGCAGGCCGGCGTCGGATCCGGCACGCTCTACCGGCATTTCCCGACCCGTCAGGCGCTGCTGGAGGCGGCGTACGCCGACCGGATCGAGGCGCTGGCGGCGCGCGCCGACGAGCTGGCGGCGGAACTGCCGCCGGGCGAGGCGCTGGTGGAGTGGCTGCACGAGGTGGGGCTCGGCGGGATCGAGGTGCGGGGGCTGAAGTCCCTGTTGGGCTCGGCCGTCACGGACGGCAGCTCGGCCACGCTCACCGCCTGCGGCGCATTGATGAAGAGCGCGGCGGCCCGGCTGGTGGAGGCGGCCCAGACGGACGGCACCCTGCGGGCCGACGTCGAGCCGGTCGACGTCCTGCGCCTGACGCACGGCGTGGTGACGGCGTCGGAACTGGCGGACGATCAGGGCAGGCAGCTGCGCCGGTACCTGGCGCTGCTGGTGGAGGGGCTGCGGCCCGGCGCGGCGGGCTGAAGGCCGGGCGCCCCCGCAACCGGGGGCGCCCGTAGGCGTCGTACGGCTGTGTCTACAGCGCCTCTGCCGCCGGCTTCACCATGTTGCGTACCGTGCGGGCCTTCACGAAGTCGCCCAGCGCCGTCATCTCCCACTCGCCGGAGAACTGGCGGATCAGCTTGGCCATCATCACGCCCGTCTGGGGTTCGGCGTTGGTCAGGTCGAAGCGGACCAGTTCCTCGCCGGACGCGGCGTCCAGGAGGCGGCAGTAGGCCTTGGCGACCTCGGTGAACTTCTGTCCCGAGAAGGAGTTGACGGTGAAGACCAGGCCGGTGACCTCCTGGGGCAGACGGCCGAGGTCGACCGTGATCACCTCGTCGTCGCCTCCGCCCTCGCCGGTGAGGTTGTCGCCGGAGTGCTGGATCGCGCCGTTCAGGATGGCCAGCTTGCCGAAGTAGCAGCTGTCGATCGGATTGCGCTGCGGGCCGTACGCGATGACCGAGGCGTCCAGGTCGATGTCCTTGCCGCGGAACGCCGGCTCCCAGCCGAGGCCCATCCGCACCTGGGAGAGCAGCGGGCGGCCGCCCTTGACGAGGGACACGGTCTGGTTCTTCTGCAGGCTGACCCGGCCCTTGTCCAGGTTGATCTTTCCGGCGCCGGGGGCGGGGGAGGGGGCGGCGGCGGGCGGTGCCGAGGGCGGGGGCGGAGCCGTCGGCTGCGCGGCGGGGGGCGGGGTGGTCGCCGGTGTCGGTGCCGGTTCCTCCACCGTCACGCCGAAGTCCGTCGCGATGCCCGCGAGTCCGTTCGCGTAGCCCTGGCCGACCGCGCGGGCCTTCCAGGTGCCGCCGCGGCGGTAGATCTCGACGACCACCAGGGCCGTCTCGGTGCCGAGCTGCGGCGGCGTGAACGTGGCCAGGGCGCTGCCGTCGGCGGCGTCGCGGATCGTCGCCGTCGGCTCGATGCCCTGGAAGGTCTGGCCCGCGGCGTCCGGGCTCGCGGTGACGACGATCTTCTCGATGTCCGAGGGGACGGCGCCGGTGTCGACGGTGATCGAATCCGGCGCCGTACCCCCGCCCGACCGATACGCCACACCCGGGCCGGTCGGCTGGTTGTAGAAGATGAAGTCGTCGTCGGAGCGCACCTTGCCGTCGGCGGCGAGCAGCAGGCCCGATACGTCCAGCCGCACGGGGGCGGCCACGTCCACCGTCACGCGGCCGGCGGACAACGGGATGTTCGAGCCGGGGGTCATAGCTGTCATGTGGGGTGTAACGAGCGAGGGCGCTTTACCGTTCCCTTACCTACGCAGGTGCCTACGAAGGCACCACCACGATCTTGCGCCCCATGCCCGCCGCGAACTGCTCCAGCGCCGCCGGGTACCGCTCCAGCGGAATCCGGTCGCTGATGAACACCTCGGGGTCGAGGACCCCGTTCGCGAACAGCTCCGCCGCCCGCTCGAAGCTGTGCAGCACCGCCATGGAGCCGGTGATGGTGATCTCCTGGTTGTAGATGCGGTACGGGTCGATCGTCACCCGGGTCGCGTAGTCGGCCACCCCGAACTGCAGGAACGTACCCGCCTTCGCCACCCGGTCGAGGCCGTCCTGGATCGCCGCCGCGTTGCCCGTGGCGTCCACCACCACGTCCCAGCCCTGCGGGCGGTCCAGCTCGTCCGGGTGCGTGGCCGAGGCCGAGACGCCGAGCAGGCGGGCGGTCTCCAGGCGGGCCGGGTTCACGTCCACCATGTCCACGCTGGCCGCGCCCGTGCGCTTGGCGAGCTCCAGCATCATCAGGCCCATCGTCCCGGAGCCGTAGATCAACACATGGGCGCCGAGGCGGGAGTTGAGGACGTCGTAACCGCGGACCGCGCAGGACAGGGGCTCCACCAGGGCCGCGTCCTGAGTGCGCACGTGCTCGGGCAGCTTCACGCAGTTCGCCACCGGCGCCAGCGCGTACTGCGCCGCGCCCCCCGCCGTGGTCACGCCGATCGCGGCCCACCGCTCGCAGAGGTTGTTGTGGCCCGTACGGCAGTAGCGGCACTCGTAGCAGTACAGCGAGGGGTCCACCGCCACCCGGTCGCCGACCGCGACCTCGGTGACCCCGGTGCCCACCCCGACCACCTCGCCCGCGAACTCGTGCCCCGGCACGATCGGCAGCTTGGGCGCGAACTCGCCCTGGAGGATGTGCAGATCCGTGCCGCACAGACCGCAGGCGGCGACCTCGACGACGACCTCGCGCGGGCCGGGGGTCGGGTCGGGGACCTCGGTGACGACGGCGCGGCCCACGGACTCGATGACGGCGGCCTTCATTTCACGGCTCCAAGCGACAGGCCCTGGACCAGCTTGTCCTGGGCGGCGAACCCCGCGGCGAGCACCGGCAGGGAGATGACGAGCGACGCGGCGCACACCTTGGCCAGGAACAGGCCCTGGCTGGTGATGAAGCCGGTCAGGAAGACGGGGGCGGTCTCGGCGACCACACCCGTGAGCACCCGGGCGAACAGCAGCTCGTTCCAGCTGAAGATGAAGCAGATCAGCCCCGTCGCGGCGATGCCCGGCAACGCGATGGGGGCGACGACGCGGGCCAGGATCGTCGGCAGGCGGGCTCCGTCCATCCGGGCCGCCTCGATCACGGCGACCGGGACCTCGGCCAGGAAGGACTGCATCATCCACACCGCGATCGGCAGGTTCATGGAGGTGTAGAGGATGACGAGCAGCCAGACGTTGTCCAGCAGCCCGGCGTTCTTCGCGAACAGGTAGACCGGCAGCAGGCCCGCCACCGCCGGCAGCATCTTCGTCGACAGGAAGAAGAACAGGACGTCCGTCCACTTCCTCACCGGGCGGATCGACAGGGCGTACGCCGCCGGGAGGGCCAGCAGAAGGACACACAGCGTCGACACCACCGACGCCACGGTCGAGTTGACGAGCGCGGGCCACGGGCTCGCCCCGCCGCCTGTGCCGAAGAACTCGCGGTAGCCGTCCAGGGTCAGGGCGGCGGCGAAGGACGGCGGACTGGTCGCCGCGTCCTGTTCCGAGTGGAAGGACGTCAGCGCCATCCAGGCGACGGGCAGGAAGAACAGGATTCCGGCCAGCCAGGCCACCAGGCCGAGGCCGGCTGTCTTGCGGCGGCGTACTCGTACGGCCGTGGCGCTCATGCGCGCGACACCTCCTCGCGGAACAGCGACGACACCACGCGCAGGGCGAAGGTCGCGATGACGATCGAGCCGATGACCACCAGGACGCCCGCGGCCGAGGCGAGGCCGTTCTCGTGGGCCTGGTAGAAGCTCTGGTAGACGGTGTAGGGCAGGTTGGCGGTGCCCAGACCGCCGGACGTGATCGTGAAGACCGCGTCGAAGTTCTGGACGATGTAGATCGAACCAAGCAGGGCGCCGAGTTCGAGGTAGCGGCGCAGGTGCGGGAGTGTCAGATGGCGGAAGATCTGCCAGTCGCTCGCGCCGTCCACACGCGCGGCCTCGATCTGCTGCTGGTCGCGGCTCTGCAGCCCGGCGAGCAGGATCAGCATCATGAACGGGGTCCACTGCCAGACCAGGGAGGCCTCCACCGCGAGCAGCGGGGTGCCCGAGACCCAGTCGGGCTGTGGGCCGCCCACAGCGTGCAACAGCCCGTTGAACAGCCCGTATTCAGGGTTGTAGAGCACATGCTTCCAGAGCAGGGCCGCGGCCACGGGCACGACCAGGAACGGGGCGATGAGGAGGGTGCGGACGACACCCCGGCCGCGGAACCTCCGGTCCAGCAGCAGGGCGAGCACCAGGCCCAGGACCAGGCTGGCCAGCACCACGGCCACGGTCAGCACCACGGTCGTCCACACCGAGTGGCGCAGGTCCGCGTCGGTCAGCACCTGGCGGTAGTTGTCGATGCCGGTGAAGTGGCGGGCCTTGGGGTAGAGGGCGTTCCAGTCGAAGAAGGAGATCACCAGCGTGGCCACGAACGGGAGCTGGGTCACGGCGATCATGAAGACGAGGGCGGGGAGCAGCGGCGCCCGCGTGGCCCAGGCGCGCAGCCGGGCGGAGGGGCGCTTCACGCTTCCCACGCGGGTCGCGGCTATCGGTGCTGTCGTGGCGGTCATCGTCCCTGGTACTCCTTGGAGATCTGCTCGGCGAGCTGCTGGGACTTCCTCAGGGCCGAGTCGACCGACTGGCGTCCGGCGATGGCCGCGCTGATCTGCTGGGAGACCTTGGTGCCGAGGTCGGTGAACTCGGGGATGCCGACGAACTGGATGCCGGGCGCGGGGCGCGGCTGCACGCCGGGGTCGTTCGGCCGGGCGCCCTCGATGGCCTTCCTGGTCATCTCCTGGAAGGCGGCGGCCTCCTTGCGGTAGGCGGCGTCGGTGTACGTCGAGGCGCGCTTGCCCGCGGGGACGTTCGACCAGCCGCTGGTGTCGCCGACGAGCTGCTCGTAGCCCTTGCTGGAGGCCCAGGAGACGAACTTCCAGGCCTTGTCGGGGTTGCGGGAGGAGTGCTGGATGCCCCAGGCCCAGGTGTAGAGCCAGCCGGACGAGGCGGTCTTCTCGACGGGGGCGGGGGCGTAGCCGAGCTTGCCCTTGACCGGGGACTTGGCCGCCTCCAGGAGGCCGGCGGCGCTCGTGGCGTCGTACCACATGGCCACCTTGCCCTGGGTCATGTCGTTCAGGCACTCGGCGAAGCCGGACTGGGCCGCTCCCGACTCGCCGTGCCTGCGGACGAGGCCGACATAGAACTTCGTCGCCTTCTCGAACTCGGGGGAGTCGAGGCGCGCCTTCCAGTCCTTGTCGAACCAGGTGCCGCCGAAGGTGTTCGCCACGGTGGTGAGCGGCGCCATCATCTCGCCCCAGCCGGGCAGGCCGCGCAGGCAGATGCCCTTCATGCCCGGCTCGGCGCCGTCCGCCTTGGCGGCGAGGTCGGCCACCTGGGTCCAGGTCGGGTGCGCGGGCATCGTGAGGCCCTTCTTCGCGAACACGTCCTTGCGGTACATCAGGAAGGACGACTCGCCGTAGAAGGGCTGGCCGTAGAGCTTGCCGTCGTCGCCGGTCAGGGACTGGCGCATGGGCTTGAGGATGTCCTGCTCGTCGTACGCCGGGTTCTTGGCGACATAACCGTCCATGTCGTGCAGCCAGCCGTTGCGGGCGTACATCGGGATCTCGTAGTTGCTCAGGGTCGCCACGTCGTACTGGCCGGCCTGGTTGGCGAAGTCCTGGCTGATCTTGTCCCGGACGTCGTTCTCGGGCAGCACGGTGAAGTTGACCTTGATGCCGGTCTCTTTGGTGAAGTGGCTGGCGGTCAGCTTCTGCAGCTCGGTCATCTGGGGGTTGTTGACCATCAGCACGTTGATGGAGTCACCGCCGGAACCGGACCCGCCCGCTCCGACCCAGCAGCCGGAGAGCAGCGGGGCGAGCAGCGTCCCTACGGCGGCCAGGGCGAGCGTGGCTCGCGGCCTCCGTCGGCTCTGGGTGCGCATGTGTCGCTCCTGGAAGTATGGGGACATAAGGGGCACCGCTCGGCGCGGAAGCCCCCTGGTGAACAGGTGGGTCGGCGTTCAGACCCGGATGACCTGCGGCCCCAGCAGCGAGTACCGGTGGGCCTCGGTCGCCGGAAGCAGCGTGCTCGTCACGATCGCCTCCAGCGCGCCGATCTCGGCGAACCGGCAGAAGCTGACCGCGCCGAACTTGGTGTGCACGCCCGCGAAGACGGTGCGGCGGGCGGCCCGGACGGCCTGCGTCTTGACCTCGCTGACCGCGGGGTCGGGGGTGGTCAGGCCGTGTTCGCGGGAGATGCCGTTGGCGCCGATGTAGGCGAGGTCGACGACGAAGCCGGCGAGCATCTTCGTCGTCCAGTGGTCGACGGTCGCCAGCGTGCCGGAGCGGACCCGGCCGCCGAGGAGCAGCACCGAGATGTTCTCGGCCTCGGCGAGGGCGCCCGCGACCGGCAGGGACGCGGTGACCACGGTCAGCGGGCGGTCCCCGGGCAGGGCCTCGGCGATGAGCTGCGGGGTGAAGCCCTCGTCGACGAAGACCGTCTCGGCGTCCCCGAGCAACTCGGCCGCGGCGGTCGCGATCCGGCGCTTCTCGGGCACATGGCTGGTGGCCCGGAACGCCAGCGTCGTCTCGAACCCCGCGCTCTCCACCGGATAGGCGCCACCATGCGTACGGCGCACCAGGCCGTGGTCCTCCAGGCAGCGCAGATCACGACGGATGGTCTCCTTCGCCACGCCCAACTCGGCGGCGAGCACGGTGACATCGACCGCGCCGGTCGCGCGCGCGGCCCGCACGATCTCCCGTTGGCGCTCCTCCGCCGTCCGCGTGCCCATTCCTGTCACCTGCCTTGCCGCATCTGCCTGCTGAGCTGCCCGTTCGGGCCCGCTGGGGGCCTTGGGGGAAGTTCTACAGCGGGCACGCGGTGCTGACCAGGCCTGTTGCGGACCTGATGCTGCCCGTCTGGGTCCGTTTGCCGTGCGGCGTGCCCGTCTCGGACCTGCGGTGCTGTGGCACGGGGGGTGGGAACGGGCATCGTCCGTGCCCGATTGCGCGGGCGAACGGGCCCGTTCGGTGCCCGTCCGCCCGCGCAAACGATCATTTTCCGCCGCGAGCCGCGTCGCCGCGTTTCCGGTGTTGGCCGTGTCAATGCGGCCAGATCGGCGGGTCGGTGACGAAGTGGCCGCCCAGGCGGGCCTCGGACGGATCGCCCGGATCCGGTACGCCCCGCTCCGCGAGAAGCCGCGCGGCGTACGGTTCGGAGTCGTCCCGCGGGTCGTAGCCGAGCGCCCGCGCGGCCGTCAGGTCCCACCACAGGCGCGTGTTGGCGGACGAGCCGTAGACGACCGTGTGCCCCACGCCCTCGGCGGTCAGGGCCGAGTGGAAGAGGCGCGCGGCGTCGGCCGGGCTCAGCCAGATCGACAGCATCCGCACGCTCGTCGGCTCCGGGAAGCAGGAGCCGATGCGCACGGAGACCGTCTCCAGCCCGTGCCTGTCCCAGTAGAGCTGGGCGAGGTCCTCGCCGAAGGACTTGGACAGGCCGTAGAAGGTGTCGGGACGGCGCGGTGTGCCGACCGGGATCAGCGGGGTGCCGTCGCGCGGGACCGGGGTGAAGCCGACCGCGTGGTTGGAGGAGGCGAAGACGATCCGCGCCACGCCCTCCCGGCGCGCGGCCTCGTACAGGTGGTACGTGCCCTCGATGTTCGACCTGAGGATCTGCTCGAACGGCGCCTCCAGGGATATCCCCGCGAGGTGCACGATCGCGTCGACGCCCCGCACGGCCTCGCGCAGAGCGTCCGTGTCACCGAGGTCCGCGGTGATCGCGTCCGGCTCGCCCGCGACGGGGCGCGCGTCGAACAGGCGCAGTGTGTAGCCGTACTCCGGGAGCAGGGAGCGCATCAGAGTGCCGAGCCCGCCGGCGGCGCCGGTGAGCAGGACGGTGCGGGGAGCGGGCATCCTCGGTCTCCTTGGATCAACGGGCGCGTGGGCGCGGGAACCCACGCACTACCAGGCAGCCGGCCGTCGCGGCGAGCCCCAGCCCGGACAGGGCCAACAGCATCCGGAAATCGGCCAGTTCGACCAGTCCCGCCCCGGCGGCCAGCCCCACCACGTTCGGCGTGAACATCAGGGTGCCGGCCGTGGCGGTCGTACGGCCCAGCAGCGGCGCCGGCGTCTCGCGCTGCACCCGGGTCAGCGCGGCGACGAGCACGCACGGCAGTCCCAGGCCGATCGCCCCGCTGCACGCCAGCGCCACCGGATCGGACGGGACCGCCCGCACGGCCACCGCGACGGCCGTGAGCGCGATCCCGCACGCCGCGAACCCGCGCTCGCCCAGCCGCCGCAGCGCCGGCCCGGAGACCAGGCCGGCCGCCACCGAGCCGGTGCCCTGTACTGCGTACAGCACACCGGCGTAGGCGGGGGAGCGGCCGAGGCCGTCCACGACGGCGTGGATCAGCGCCCCGTTCACCGCCGCGAACAGCATGGTGGCGCCACCCGCCAGGACCAGGCGCCGCGTTTCCGGGCGCGCCCACAGGTGGCGGGCGCCCTCGGCGGTCCGCTCCCGCCAGCCGCCGACGGGCGGCTGCGGACGTTGCTCGTGCACGCGCAGGAGGGCGCACAGCCCGCCGGCCAGGACGAAGGTGACCGCGTCCAGGAGGGCCACGGCCCCTCCGCCGTACGCCGCGTAGAGACCCGCGCCGGTCAGCGGGGCCACGAGCTTCATGCCCTCGGTGGCGGTCATCCGCAGCCCGTTGAAGTCACCGAGAAGGCCGGGATCGACTGCTGCGGTGACGAGGGCGGACTCGGCGGCCGTCTGGACGACGCCGGTGGCGCCGTAGACGAACAGGACGGCGAAGAGGAGCCAGAGCCCGTCCTGGGAGCGGACGGTGAGGAGGGTGAGGAGGAGACCGGCCAGGCACAGGTTGGTGGCGAGGAGGAGGGGCTTGCGGCGGAAGCGGTCGGCGAGGGTGCCGAGCGCCGGGCCGGCCGGCGTCGACAGCCACAGCGCGAGCACGCACAGCGCGGCCAGGGCGTTCGAGCCGGTGAGGTCCTTCACCCACACGCCCGACGCCAGCCACAGCGCCGACGTGCCGAACCCGGACACCACCACACCCGCGAGGGCCAGCCCCGCGTTCCGGTTCCGCAGGACACGGGTCATCGGCCAGGAAGTCGTCATGCCTGGTCATCGTGGGTCTAAGGCGGGGGTGTGGGCATCGGGCAGATGACCGGGAAATCCGGATGGCGCGCCATCGGGGCGCCGCTGACCGATGAGTTTCGCGTCGCCCGTAGGTCCGACCTGATGGACCCTGACGGGACCGGACTCCGGAGGAGATCCCGGAGGAGACATGGAGGAGATACGCATGACCGGCACGATCGTCGACCTGGGCCCGCAGGCCCGCGTCGTGGCACGGCTCGCCGAGGGCGTGACCGACGAGCAACTCTCGGCCGTCACACCGTGCGGGGACTACGCGGTGGGCAATCTGCTCGGCCACCTGGTGGGACTGTCGGTGGCCTTCCGGGACGCCGGGCGCAAGGCGTTCGGTCCGACGACCGACACCGCACCGGACGTCGCCGTCCCGGACGTCGGTCCCGGCTGGCGCGAGGCCCTCCCCGCGGCGCTGGACGAACTCGCGGAGGCCTGGGGGAACCCGGACGCCTGGGCCGGGATGACCCGTGCGGGCGGCGTGGACCTGCCCGGCGCGGTCGCGGGCGCCGTCGCCGCCGACGAACTGGTGGTCCACGGCTGGGACCTGGCCCGCGCCACCGGCCGGCCCTACATGCCCGACCCCGCCGCGCTCCAGGCGGCGTACGGCTTCCTGCGCGCCGCGGCCGACGACCCGAGCCGCCGCGGCAGCATCTTCGATCCCGTCGTCGCCGTACCCGAGGACGCGCCCCTGCTGGATCAGATGGTGGGGCTGAGCGGGCGCGACCCGAAGTGGAAGCCGTAGGGCCGGAGTCGGCCGCCCGGGGGCGCCGGGCGTGAGTGTATCGATCGGATAAAGAGGGACCTGTCCGGTGAGTGATGCGCGTAGACAGTCCGTGACTTGGCGCACCACTCACCCAGACAGACCCGGAGAACCCATGCGGAAGTCCCTCAGAGCGGCCGCAATAGCCGCCGCCTGTGTCGTAGCCGGCAGCGCCCTGTACGGCGCGGGCGCGGCCACCGCCGGTCAGTCGGCGGCGAACTCCACCCAGGAGCCCTACAACATCGGGCTCCTGGTGAAGGACATCGACACCTACTACGGCACCGCACTCGACGGCAACGGTGTGTACCAGGCGTCCGCGGACAGCCCGTACGCCCAGGACCTCGCCGGCCTCGACAGGCAGGCGAAGCGGTACATCGACCGGGCGGCGCACACGGCCCGGCAGCAGGGCGACAAGCCCGCGGTCGTCTTCGACGTCGACGACACCCTGCTGCTCAGCCTCGACTACGAGAAGCGCTACAACTACACGTTCAACGCGACCACGTGGAACGACTACGTGAACCGGGCCGACCGCCCCGCCGTGTTCGGCAGCCCCGAACTGGTCCGGTACGCCGAGTCCCAGGGCGTCGAGGTCTTCTACAACTCCGGTCTCAGCGAGTCCCAGCGCGCCGCCGCCGTCGAGAACCTGAAGAAGGTCGGCGCCGACGTGAACCTCGACGCCGGCCACATGTTCCTCAAGGACAAGGCCAACCCGCCGGCCTACCTGAGCGCATGCGCCACCCCGGGCACCTGGACCTGTACGACCGTGCAGTACAAGTCCGGCACCCGCAAGCACATCGAGCAGGACCTCGGGTACGACATCATCGCCAACTTCGGCGACCAGTACTCGGACCTGGACGGCGGCTACGCGGACCGGACGTACAAGCTGCCGAACCCGACGTACTTCGTCGGCTAGTCCTCGCAGCCCTCGTAGTCCTCGCAGCCCTCGCAGCCCTCGGACGGGGGACCGGTCCTCCTCGGGGTCGGTCCCCCGTCCAGCACGCCCGTTCCCCCAGCCCCCCAAAGCGTTGAATTCCGTTACCATCGGCTTCGCTTGACGCACAGGCGACGGGGGAGGCCGGTTATGCGCATCCGTATCGAAAGTGACGGCCACGCAAAGGATCTGACAGATCTTCAAGCGTGGCTGAGGCGCGACCCGGACGCCCGTCGGCTGCCCGTCGCCCCCGTCACCACCCCCGGCTCCACGATGGGCGCGCTCGACGCCCTCGACGTCGTGTTCAGCCACGGCCTGGACATCGCGAACTTCGCCGTCGCCTACGCCAGTTGGCGCACCGCCCGCGGCAGCACGGGCGCCCGGGGCGCTCGCACGCTGACGCACGGTTCCACGACCGTCGACATCAGCCACCTCAGCGTGGCGGAACTGACGGAACTGCTGCGCGGCCTGGAGAACGGGAGCTCGGACACCGGCACTCCCCGGTCATGACCGGGCAGCCGGCGCGCGGCTCCCGCGCGGTGTTCTTCGGCGTGCACGCCTTCAGCCACTTTCCCGAGCTCGCGGGCGTCAGCCTGAACATCCCGGCGCTGCATGCCCAGTTGACCGACCGGGACGTGGGGCCCCTCACCGCGGGGGACTGCGTCGTCCTGCCCGCGGACAGCGACCGCTCCCGTGTCCTCGACGCCGTGTACACCGCCGCGGAGGAGGCCGAGGACCTGCTCCTCGTCTACTACGCGGGGCACGGCCACTACGACCGCGACGGCCGTGAGCTGCTCCTCGCCACCGTGGACTCCAGCCACGCCCGCCGTGATCGCTCCGTCGAGTACGAGCGGATCCGCGAGGCCGTTGAGGCGTCCCCGGCCCAGCGGAAGGTCGTCATCGTGGACTGCTGCTACAGCGGTCTGGCGCTGCGCATGGGCGACGAGCCGTCGGACCGGGCCGCCGAGTCGTTGGCCATCGAGGGCGCCTGCGTCCTCACCTCGGCCGCCGACACCCAGGAGTCCCTGTGCGTCCCGGAGGGCAGCGTCTTCACGCTGGCCCTCGTCGAGGTGTTCCAGAAGGGCCTCGCAGGCGCCCTGCCGGACGGCCGCCGGGGCGAGGAGCAGCGCCACCTCAGCACCGCCGACGTCTTCGAGGGCATCCGCTCCCGGCTCAAGGGCCGCGTCGTGGAGAACCTGCGCGTCCCCGAGCCCCGGATCGCCACCCGCGGCGACGGACACAAGATCCCCCTCATCCGCAATCGGGCCTTCACCGGCATCCCGGTCCAGGTCACCGCCGACACCGCCGCCGAACGGACCCCGGCCCAGCCCGCCCCCGACCCGCTGGCCGCGGTCGTCGGCCAGCAGGACTTCGTCGACGGGCTCGGCGGCTTCAAGAAGAACCTCACCCCGGAGTGCCTGCCCTTCGTCTCCCCGGGCCAGGACCACAAGGCCGAACCCCACCGGCTGTTCGAGCGCCTGCGGAACACCGACGACCGCGGTGTCCTGCTGGTCGGCGCGGCCGGCACGGGCAAGACGCGCACCGGCCTCGAAGTCGGCCGGATCGCGCTGAGCGAGGGCTGGCGGGTGCTCCACGTCCGCCCCGGCCGGGAGTCGTCCGTCACCGGGCAGATCAGCCAGCAGGTCCTCACCCAGGGCGGACCGGTCCTCGTCGTCATCGACTACCTCAACGAGTACCTCAGGGACGACGACAACCACGACGCCCAGCTCGACCTGACCGCGCTGCGCCACCGCCTCCTGCCCGAGGCGCGCCGCCGGGGCATCCAGGTCGCCCTGCTCGCCTCGGTGCGCCCCGGCTGGCTGCAGAAGGCCGACCACGTCCCGCTGCACGACCTGTTCCACGAGGTCGTGCTGCGCCAGGACGAGGAGTTCCAGCGGCTCGTCGCTGACCACGCGCTCGCCACCGTGGCACCCCGGGCGATCGACAGCCTCGGCATCGACTGGATGCGGGAGATCTGCGGCCACCGCCCCATCATCACGCTGCTGATCGCCCGGGAACTGGAGCGCCGGGTCGTCGAGGAACTCCCGATCCCCGACGCGGCCGGGCTGCGGGCGAGCGGCGACCTCGCACCCTGGCTGCGCAACCGGCTGGAGGAGGACGACCTCGCCGTCCAGCGCGAGCAGGAGGGCCGTAAAAGGACCGCCTTCGACGAGGTCACCGTCTCCGACAGCCTGGTGGCGGCGGCCGCCGCGGCAGCCGCCTGCCCGCAGGGGCGGGACGAGGTGATCGCGTCGGCGGCCGCCGCACTGGCCGCCGGTACGCCGAGCGGGGCGTCGCGCGCCGAGCGGATCGTCGACACCCTGATCGACCTCGGCTGGCTGGAGCGCGAAGGGGACGGCGACGTCCTGACCACCGCCCACGACGTGGTGTGCGACCAGCTCGTCGAGTCCGTGATCCTCCCTGCCAACAGCCGTACCCCGGACCGCCGGGGCACCCGTGTCCTCCTCGACGGCTGCCTCACCGGCCCGCGCACGGTCGGCCGGTACGCGACCAACCTGGCCCGGCTCGTGAACGACCTCGCCCTGGCCCAGCGCGTGGAGGCGGTGTCCGCGGCCCTGGACGAGTGGTTCGCCGACCACGCCCAGGCCATAGGCGACGTCATGCGCCTCGACGCCGACACCGGCGGCTACGCCCTCGGCGCGATCTGCTCGGGGCAGCCCTGGTCCGACGCGGCCGTGCAGAACTGGCAGGAGATCGTCGGCCCCTGGCTGGACGAGTTCGGGGACGGTGTCAACGCCCGGCACGTGCTCTACCGCGGGCTGTGGAACCTGCACACCGACGGCGCCCTGCTGCTCGTCCCGGCGGCGCTGCGCTGGCTGGAGCTGCACGGCTGGCGGCGCGAGGCCAGCTACGTCCTGGGCCCCTTGCTCAGCCGGACCGACATACCGGCCGACGAGCAGAAGCCGGCCCTGCGCAACGCGATCGGCTGGCTGCGGCGCAACGGCGACGTCCTGGAGTCCCACTTCGTGCTGAGGTCGCTGCTCGCCCGCACCGACCTCACCGCCCACCAGACGCGGAAGGCCGTCGCCGCCGCGCTGCAGTGGTCGGAGCACGACGTCACCATGCGCCAGGTGGCCTTCGTCCTGGTCCCGTTGTTCGCCCGTACCGACCTCACCGAGGACGAGGTGCGGCGGGTGGTCGCGCTCGCCCTCGAGTGGCTGCGGCACCACCGGACCCTGTCCGAGCCGCACAAGGTCCTGCGCACCCTGCTGAGCCGCAAGGACCTCACCGAGAACGAGGCCCGCCAGACTGCCTCGGTCACCCTCAGATGGCTGGAGGAGCACGCCACCGCACTGCCCGCCACCTATGTTCTGCCCCGGCTTCTCGCCCGGACCGAACTGGCCAGGAGCCAGCGGCGCCGGGCCGTCGAGTTCGCCGTGCAGTGGCTGGAGCAGCACGCCGGGACGGTCGAGGCGGACTTCCTCATCCGTTCGCTGCTGGAGCGACGCGACCTGACGGAGGGCGAGAGTCGGCGCGCGGTCGGCTTCGCCGTGCAGTGGCTGGAGCACCACGCCCCCACCGTCGAGGCCGACTTCCTCATCCGCGCCCTGCTGGAGCGGCGCGACCTGACGGAGGAGGAGAGCCTTCGTGCGGTCGGCTTCGCCGGCCAGTGGCTGGTGAACCACGCCACCACCCCGGGCGCCACCTTCGCGCTGGGCGCCCTCCTCTCCCGCCCCGACCTCGCCGACGAGCAGGCACAGCAGGCCATCGCCTGGGCGACGGCCTGGCTCGGCCACCACGGCGACACCGAAGAGGCGGGCTACGTCCTCAGGGCGCTGCTCGGCCGGACCGAACTGCCCGCGTACGAGGCCGAGCTGGCCCGTGCCTTCGCCGTCGACTGGCTGGGCCCGCGCGCCGAGTCCCAGGCCGCCAGCTTCACCCTCAACAAGCTGCTGTCCCGCCCCGACCTCGCCGACGAGCAGGCGCGGCAGGCCATCGCCTGGGCGACGACCTGGCTCGGCCACTACGGCCGTGCCGACGTGGCGGACTACGTCCTGCGCGCGCTGCTCTTCCGCCCCGACCTCACGGCGGACCAGGCCCAGTACGCCATCGGCTGCACGACCCGCTGGCTGGGGCGCTACGGCTCCGGCCGGGCCGCCGGCTACGCCCTGGACGCGCTGCTCTCCCGCACCGACCTCACCCGCCCCCAGGCCCGGGGAGCGATCACCACGACGCTGACCTGGCTCACCGAGCACGGCCGCGTGTCGGAGGCCGACTTCGTCCTGCGGGCGCTGCTGGCCCGCACGGAACTGTCCGACGACGAGCGCGCACGGGCGGTCGCCGCCACCACCTGGCGGCTGCAGCAGAACGGCACCACCTCGCGCGAGGCGAAGGCCCTCTCCCGCCGGCTGACCACCCACGACGGCCCCGCGGACGAGCAGATGCGCCAGGACCTCGCCTGGGCGGTGACCTGGCTGGAGGAGAACACCGAGCGCCCCGAGGCCGTACAGGTCCTCAGGGCCGTGTTCACCCATCACGAGCTGAGCGAGGAGCAGTTCCGGCCGGCCGTCCGCGCGGCGATGGACTGGCTGGGCCACCACGCGGCCCAGCGCGACGCCTCGTACCTGCTGCAACCCCTGATGTCGCTCCACGGGCTCACTCACGAGGAGGTCGACCAGGCGGCCGCCTACGCCTTCCAGTGGCTGGAGCACCACTCGGACAGCGCCCAGGCCACCTACACGCTGGGCGCGCTGATCGCGAACAAGAGGATCGGTCCGGACAAGCTCGACCGCAGCATCTCCGTGGCCGCGGACTGGCTCCAGCGCCGCGTCGCCACGCCCGACGCCCGCTTCGTCCTGGACAAGCTGCTCGCCCGCCGGGAGATCAAGGGGGACCGGGCCCAGGCCGTCGTCGCCTTCGCCCACCTGTGGCTCACCGCGCACGTGTCCCGGCGCGAGGCGCGCTTCGTCCTGGAACCCCTGCTGGCCCGCACCGACCTCACCCCGGACGAGACCCGCCGGATCATGACCCACGCCCTGAGCTGGCTGGACGACTACGGCGTCCTCAACGAGGCGCGCCACGTCCTGGGTCCGATGAACGCGCAGGAGCGGCTCACCGCCGACGAGATCGACCAGGCCTTCGACCGCACCCGGACCTGGCTGGGACGCAACAGCCCGCGCCACGCCCCCCATGTCCTGGGGCCCCTCCTCAGGCGCACCGACCTGAGTCCCGAACAGGCCGGTCGCTTCGCCGACTTCGTCCTCCACTGGGTGGCCGGGCACGCGGCTCCGGATTCCTGGCGGGTGCTCAACCCCCTCGTGCTGCGCACCGACCTGGCTCCCGAGCAGACCCGTGAGGTCATCCGCCTGGTCGTCGACACCGTGCGGGCGGACCCCCTGGCGTACGACGTCAGTTTCCTCCTGGAGCCGTACCTCACCCGCCCCGACCTCACCGCGGCCCAGCGGGCGACGGCGGCCGCCTGGGCGCTGTCCTGGCTGGACGAACACGTGCCCGTCTGGCGGACGCGCTTCGTCCTGATGGCACTGCTCCCCATGACCGATCTCGCCCCCGCCGAGGTCCGCCAGGTCGTCGCGTTGACTCTGGCCTGGCTGGAGCACAACGTCGACGGCACCACGGAGGGCTTTTTCGTCTCGGCCGCCGAGGCGGTGCTGGAGCCGCTGCTCGCGCGCACGGACCTCACCGAGGACGAGCGCCGGCAGGCCGAGGCCTTCCTGCCGCCGACCGAGCGCCCGGCACCGGCACCGGCACCGCCATCGGCACCGGAACCGGCACTGCCATCGACACCGGAACCGATATCAGAGCCGGCGTCGGAACCGGCCCTGGACTGAATGCGATTCCGTAACACGGAGAAAACCTGAAACCGGCTGATCGCGGGAACAATCCAGCCAACATCCGCGAGGCGACGAGGAGTTCAGCCATGTCCGAGACGCAGAAGGCGGCCGCGCGGCCGCGTGTCCAACCCCCGGGGAGAAGCGGCGTCGACCGGTACTTCAGGATCTCCGAACGGGGCTCCACCTTCGGCCGGGAGATACGCGGCGGCTTCGCCACGTTCTTCACCATGGCGTACATCCTCGTCCTGAACCCGATCATCCTGGGCAGCGCCAAGGACAAGTTCGGCCACACGCTCGACACCGGTCAACTGGCCACCGCCACCGCGCTGGTGGCCTGTGTCATGACGGTCGCCATGGGCGTCGGCGGCAACCTGCCCCTCGCCATCGCCGCGGGCCTCGGCCTCAACGCCGTCGTCGCCTTCCAGTTGGCCCCGCTGATGAGCTGGGACGACGCGATGGGCCTCGTCGTCCTCGAGGGCATCCTCATCTGCGTCCTGGTGCTGACCGGCCTCCGGGAAGCGATCATGAACGCGATCCCGCAGCAGCTCAAGCAGGCCATCGGCGTCGGTATCGGCCTGTTCATCGCCTTCATCGGCTTCGTCGACGCCGGATTCGTCAGCCGTATCCCGGACGCGGCGCACACCACCGTGCCCGTGCAGCTCGGCATGACCGGCCGTCTGACCGGCTGGCCCGTGCTCGTCTTCTGCCTCGGCGTGCTGGTGACCGTCGCGCTGGTCGCGCGGCGGGTGAAGGGCGCGATCCTGATCAGCATCGTGGCGATGACGGTCGTCGCCATGGTCGTCAACGCCGTCGCCGACATCAAGAGCTGGGGGCTGACCACCCCCACCGTGCCCGACAAGGTCGTGGCCGCCCCCGACTTCGGACTCGTGGGCCACGTCGACCTGTTCGGCGGCTTCGCCGCGGCCGGGGTGCTCACCGCCGTGCTGCTGGTGTTCACCCTGGTGCTGTCGGACTTCTTCGACGCCATGGGCACCATCGTCGGCATCAGCGCGGAGGCCGGACTGCTCGACGAGCGGGGCCAGGTGCCGGGCATCGGCCGTGTCCTGTTCATCGACGGCGCCGCCGCGGTCGCCGGCGGTCTGGGCTCCGCCTCCTCCAACACCGCCTACATCGAGTCGGCGGCCGGTGTGGGCGAGGGCGCCCGCACCGGCTTCGCCAACCTGATCACCGGCGGTCTCTTCGGCCTCGCGCTGTTCCTGACCCCGCTGCTGACCATCGTCCCGCTCCAGGCGGCGGCGCCCGCGCTGATCGCGGTCGGCTTCCTGATGATGACCCACGTCAAGCACATCGACTGGGACAAGTACGAGATCGCCATCCCGGCCTTCCTCACCATCGCCGCGATGCCGTTCACGTACTCCATCACCGACGGCATCGGCGCCGGCTTCCTGGCGTACGTCGTCATCAAGACCGTGCTCGGCAAGGCCAGGGAGGTCAACTGGCTGCTGTGGGGCGTCTCCGCGCTGTTCCTCGTGTACTTCGCGATCGATCCGGTGGAGCAGATCCTCGGGGTGAAGTAAGGGCCAGGGGGCAGGGGATCGACCGTGTCGCCGCTCAGGCCCGGTCGCCCGGACGGTCCGTGAGACGGGAGCTGAGCGCGCAGGTCAGCGCGAACAGGGCCGCGCTGACGATCAGGCTCGCGCGCATGCCCGCCGTGAAGCCGCCGGAGACCAGCGCCCCGAACACGGCGATCCCCAGCCCGCCGGCCACCTGCCGCGCGGAGTTGAGCACCCCAGCGGCGAGTCCCGCGCGCTCGGCGGGCACGGCGTCCAGCATCACGGCCGTCAGCGGCGGGACCGTCAGCGCGCAGCCGAGGGCCATCGGTACGAGGTGGCCCGCGCGTGCGGTCTCGGTACGGCCGACTCGCTCCGTACCCATCTGGTCCGCCGTACCGGCCTGACGCCGAGCGCGTACCGGACACAGTTCGGCCGTCTCGCAACCGCCCCGGGCGCCGGCACGTCTTCCGCTGCATGATCAGAGCGCATCGGACCGTCGAGTCCCTCGTGATCAGGACGGCCCTGTCCGTCGAAGCCGAAACCGTCGCCGAGCTGATGGTGCGAGCCCGGTCCACCTACTACCCGGACGGCCTCCCGGACCCCGGGACCGACTGGCCGGCCGTGTGGCGGGCGGCCATCGAGCGCCCCGACGGCCAGGTGCTGTGCGCCGTCCGCGACGCCCGCGTGGTGGGCATCGCCTCCTTCCGCACCCCGGAGGGCGCCCCCGCCGACACGGTCGGTCTGCTGCAGTTCCACGTCGACCCGGGCCACTGGCGCGGTGGCATCGGCACCGCGCTGCACGCCGCCTGTCTGGAGCAGTGGCGGGCCGACGGCAGGCGGACGGCGGTGCTCGACGTGCACGCCGGTAACCGCCGGGCCCAGGCCTTCTACGCCCGCCAGGGCTGGCTGCCCGACCCGGACCGGCCGCGCGCCGAGGGCGACCATCACGTCCGTCTGCGATTGGCGGTGCCCGGGGAATGAAGCCCGCTGTTTGAACGTTCACGCGCCTGACGGAGAGAAGCCGCGGCAAGCCGCGAACCGCACGACCTGGAGAGAGCCGAGAACATGCGCGTCGAGATCTGGACCGATATCGCCTGCCCCTGGTGCTATGTCGGAAAGGCCCGCTTCGACAAGGCGCTGGACGCCTTCCCGCACCGTGACCAGGTCGAGGTCGTGCACCGGTCCTTCGAGCTGGACCCGGGCCGCGCCAAGGGCGATGTCCAGCCGGTGCTGACGATGCTCACCCGGAAGTACGGCATGAGCGAGGCGCAGGCCCAGGCGGGCGAGGACAACCTGGGCGCGCAGGCCGCCGCCGAGGGCCTCGACTACCGCACCCGGGGCCGCGACCACGGCAACACCTTCGACATGCACCGCCTGCTGCACTTCGCCAAGGAGCAGGGCAGGCAGGACGAGCTGATCCAGATCCTCTACCGGGCGAACTTCGCCGACGAGCGGTCCGTCTTCACCGAGGGCGACGAGCGGCTGGTGGAACTGGCCGCCGAGGCCGGCCTCGACGCCGACGCCGCCCGCGCGGTGCTCGCCGACCCGAAGGCCTACGCCGACGAGGTCCGCGCCGACGAGCGCGAGGCCGCGCAGCTCGGGGCCACCGGCGTACCGTTCTTCGTCATCGACCGCACGTACGGCGTGTCCGGCGCCCAGCCCGCCGAGGTCTTCACCCGGGCGCTGACCCAGGCGTGGGGCGAGCGCCCGGCGCTGAAGACGCTCGACGAGACGGACACCGACGGCGTCGGGGCCTGTGGGCCGGACGGGTGTGCGGTGCCGCAGGGCTGAGGCGGAGACACCCGGCGCGCGGACGGGCGGGAAGCGCGGCTCGGCGGGGACGTATAAGCGTTGCTTCGGAGCTCCACGCAAGAATGCGCAATGGACGGAGACTTCGCCGGGCCGCACAGTGGTCCCATGGAGACCTTCGAGAGCCTCGTCCGAGCCGAGTTCGCCCCGAAGAACACCTATCTGAACACCGCGAGCACCGGGCTGCTGCCGGCCCGGGTCGTCACCGCCCTGCACGAGGCCGTGGCGCTGCGGGCCGAGGGCAGGCCGCTGGACCCGCTGTTCGCCGACGTGGAGAGCGCCCGGGCGTCCTTCGCCCGGCTCGCCGGTGTCCCGGCCGGCCGGGTGGCGGCCGGCCCGTCGGTCGCCGCCCACATGGGGCTGGTCGCCGCCGCGCTGGCCCCGGGCGCCGAAGTCCTCACCGCCGAGGACGACTTCGCCTCCGTCGTGACCCCCTTCCACGCCCGCGGCGACCTGAAGGTGCGCGCCGTACCGCTGGAGCGGCTCGCCGAGTCCGTCCGCCCCGGCACCGCGCTCGTCGCGGTCAGCGCCGCGCAGTCCCTCGACGGGCGGATCGCCGACCTGCCCGCCCTGCGTGAGGCGGCCCGCACCCACGGGGCGCGTACCTGCGTCGACTACTCGCAGGCCGCCGGCTGGCTGCCGATGGAGGCCGACGCGTACGACTTCACGGTCGCCACCACCTTCAAGTGGCTGCTCGGCCCGCACGGGGCCGCCTTCCTCGTCGTACCGGAGAACTTCGGCGGGCTGACGCCGGTGCTGGCGGGCTGGGTCGCGGCGGAGCGCCCGTGGGACAGCTGCTACGGCCCGGTCGCCGAACTCGCCCACTCCGCCCGCCGGTTCGACGTGAGCCCCGCCCTCTTCACCTACGCCGGAGTGCGCCATGCGCTCGCGCTGATCGAGGAGCTCGGTGTCGACGCCGTCCGCGCCCACGACGTGGCCCTCGCCGACCGCTTCCGCGCGGGGCTCGCCGCGCTCGGCCACGAGGCGCTTCCCGCGCCCGGCTCGGCGATCGTCTCGGTGCCCGGACTCGACCACCGCAAGCCCGAGCTGGACCGCGCCGGCATCCAGGTCTCCGTCCGCGCGGGAAACCTGCGCGCCTCGTTCCACCTGTACAACACGCCCACCGACGTCGACCGCCTGCTGGACGTGCTGTCCGGCTGACGACGCGACCGGGCCGGGGCCTTCCGTCCCACGAGAAGGCCCCGGCCCGGTGCTCGGGGGTCATGCCGGAAGGCGGGTCACTTCACCGGGGTGAAGTCCCTCGCCCCGATGAACTCCGGCCGCCGTACCGGCGCCGCGAACGGCTCGACCGCGGCGTTCTCCACGCTGTTGAACACGATGAAGACGTTGCTGCGCGGGAACGGCGTGATGTTGTCGCCGGACCCGTGCATGGCGTTGCAGTCGAACCAGGTCGCCGACCCGGCCTTCCCGGTGAAGAGCTTGATGCCGTGCTCGCTCGCCAGCGCGGTCAGCGCCTCGTCGGACGGCGTGCCCGCGTCCTGCATCTGCAGCGACTGCTTGTAGTTGTCCTTGGGCGTGGCTCCCGCGCACCCGAGGAACGTCTTGTGCGAGCCCGGCATGATCATGAGCCCGCCGTTGGTGTCGTGGTTCTCGGTCAGCGCGATCGAGACGGACACCGTGCGCATGTTCGGCAGGCCGTCCTCGGCGTGCCAGGTCTCGAAGTCCGAGTGCCAGTAGAAGCCGCTGGCCCCGAAGCCCGGCTTGACGTTGATCCGCGACTGGTGGACGTACACGTCCGAGCCGAGGATCTGCCGGGCCCGCCCCACGACCCGCTCGTCACGGACCAGGGACGCGAACACCTCGCTGATCCGGTGCACCTCGAAGACGGAGCGGATCTCCTTCGACCGCGGTTCGATGATCGAGCGCTCGTCGGCACGGATCTCCGGGGCCTTGATCAGCCGGTCCAGCTCCTGCTGGTACACGGCGACCTCGTCATCCGTGATCAGCTGGTCGATGGCGAGGAACCCGTCCCGCTCGAACGACTGGAGGCCGGCGGCGTCGATCGGGCCGGGCGCGTCGGGCGACCCCCACAGGACGGGGTCCTGACGGGGTACGGCCACCTCGGTGGCGCCACGGCTGGGGTAGAGGTCGGTTGCGGTCATGGTGCTCAGACCTCCTCGGGCTCGGTGAGCAGGGGGTAGACGCCGTTCTCGTCGTGGTCCTCTCGTCCGGTCACGGGCGGGTTGAACACGCAGATGCAGCGGAAGTCCTCCTTGATGCGGAGCGTATGCCGCTCGTGCCCGTCGAGGAGGTACATCGTCCCGGGGGTGATCGTGTGGACCTTCCCGGTCTCGAGGTCGGTGAGCTCGGCCTCGCCCTCGACGCAGACGACGGCCTCGATGTGGTTGGCGTACCACATCGACGTCTCCGTCCCGGCGTACAGCACGGTCTCGTGCAGAGAGAAGCCGACCCGCTCCTTGGCGAGGACGATGCGCTTGCTCTCCCAGGTGCCCGACGCCGCCTTCACATGGCGGTCGGTGCCTTCAATCTCCTTGAACGAACGGACGATCACGGTGGTGCACTTCCTCCTTGCGGAATGGACGGCCGGCCGCCGGGCCGGCGACCGGCCTGCCGTACGGATCGCTAGGGATCGCTAGACGGTCTCGCGGACGGCGCGGGCGAGGACGCTCAGTCCCTCGTCCAGCTCCTCGGGGGTGATGGTGAGCGCGGGCAGCAGCTTGACGACCTCGCTCTCCGGTCCCGACGTCTCGATGAGCAGCCCGAGTTCGAAGGCGCGGCGCGCGACCCGGCCGGCCCGCTCCTTCTCGTGGAACTCCAGCCCCCACACGAGTCCCCGGCCGCGGTACTCCTTGATGTCGGCGAGGTTCTCCTCGGTGATGTTGATCAGCGCCTGCTCGACCTGCTCGCCACGGGCCCGCGTCTGCTTCTCCATGGCGGAGCCGTCGCTCCAGTATGTCTCCAGGGCGGCGGCGGCCGTCACGAACGCGGGGTTGTTGCCGCGGAAGGTGCCGTTGTGCTCGCCCGGCTCCCAGACGTCCAGCTCGGGCGTGAACAGGCACAGCGACATGGGCAGTCCGTAGCCGCTGATGGACTTCGACACCGTGACGATGTCGGGCACGATGCCGGACTCCTCGAAGGAGAAGAAGGCGCCGGTACGGCCGCAGCCCATCTGGATGTCGTCGACGATCAGCAGCATGTCCTGCCGCTCGCACAGCTCCTTGAGGGCGCGCAGCCATTCGGGCCGGGCGACGTTGATGCCGCCCTCGCCCTGCACGGTCTCCACGATCACCGCGGCCGGCTTGTTGAGACCGGAGCCCTGGTCCTCCAGCAGCCGCTCGAACCACAGGAAGTCCGGCACGGTGCCCTCGAAGTAGTTGTCGAAGGGCATCGGCGTGCCGTGCACCAGCGGAATCCCGGCCCCGGCCCGCTTGAAGGCGTTGCCGGTCACGGCCAGCGACCCGAGCGACATGCCGTGGAAGGCGTTGGTGAACGACACGATCGCCTCGCGCCCCTTCACCTTCCGCGCCAGCTTCAGCGCGGACTCCACGGCGTTGGTGCCGGTCGGCCCGGGGAACATGACCTTGTACGGCAGGTCGCGCGGCCTGAGCACCAGGTCCTGGAAGGCCTGGAGGAAGGAGCGCTTGGCCGTGGTCGACATGTCGAGCCCGTGGGTGACCCCGTCACGCTGCAGGTAGTCGATCAACGCTCGTTTGAGTACGGGGTTGTTGTGGCCGTAGTTGAGCGAGCCCGCGCCGGCGAAGAAGTCGAGGTACCGGTGCCCGTCCTCGTCGTACATCAGGCTGCCCTGTGCACGGTCGAAGACAGTGGGCCAGCCGCGGCAGTAGCTGCGCACCTCGGACTCAAGGGTCTCGAAGACGCTGAGGTCGGGCTGGGTGATGGTCACGGTGATTCGCTCCTCAATGCGACGGGCGGGCCGACGTGGGGGTCAACGGGCCGATGACGTACAGGACTTCGGGCTCGTGGGGGCCGTCCGGGAACAGCGCCGCGTCGAACAGCACCTCGCGGGTGACCGAGGCGCCGTGGCGGGCTGCGTACGAGGTGAACAGACGCGCGGACGCGGTGTTGTCCGGCGTGATGGTCGTCTCGACGTGCGTGATCTGCCGCTCGCCGCCGACCCGTTCGGTCAGTCCGTCGAGCAGTGCGGCCGCGATGCCGCGTCCCCGGTAGGCCGCGTCGACCGCCACCTGCCAGACCAGCAGGGTGTGCGGACGATCCGGCCGTACGTATCCGGTGACGAAGCCGACGGGCTCACCGTCCGCCGCACGTGCCACCACCGAGGTGGCCGCGAAGTCCCGGCACCACAGGAGATAGCTGTACGAGGAGTTCAGATCGAGCGTTCCGGAGTCCTTGGCGATACGCCAGAGCGCGGCGCCGTCGGTCACCGACGGGCGGTCGATGAGCAGGTCTGCTTGTGCGGCAGTCATGCGGATTGAATTTAGCGAGGCAAATTCAAAAATGCACGGGCGCAGGGACCGGCGCACTGGCGCGCGGCGGATGAATGTGGTGGTTTGTCCCACCATAAAAGGGACAAATAAGACGGTTATGTGGAGTACATCACATGATTGAAACCCGGGCGAAAAGTCATCTTGTTTAGTCCCGAAAAACGGGGGAAGAAGAACCAGGGAAAGCTATCCATGAAAGGAATTCCCGAATTTCCTTGAATTCAGGCTCCGGTCACCCCGTCGATACGCTCCCGCAGGATGTCGGCGTGGCCGTTGTGCCGCGCGTACTCCTCGATGAGGTGAAGGAGCACCCACCGCAGGCTGACCTCGCACCCGGCCATCGGCCCGTCGGGGATCCGTCCGGTGTCGTCCAGCGACCGCCCGGCGCACAGCTCCCGGCCCCGGGCGACCTCCCGCCGCCAGAACTCCAGAACCTCGTCGAGCCCCCGCTCCGGGTCCAGGGCGTACCCGGTCTCCTCCTCGAACAGCGGCGGCACGTCCAGCCCGCCGAACACCCGCTGGAACCAGTTCCGCTCGACCTCGGCGACGTGCTGGACCAGCCCCAGCAGCGTCAGCGTCGACGGCTCGGCGGGGGCGAGCCGCAGCTGCGCGTCGTCGAGCCCCGCGCACCGCTGCTCCAGCGTGGCCCGGTGAAAGGCCAGCCAGCTCTCCAGCATGGCCCGTTCGTCGCCCGTCATGAGCGGGACGGGGCGGCCGTCGGGGAGGGTACGGGGGGCTTCGGGGACGTCGGCGGTCGTCATGCCCGGAGGATGACACGGCGGCCGGGCCGCCGCATGTGACTTGCGCGTACCCGGCCGCTCACCGCTGACCGCCCTGCCGTTTACCGCCAGGCGGACTCCACGGCCCGGCGCGCGCCCTCGACGTCCACGCCCGCGTCGTTGCCGTCCAGGGCCTCGCCGAGTGCCGTCAGGGAAGCCCGCACCGCCTGCGCCGTCGCGTCCGCCCCGTAGTGGTTGACGCGGATCATCTCCTTCGCCAGGGCGCCCCCGCCCGCGGCCAGCGGCAGCGTGGGGTCGCTCTCCAGCGCCCGGGCGACCAGTTCCGACGCGACCACGCCGGACGGCACCCGCAGGGTCGTCGCGACCGGCGCCGCGTCCGCAGCCTCGTACACATACGGCTCCAGGCCCCCGCCCAGCGCGAGCGCGCCCGCCCGGGTGGCCAGCGCGGCGCTTCGGTGCCGGCTCATCACCGTGTCCAGGCCCACCGACTCGATCCGCTCCAGACACGCCTCCAGCGCCAGCATCTCCAGCTGGGCCGGCGCGTGCAGCAGCACCTTGCGGCCGCCGTCGACCCAGCGCTCCTTCCAGTCGAGCAGCGACAGGTACGACCGGCGCGGCGCCCGCGGGTTCGCGGCCATCCGGGCCCACGCCCGCTCGCTCACCGACACCGCCGAGACGCCCGCCGGGCCGCCCATCGCCTTCTGCGCCCCGATCACGCACAGGTCCACGCCCCATGCGTCCGGCAGCACCGGCTCGGCGCCGACGGAGGCGACCGCGTCCAGGTAGAACAGCGCGCCGTGCTCCCGCACCACCTCGCCGATCTCCGCGACCGGGTTGGTGTTGCCGGTCGCCGCCTCCGCGTGCACCAGGGACACGAAGTCGATCTCCGGGTGCTCGGCGAAGGCCTCCCGGACCTGGTCGGCGGTCACCGCCGTGTGGAAGGGCACCGACAGGTCGATCACCGTGGCGCCGCAGTCCCGCAGCCAGTCGCCGAAGGTCTGCCCGTACGGACCGGTGATCACGTTCAGTGCGGTCGTGCCCGGTCCCGCCGTGCCGCGGATCGCGCCCTCCAGCGGCAGCAGCGCCTCGCCCTGCATGATCACGACGTCCCGCCGGGTGTCGAGCAGCCGGGCCACCCGGTCCTCGACGGAGGCGAAGCGTGCGGCGCTCAGCGGGGGCAGTTCGAGGAAGGGGTGGGTCACGGCGGTGCTCTCTCCGGTCGGTCGCGTGGGTCGGCTCCGACGAGGGTATGACGAGGGCCTGCGCCGCCGGCGCGGCGGCCGACTTCGGAGGCCGTACGGCCCCTGGATCACGGGTTTGATTTGAGAGACTCAAACATCTCCTTATAATCGGAAGCCGCACAATCGGAATCCAATGCTCCTCACAGGAGGTCCCGTGACCACGCTCCTCGGGCGCCGGGCCCGTGTCCTGGCCGCCATCACCGCCGCGGCCGGGCTGGCTCTGGTAGCCGGCTGCTCGTCGAGCGACAGCGGCGGCGGCGCCAAGAAGACCGCCGCCGGCGGGGTCCAGCTCGTCAAGGCCGGCCAGCTCACCACCTGCACCCACCTGCCGTACCCGCCGTTCCAGTCGGAGATCGGCGGCAAGGTCCAGGGCTTCGACGTCTCCCTGATCGACCTGGTCGCCAAGGACCTCGGCGTGAAGCAGCAGATCCTGGACACGCCGTTCGAGAACTTCAAGACCGGCGCCTTCCTGAACTCCGGCCAGTGCGACCTGGCCGCCGCCGGCATGACCATCACGCCCGAGCGCAAGAAGAACGTCGACTTCTCGGTGCCGTACTTCAACGCCACCCAGGCCGTCCTGGTCGACAAGAAGAGCGGCATCAACTCGCTGGCCGACGTCAAGGCCAAGCACAAGAAGCTCGGCGCCCAGGCGCAGACGACCGGCGAGGACTACGTCAAGAGCAAGGGCTACGACCCGATCTCCTTCCACTCCTCCGACGCGGTCCTCAACGGCCTGCGCAGCGGGCAGGTCCAGGCCGTCGTCATCGACTACCCGGTCGTCCAGGGCTGGCTGAAGGACAAGGCCAACGCCGACGCCTTCAAGGTGGTCGGCAACCTCAACACCGGTGAGCAGTACGGCTTCACGGTGAAGAAGGGCAACACCAAGCTGCTCGCCGCCATCGACAAGGCGATCAAGGACGCCAAGGCCGACGGCACGTACAAGAAGATCTACGAGAAGTGGATCGGCCCGTACGACGAGTCGGCCGCGTCGCCGGCGGCCTCCTGACCTCATGACGACCGATACCGACGTAGCACTCCAGCCCCGCAAGAAGGGCCTGAGCCGCCGCCAGAAGCGCACCCTGTCGCGTGGCATCCAGTACGCCGTCTTCGTCGCCGCCGTGGCCGCCTTCGCGGCCTCGGCCGACTGGGGACGGCTGCAGAACCAGTTCGCACAGCTGGCCATCGCCAAGCAGATGTTCCCGGACGTCATCACGCTGGCGCTGAAGAACACCGTGCTGTACACGCTGTCCGGCTTCGTCGTCGGACTCGTCCTCGGCATGGTCGTCGCGCTGATGCGGCTGTCGTCCGTGGGGCCCTACCGCTGGATCGCGGGCATCTACATCGAGATCTTCCGCGGGCTGCCCGCCCTGCTGATCTTCATCTTCGTCGGCGTCGCCGTGCCGCTCGCCTTCCCGGGGGTCGAGTTCCCGGGTGGGACGTACGGCAAGGTCGCCGTCGCGCTCGGCCTGGTCGCGGCCGCCTACATGGCGGAGACGATCCGCGCGGGCATCCAGGCCGTGCCCAAGGGGCAGATGGAGGCGGCCCGTTCACTGGGCTTCTCCCCGGCCAAGGCCATGATCTCGATCATCCTGCCGCAGGCCTTCCGCATCATCCTGCCGCCGCTCACCAACGAACTCGTCCTGCTCTTCAAGGACTCCTCGCTGGTGCTGTTCCTCGGCGTCACCCTGGAGGAGCGCGAACTGTCCAAGTTCGGCAACGACCTGGCCAGCACGACCGCCAACTCCACGCCGATCCTGGTCGCGGGCCTGTGCTATCTCCTGGTCACCGTGCCGCTCAGCTTCGTCGTACGCCGCATGGAGTCCAGGAGCCAGGAGGCCGTCCGGTGACCCGCCCCGAGATCCAAGTCCGCGACCTGCACAAGTCGTTCGGCGACAACCAGGTGTTGCGCGGCATCGACCTGGAGATCAACCAGGGCGAGGTCGTCTGCGTCATCGGCCCGTCGGGCTCGGGCAAGTCGACCCTGCTGCGCTGTGTGAACCTCCTGGAGGAGCCCACCAAGGGCCAGGTCTTCGTCAGCGGTGCCGAGATCACCGACCCCGACGTCGACATCGACGCCGTACGCCGCCGCATCGGCATGGTCTTCCAGCAGTTCAACCTGTTCCCGCACCTGTCGGTGACCGAGAACCTCACCCTGCCCCAGCGCCGGGTGCTCGGCCGGGACAAGGCGACGGCCGCGAAGGTCGCCGCGGAGAACCTGGAGCGGGTCGGCCTCGCGGAGAAGGCGGACGCCTACCCGTCCTCCCTCTCCGGCGGCCAGCAGCAGCGCGTCGCCATCGCCCGCGCGCTGGCGATGGGGCCCGAGGTGATGCTCTTCGACGAGCCGACCTCGGCGCTCGACCCCGAGCTGGTGGGCGACGTCCTCGCCGTGATGCGCAGGCTCGCGAACGAGGGCATGACGATGATGGTCGTCACCCACGAGATGACCTTCGCCCGCGAGGTCGCCGACCGGGTCGTCTTCATGGACGGCGGCGTGATCGTCGAGGACGGCACCCCCGACCAGGTCATCACCAACCCCCAGCACGAACGCACCCGCCACTTCCTCTCCCGCCTCCTCGACCCGGCGATGGCCGAGGTGGAGGAGGAGACGTCGGAACAGGTGGGTGAGGGCGCGTAGTTCCCCGCTCGGTGAACGAGGACTCGAGGGCTGCGACGGCGAATGGTGTGGTGAGCGCCTGCGGGGACTCATGTCCACGTGGGTGAGGCGCCAGTTAAGGTGCGGGGCATGAGCGATCACGCGGTGCTGCACGTGAAGGGGCGGATCCTCGTGGGTCCGCAGGAGGTGCGCGACGAGCTGTGGGTCGTCGGGGGGCGGATCACCTACGACCGTCCCGCCGGTGCCCGTGACGTGCGGACCGTGGCGGGGTGGGCGCTGCCCGGTCTGGTCGACGCGCACTGTCATGTGGGACTCGGGGCGGACGGGCCGGTGGACGCGGACACCGCCGAGAAGCAGGCGCTGGCCGACCGCGAGGCGGGGACGCTGCTGATCCGTGACGCGGGCTCGCCCTCCGACACCCGCTGGGTCGACGACCGCGACGACCTGCCGAAGATCATCCGCGCCGGGCGGCACATCGCCCGAACCCGCCGCTACATAAGGAACTACGCCCACGAGGTCGAGCCGGACGAACTGGTCGCGTACGTCGCCCAGGAGGCGCGCCGCGGCGACGGCTGGGTCAAGCTCGTCGGTGACTGGATCGACCGCGGCCTCGGCGACCTGGCCGCCTGCTGGCCGCGCGAGGCCGTCGAGGCGGCCATCGCCGAGGCCCACCGGCTCGGCGCCCGCGTCACCGCGCACTGCTTCGCCCAGAGCTCCCTGCGGGACCTCGTCGAGGCCGGCATCGACTGCATCGAGCACGCCACGGGGCTGACCGACGATCTGATCCCCCTCTTCGCCGAGCGCGGTGTCGCGATCGTCCCCACCCTCGTCAACACCGCCACCTTCCCCGGCCTCGCCGCGGGCGGCGACGCCAAGTACCCCACCTGGTCGGCACACATGCGGCGGCTGTACGAGCGGCGCTACGACACGGTGCGCGGCGCCTACGACGCCGGGATCCCGGTGTACGTCGGCACCGATGCCGGGGGCCACCTCGCCCACGGCCTGGTCGCGGGCGAGGTCGCGGAACTGGTCACCGCCGGGATCCCTCCCGTCGACGCCGTGTCCGCGACCAGCTGGGGGGCGCGGGCCTGGCTCGGCCGACCCGGCCTGGAGGAGGGCGCGGCGGCCGACCTCGTGGTGTACGAGGGCGATCCGCGAGCGGACGTACGGGTCCTGGCGGCGCCCAGCCGCGTGGTGCTCAACGGGCAGGTCGTCCAGTAGCCAACGCCTCGTCGAGGGCCCGCAGGAAGGCGTCCGTCGTCCTTCTGTCCCGCACCGCCAGCCGCAGCCACTCCGCGTCGAGGCCGGGGAAGGTGTCCGCCCGCCGTACGGCGAAGCCGAGTTCGCGCAGGCGGCGCCGTACGGCCGCGGCATCCGGCATACGGACCAGGAGGAACGGGCCCTCGGCGGGCTCCGCCGCCCGTACTCCTCGGTCGGCGAACGAGGTCAGGCCCCCCAGCAGGTGGGCCCGGTCGGCCGCGACGCGGTGGGCCGCGTGGGCCGCCTCGGCCAGGGCGCGCGGGGCCACGCATGCCTCGGCGGCCGCGAGTGCGGGGGTGGACACCGGCCACAACGGCTGGGCCCGCTCCAGTGCGGCGATCGTCTCCGGGGCGGACAGTACGTAGCCGATCCGCAGGCCGGCCAGGCCCCACGTCTTCGTCAGGCTGCGCAGCACCACCAGGCCGGGGATGTCCGTGCGCCCGGCCAGCGTCTCGCGTTCACCGGGCACGGCGTCCATGAACGCCTCGTCCACCACCAACGTCCGCCCGGGGCGGGCCAGTTCGGCGATGGCCGCGGCCGGGTGCAGGACCGACGTGGGGTTCGTCGGGTTGCCGATCACCACCAGGTCGGCGTCCTCGGGAACGGCCGCCGGGTCCAGCCGGAAGCCGTCCGCCGCCCGCAGCAGCACCCGGTCGACCGTGTGCCCCGCGTCCCGC
Source organism: Streptomyces sp. NPDC046805 (assembly GCF_040645355.1). Lineage (NCBI taxonomy): Bacteria > Bacillati > Actinomycetota > Actinomycetes > Kitasatosporales > Streptomycetaceae > Streptomyces > Streptomyces sp. NPDC046805. The sequence continues at coordinate 36,684 of NZ_JBEYYC010000002.1, read as the reverse complement.
AGCGCCGCCTCCGGCTCCGTGAACTGCGGGTGCACCACGACCGGTTGCCGTATCTTCAGGGCGCGCGCCAGCAGCACGAACGCCTCGGCCGCACCCGCCGTCAGCAGCACCCGCTCCGCCGCGACCCCGTGCCGCGCCGCCACCGCAGCCCGCGCGGCACGGCCGTCCGGGTAGGCCGCGAGACGCGTCAGCGACTCGGCGATATGGTCGCGCAGCCAGGCCGGGGGAGTGTCGGCGCGGACGTTGACGGCCAGGTCGACCAGGGCCGAGCCGTCGTCACGGACCTCGGCGTCGCCGTGGTGGCGCAGGTCGTGCCCGTCCTCGCGGCTCTCCGGTCTCCCCGAGCCCTCAGTGCGCATGCGCGTGCCCGTCGTGGTGGTGATGCCCGTGGCCATGTCCGTGGCCGTGGGCGTGCCCCTCGTCGTCCGGGTGGAAGTGCGGCTGCTGCAGCAGGCCCACCTTGTCCTCGAAGCCCGGCAGCGCGATGCGGTACACACACGAGTCGCAGTTCATCCGCAGGTCGCCCCGGACGGCCTCCTCGTACCGTTCCCACACGAGGTCGAGCAGCTCCGGCTCGGGGCCGATCACGTCCGCCGAGCGCACCTCCACCTCGGGGTGCGCCCGCGCCCAGTCCTCGGTCTGCCGCCGCACCCGGTCCGGGAGGATGCCGGTGAAGAGGAAGTAGGGGAGCACGACGATCCGCTGCGCGCCCAGCCGGGCGCACCGCTCCAGCCCGCTCGGCACGTCCGGCGCCGCCAGCGACACGAACGCCGTCTCCACGCCCGCGTACCCGCGCCCCTCCCACAGCAGCCGCGCCGCCTTGTGCACCTCGGCGTTGGCGTCGGGATCGGTCGAGCCGCGGCCGACCAGCAGCACGGTCACGTCGGCCCGGTCCGCGGCACCCCCGAGCGCCTCGTCCAGCCGCCGCTCCAGCACGTTCAGCAGCGCCGGGTGCGGGCCCAGCGGGCGGCCGTACGTGTACGAGATACCGGGGTGCCGCTCCTTCTCGCGGGACAGGGCCGCCGGTATGTCGCCCTTGGCGTGCCCGGCGGACACCAGCATCAGCGGAACGGCGGCGAACCGGCGTACGCCCCGCTCCACCAGCTCGGCGACGGCCTCGCCGAGCGGCGGCGGGGACAGCTCGATGAAGCCGCCCGCGACGGGCAGTTCGGGGTGACGGCGCCCCAACTCCTGTACGAACGAGCGGAACGCCTCGGCTCCGGCGTCGTCCCGGGTGCCGTGGCCGGCGATGAGCAGGGCGGGCGGCGGGGTGGTCACGGGTTCTCCTCCGGTGACGGTGTCGGTGAAAGGGGTTGGTACAGCAGAGCGTTGAGCGCGGCGGCGGCGACCGCCGAGCCGCCCTTCTCGGACACGTTGCTGACGGCGGGCAGCCCGCTGTCGCGCAACGCGGCCTTGGACTCGGCCGCGCCGACGAAGCCGACGGGCAGGCCGATGACGAGTGCGGGCCGGGCGTCCAGCGTCAGCAGTTCCTCCAGGGCGGTCGGGGCACAGCCGATCACCCACAGCGCGCCGGATCCGACCTCCTCGTAGGCCAGCCGGATCGCGTGCGCCGAACGTGTCAGCCCGGGACCGGACCTGGCGTCCTTGAGGCGGCAGACGGTATCCCGCCGGGTGATCCCGGCCGCGACCATCTCGACGTCGACCACCACCGGCGCCCCGGCGTGCAGCGCCGCGTGCGCGGGCCTCAAGTGGGCCTCGTCCAGGACGAGATCGGTCGCGTACTCCAGATCGGCGGCGGAGTGGATGACCCGCTCCACCACCGCCCGGGTCAGCGGCGGGAGGTGCGAGGTGTCCAGGCGGGCGCGCAGCCGCCGGAAGGACTCCTGCTCGATCGGGTGGACCACGCGGGGCACCTCGGTCACTTCGGCTCCTCCTGCCAGCGGTAGCCGCGCGGCGTGACCATCCGCCCCGCGATCGTGCGGGTCGCCGTGTTGCCCACGGTCACGACCGTCATCATGTCGACCGTCGCCGGGTCCAGCGCGGTCAAGGTCGTCAGCCGGCTGGACTCGTCCGGCCGCGAGGCGTTGCGTACGACACCGACGGGCGTCGTCGGCGCGCGGTGCTCGGCGAGGACGGCGAGGGCCTTCGGCAACTGCCAGTCGCGGCCCCGCGAACGGGGGTTGTAGAAGGTGACCACGAGGTCCGCCTCGGCCGCCGCCCGTACCCGCCGCTCGATGACCTCCCACGGCGTGTGCAGGTCGGAGAGGCTGATCGACACATGGTCGTGCCCGAGCGGCGCACCCAGGATCGCCCCGGCGGCCAGCGCCGCCGTCACGCCGGGCACGCCGACCACGTCGATGTCGTCGGACGCCTCGGCGAGCGCGGGGGAGGCCATGGCGTACACGCCCGCGTCCCCGCTGCCGATCAGCGCGACCGCGTGCCCCTCGCGGGCCTCGGCGACCGCCGTCCGCGCCCGCTCCTCCTCGGCGCCGAGCCCGGACTCCAGGACCCGGGTGCCGGGCCGCAGCAGATCGCGGATCTGATCGACGTACTGGTCGAGCCCGACGAGCACGGAAGCGCGGCGCAGCTCCGCCTCGCCGCGCGGGGTGAGCAGATCGCGGGCGCCGGGACCGAGCCCGACCACCGCGAGCCGTCCGCGCCCCGGCCGCCGTACGACGGCACAGGTGGCCCTCGCGGGCTGCCCGTCCGCACGCACCGACTTCCGCTTGGGGACGAGGAGTTCGCCCCCGCGGACCAGGGCGGCGGCCTCCGCGACCGACGGGGTGCCGACGGCGGCCAGCGGCGCGTCGGAGGGGTTGGGCACCCCTACCGCCGCCAACTCCTCGGCGGAGTACGTCACCAGGGGCACGGCGAGGCGTGCGGCGGCCTCGACGATGCCCGGTTCGGCCGACTTGGCGTCCACCGTGGCCAGTTCGGCGAGCGACGCCACCGACAGACCGGCGTCCCGCAGCGCGGCCTCCACCAGCCCGAGCACCTCCTCGACGGGCGCCCCCTTGGAGGCGCCGACGCCGACGACGAGGGACGGCGGCCGCAGCAGCACCTCGCGCTCACCGGCCTCGACCACGCGGTCGGTCAGCCGGATGGTGTACGACCCCTGCGGAGCCGCGTTCGCCACGGGCAACGGCGGCAGCGGCCAGGGCAACTCGGCGTCCAGGGCGACGGGTTCGCCGTCGAGCAGCGCCCGCGAGACGCTCGCGACGGCGCCCTCGAGGGGGAACCCGAGCGTGTCCAGGCCGGGCAGCCCGACGCTGTCGGTCGCGGTCGTCACCACCGGCTCCGCGCCCAGCAACCCGCCCACCTCATGAGCCAGTTCGTTGGCGCCGCCGCCGTGGCCGCCCACCAGGGACACGGCGAACCGCCCGCCCTCGTCGACGCACACCACGCCCGGATCGCGGGTCTTGTCGCCGAGCAGCGGGGCCAGCAGCCGTACCACGGCCCCCGTGGCCAGGAAGCACACCAGCTGCTCGCACTCCGCGAACGCGGCCCGGACGGCGTCCCCGACCGGTCCGCCGTACACCCGCGTGCGCTCCGGCCAGGCCGCCGCCAGCCGGTCCCGCGCCGCCGCCCCCGCCGCGGTGGTGGATATCAGGCCGATCACTGTGCAACTCCTTCGGTACGGGCTCGGGGCCTCTCGCCCCACAGCAGGAAGACGGGATTGGTCGCCGCGAGCCGGGTCACGTCGCCCGGCAGCGGCGCCAGCCGCGACGACTGGAGCAGCACCCCGTCGCAGGAGAACCCGGCGCCGGTGAGCGCCTCGCGCGCCGCCGGCACCCGGTCCAGGGCGGCCACGGCGACCACCACAGTCCGCCGGGCGCGCCGTGCGCACGCCGTGACGACGGCGGGCAGTTCGGCCCCTCCGCCGCCCACGAACACCGCGTCGGGATCGTCCAGGCCGGACAGCGCCGCCGGCGCCGCCCCGTGCACCACGCGCACATCGACGCCGTGCGCCTCGGCGTTGGCGCGGATGCGCCCGACCCCGTCGGGGGTCTTCTCGACGGCGACGACGGCGGCGCCGAGCCGCGCGCACTCGACCGCCACCGACCCGGAGCCCGCCCCGACGTCCCAGACCAGGTCGCCCGGCCCGGGCCCGAGCCGGGCCAGTGCCAGCGCCCGCACCTCGAACTTGGTGATCATCGAGTCCCGGTGCGCGAACTCGCCCTCCTCCAGGGCCCAGCGAGCGGGCCGCTCGGGCACCCCGGCGACCGTCCGCACGGCGCCCACCGCCCGGGCCTCGTCCAGGCACAGCACCACGCTCACCGCCGTACCCCAGTCCCGGGCCGCGGCCTCGGCGGGCGTCACCCGCTCCACGCGCTCGTGCTCCGGATCGCCGAGCGCGCTCGCCACCACGAGGACCCGCCCGCCGTCGAGCGCGGCACCCAGCTCGGCCGGCCCCGCACCGGGCCCGGTCAAGACGGCGACCTTGGGATGCGCCCGGCAGACGTTGACGGCCGTGCGCAGGTCACGCCCGTGTGCGCTCACCACGACCGCGTCGTCCCAGGGCAGCCCGAGCCGCGCGAACGCCGTGGCGACCGACGACACACCCGGCCGCACGTCGAGACGCCCCGCCCCGAACCGCTCGGCCAGCGCCCGCACGATCCCGAAGAACCCGGGATCCCCGGAGGCCAGCACGACGACCGGCCGCTCCTTCTCGACGTACTCCGCGATGGTGTCGAGCGCGGGCGCCAGTGGGCCGAGTACCACGTGCTCCGCGGACTCCGGGAGCCGCGTGGCCGTCAGGTGCCGTCGGCCGCCGACGACCAGTTCGGCCGCCGCGAGGACATCCTCGGGGACCGGCGCCCCCGTGCCCGTACCGACGACCGTGATCACGTGCTCGCCCCCCGCTCGCGCAGGGCCCTGCGGGCCGCCGGGTCGGCCTTGCGGAAGCCGTGGAAGTGGCCCGGGTGGTAGAGGTGCGAGCGCGTACCGCGGGAATCCAGCGCCGGGCCGACCAGGAAGAGCGTGTGCTTCCAGAGCTTGTGCTCCTTGACCGTCTCCTCCAGCGTGCCGATCGTGCACGTCACGATCAGCTCCTCCGGCCAGGTCGCCTGGTACGCGACGACGACCGGCGTGGTCGTCGGGTAACCGCCCTCCAGCAGCTCCCGGACCAGCTGGCCGCTGCGGGCCGCGGACAGGAAGACCGCCATGGTGGTGCCGTGCCGGGCGAACTCGCGCACCTCCTCGCCGGGCGGCATCGGCGTCTTGCCGCCGCCGAGCCGGGTGAGGACGACGGACTGCGCCACCTCGGGGATGGTCAGCTCGCGCCGGGCGAGCGCGGCGACGGCCGAGAAGGAGGAGACGCCGGGCACGACCTCCGTCGCGATGCCGAGCTCGGCGCACCGGTCGAGCTGCTCCTGCGTGCCGCCCCACAGCGCCGGGTCGCCGGAGTGGATACGGGCGACGCGCAGCCCCGCCGCGCGGGCCCGCTCGTACACGGCGACGACGTCCTCCAGCGACATCGTCGCCGAGTCCAGGATCTCAGCGTCCTCGCGCGCGTGATCGAGGACCTCCGCCTGGACCAGGCTCGCCGCCCAGATCACCACGTCCGCCTCGGCGATGGCGCGCGCGGCACGGAACGTCAGCAGGTCGGCGGCGCCGGGGCCGGCACCGACGAAGGTCACCTTGCCGGTGGGGGCATCGGCCATGGGAAAGGTCCTCTCGTACGAAAACTCATGAAAAATCGCGGGGAGTACGGGCGAAGCACGGGCCGGCGCGTGGTCCGGGACGCGGCCTGAGGTGCGCGACCGGGGTCCGATCGGATAGCAAGGGCCCATGGCGGTCCTCATTGCGCTCGGCGCGTTCCTGATGACGTTGGCCGGCGGCTGGACGGCACAGCATGTGACCGACCGCCGCCACCTGGTCCTGGGCCTGGCCGGCGGGCTGATGCTCGGGGTGGTCGGCCTGGACCTGCTCCCGGAGGCGCTCAGAACGGCGGGCAAGGAGGTGTTCGGCGTACCGGCGGCCCTGCTGCTGTTCGTGGCCGGCTTCCTCATGGCCCATCTGGTGGAACGCCTGCTGGCCACCCGGCAGGCCGCCCACGGCGCCGAGGAACACGTCGACGCGTGCACGCACGGCGCCGACGACCACCGTCACCGGACACCTGAGGTGGGTCTCGTGGCGGCGGCCGCGATGGTCGGCCACAGCGCCATGGACGGCGTGGCGATCGGTGCGGCCGCCCAGGTGGGCGGCGGCATGGTCGCCTCGGTCGCGCTCGCCGTGATCGCGCACGACTTCGCGGACGGATTCAACACGTTCACCATCACGAGCCTGTACGGCAACGCGCGCCGCAAAGCCATCGCGATGCTCGTCGCCGACGCCTGCGCACCGGTCGTGGGCGCCGCCTCGACCGTCTTCGTCACCATCCCGGAGCCCCTGCTCGGCGGCTACCTCGGCCTCTTCGGCGGCGCGCTCCTCTACCTCGCCGCGGCCGAGATCCTCCCCGAGGCCCACCACCAGCACCCCGCCCGCTCGACCCTGCTGTGCACGGTGGCCGGGGCGGCGTTCATCTGGCTCGTGGTGGGCGTCGCCGGCTCCGGCTGACGCGGCCGAAGGACTCACAGCTTGCCGCCCCGCCCGCCCTCGCGCCGCGCGGGCGCGATGAGCGTGGACAGGTACGGCAACGCGGCCCCGTCCAGCTCGGCGGCCGGCCGGATGGACTCCTCCGCCAGCCCGAGCGCCGACCCCCACACCGCGTCCTCGATGCGCCCGCTCTCCCGCAGCGCCTCGGCGACCTCGCCCGCCTGCCGCCCGAACTTGTACGCGACGACCGTCCCCGGCCCCCCGAGCGCGTCCTTCAGCACGGTGGCCCCCGCGGTCACCGGCACGAGCGTGAGCGGCTCGGTCCCCTCCGTCAGCACCGCCCCGGAGCGCGCCGCGAGGTCCTGCATGGCGGTGATACCCGGCACCGTCTCCACTACGACGCCCGGCACCAGGGCGGCGATCGTCTGCGCGAGATACGTGAAGGTGGAGTACACGTTCGGATCGCCGATGGTCGCGAAGGCGACGCGGCCGTGCTCACGCAACAGCCCGGCGACCCGCTCACCGGCCGCGTCCCAGGCGGCCTCCCGCCGCGCCCGGTCGGACCGCTCGTTGAGCGCGAACACCACCCGGACGACCTTGTCCCCGGGCACGTAGTGCAGCACGGTCGCCTCGGCACGCCCCGGCTCCCCGCCGTCCGTCCCGTCCGCCCCGGCCATCACCGGTACGACGACGACATCGGCGCCGCGCAGGGCGTTGACCCCCTTGACGGTCACCAGCTCGGGGTCGCCCGGCCCCACCCCGACTCCGATCAGCCTGCTGCTCATGACGTACGGCACCTCTCCACGAACCGATGGGCCACACCGGGCTCGGACGCCCAGTGCGTGTGCAGGTAACTCGCGTGCACGCCCTGCTGCACGAAACCTTCGACGCGCGGCCGCCCCGGCCCGCGCACGCCCCAGGCGGGCGCCGCCCCCGAGCCCGGCTCGACGACCGTCCGGTGGAACTCGTGCCCCCGCATCCGCGTCCCGGCGACCGCGAGCACGCTGTCCCCGACGGCGACCGCGTCCCGGTATCCCAGGGTGAGCCGGTCCGTCATCCGTGCGCCCGCGTCCAGCACCCCGCACATGGGGAGCCCGTCCAGCTCCCGGCACAGATAGAGCAGCCCGGCACACTCGGCGGCGACAGGAGCACCCGACTCCGCGAGCACCGCGACGGCCTTGCGCAGCGACTCGTTGGCGGACAGCTCGGCGGCATACACCTCGGGGAAGCCGCCGCCGATGACCAACCCCGCCGTGTCCGCGGGCAGTTCCTCGTCCCGCAGCGGGTCGAGGACGACGACCTCGGCACCGGCGGCGGTGAGCAACTCGGCGTGCTCGGCGTAGGAGAAGGTGAAGGCGGGACCGCCGGCGACGGCGACCGTCACCTTCGAGCCCGATCCGGCTGAATTCAGCCCGTCCGGCGTTTGAGGACGAGGCCGTTCAGGCCGAAGGCGGGGGTCTGGGGGCGCAGCCCCCAGGGACGGGACGGGTAGGGTCGGCGGGGGCGAAACCACCATGGCCTCGGCCGCATCCCAAGCCGCACCTGGCACTGCTCCCGCACTCCGCGCCAGCGCGACCAACGCCTCCAGATCGCACCCCTCGAAGACCTGCGAGGCCATAGCCGCTACCGCCTCCGTCGCGGCAGCACGTCGCTCGGCGACCGGCACCAGCCCCAGATGCCGGGACGGCGTGTCCACCTGCGGAGCCCGCCGCAGCACCCCCAGCACCGGCACCCCGGCCGAGTCCAGCGCCTCCCGCAGAAGCTCCTCGTGCCGGTCCGACGCGACCTTGTTCAGGATCACGCCCCCGACCCGCACCTCCGGATCCCAGGACGCGAACCCGTGCACCAGCGCGGCCACCGACCGCGACTGCGACGACGCGTCGACCACGAGCACCACCGGCGCCCGCAGCAGCTTCGCCACGTGTGCCGTGGAGGCCAACTCCCCTTCACCCGCGGCCCCGTCGTACAGCCCCATCACCCCCTCGACGACGGCGATGTCGCACCCGCGCGCACCGTGCGCGAACAGCGGAGCGATCAACTCGGACCCGCACAGGTACGCGTCGAGGTTGCGTCCCACGCGCCCCGTGGCCAGCGCGTGGTACCCGGGGTCGATGTAGTCCGGCCCGACCTTGTGCGGGGACACGGCGAGCCCCCGCGCGGCGAGCGCGGCCATCAGTCCCGTGGCGACGGTGGTCTTGCCGCTGCCGGAGGACGGCGCGGCGATGACCAGCCGAGGCACCGACGCCATCACCACTCGATGCCCTTCTGACCCTTCTGCCCCACGTCCATGGGGTGCTTGACCTTGGACATGTCGGTCACGAGGTCCGCGAAGTCCACCAGCTTCTCCGGCGCGTTCCGCCCGGTGATCACGACATGCTGGGTACCGGGCCGGCTTCGCAGCACGTCGACCACCTCGTCGGTGTCGACCCACCCCCAGTGCATCGGGTAAGCGAACTCGTCCAGCACGTACAGCCCGTACGTCTCCGCCGCCAGGTCCCGCTTGACCTGCTCCCAGCCCTCCCGCGCCTTCTCCTCGTTGTCCATCTGGGCGTCCCGCTGCACCCAGGACCAGCCCTCGCCCATCTTGTGCCAGTCGACCGTGCCACCCTCGCCCGAGTCGCCGAGCACCCGCAGCGCCCGCTCCTCGCCGACCTTCCACTTCGCCGACTTGACGAACTGGAACACCCCGATGGGCCACCCCTGGTTCCAGCCGCGCAGCGCCAGCCCGAAGGCGGCCGTGGACTTGCCCTTGCCGACGCCCGTGTGCACGACGACCAGCGGACGGTTGCGCCGCTGGCGGGTCGTCAGCCCGTCGTCCGGTACGACACTCGGCTGTCCCTTCGGCATTACGCCGCCCTCCTGTTGCCCTGAACTTCCCTGACCAGCCCGGCGATCGAGTCCGCCCGCAGCTCGTCCAACGTCACCGCCGCAGCGCCCAGCTCCTTTGCGAGCCGCCCGGCCAGCCCCAGCCGCACCGGCCCCGACTCGCAGTCCACGACCACGGAGGCGACACTCTCGGCCGCGAACAGCCGCGCCGCCCGCCCGGCCAGCGCGACCGGCTCCGGCCCGCCGGTGGCCCGCCCGTCGGTCACCACCACGACCAGCGGCCGCCGCGCCGGATCCCGAAGCCGCTCCACCCGCAGCACCTCGTGCGCCTTGAGCAGCCCGGCGGCCAGCGGCGTACGCCCACCCGTGGGCAGCGACTCCAGCCGGACCGCGGCCGCGTCCACGGACGAGGTGGGCGGCAGCGCGACCTCGGCGGACGAGCCCCGGAAGGTCACCAGCCCCACCTTGTCCCGCCGTTGATAGGCGTCGAGCAGCAGCGACAGCACGGCGCCCTTCACGGCACTCATCCGCTGCCGCGCCGCCATCGAGCCGGAGGCGTCGACGACGAAAAGGACGAGGTTGCCCTCACGCCCCTCACGGGTCGCCTGCCGCAGATCGTCCCGGCGGACGACCAGCCCAGGACCGGACCGGCCCCGCGCCCGCTGATGCGGCGCGGCCGCCTGCACGGTCGCCGCCAAATGCAGCTTGGTCAGGGCGCCTTGGGGGCGGCGTGCCCCCGTCGTCCGCCCGTGCTCGGTCCGCGCCCGCGAACGTCGCCCGGCCGCGCCCTCGCCGATCCCGGGCACGCTCAGCACCTTGGTACGGAAGGGCTCGGCGGCCCCCACCGGCGACCGCTCACCCGAACCGGCACCGGCGGTCTGCGGCTCCCCGCCCTCACCGGCCTCGGGCTGCGCGCCGGAGTCACCGCCCTGCGGCCCCTCGTCGGGCGACGGCTGCCCACCGCCTCCGCCGGGGCCGTCCGGATCGGGGTCCGGGTCGGGGTCCGGATCGTCGTCCCCGGAGAAGGCCTCCAGGGTCTCGTCGAGCTTGTCCTCGTCAAGTCCCGGAGCGTCGAAGGGGTTACGACGCCTGCGGTGCGGCAGCGCGAGCAAGGCGGCCTGCCGTACGTCCTCGGCGAGCACGTCGGTGCGCCCGGCCCAGGCGGCCAGCGCGGTGGCGGTGCGCGCCATCACGATGTCGGCACGCATGCCGTCGACCTCGAAGGCCGCACACGTCGCCGCGATCTGCCGGAGCGCCCCGTCACCGAGCCGCACCTTCGGCAGCAACTCTCGTGCCGCCACGATCCGTTGCCGGACGGCGGCCTCCTCGTCGGCCCAGCGCGCGGCGAAGTCGGCGGGATCGTCGTCGTACGCCAGCCGCCGCCGTACGACCTCCACACGCTGATCGGGCTCGCGCGAGGCCGCGACCTCCACGGTCAGCCCGAACCGGTCGAGCAACTGCGGCCGCAGTTCGCCCTCCTCGGGATTCATGGTCCCGACGAGCAGGAAGCGCGCCGCATGCCGTACGGAGACACCCTCGCGCTCGACGTACGAGGCGCCCATGGCGGCGGCGTCCAGCAGCAGGTCGACCAGGTGGTCGTGGAGGAGGTTGACCTCGTCGACGTACAGGATCCCGCGGTGCGCGTCGGCCAACAGGCCCGGCTCGAACGCCTTCACGCCCTCGGCGAGCGCCCGCTCGATGTCGAGGGCGCCGACCAGCCGGTCCTCGGAGGCGCCGACCGGCAGTTCGACCATGCGCGCCTGCCGGGGCCGGGACGCCCCCGACGCGTGCGGGCCGTCCGGGCAGTCGGGGTCGGGGGAGCTGGGGTCGCAGGAGAAACGGCACCCGGAGACCACGTCGACCTCCGGTAGCAGCGCCGAAAGGGCGCGTACGGCCGTGGACTTGGCGGTACCTTTCTCGCCGCGCACGAGGACGCCGCCGACCGCCGGAGAGACCGCGTTCAGCAGCAGTGCGAGCCGCAGGTCGTCCTGGCCGACGACGGCCGTGAACGGAAACGGGGTGGTCACTTCTCGTCGCCCTCCAAGTCGCCTTCCAGCTCCAGGTAGGTGGCCCGCAGCCGCTCCAGCGTGTCCGCGTCCGGCTCGGCCCACAGCCCCCGGTCGGCCGCCTCCAGCAGCCGCTCCGTGATGCCCCGCAGGGCCCAGGGGTTGGACTTCGTCATGAAGTCCCGGTTCTCGGCGTCGAAGACGTACTCGGCCGACAACTTCTCGTACATCCAGTCGTCCACGACCCCGGCCGTGGCGTCGTACCCGAACAGGTAGTCAACGGTCGCCGCCATCTCGAAGGCGCCCTTGTAGCCGTGCCTTCTCATCGCGCTCATCCAGCGCGGGTTGACCACACGGGCGCGGAAGACCCTGTGCGTCTCCTCGCCGAGCGTCCGCGTCTTCACCTGGTCCGGTACGGCGGAGTCGCCGACGTACGCCTCGGGGCTCGCGCCCGTCAGATGGCGCACCATCGCCACCATGCCGCCGTGGTACTGGAAGTAGTCGTCCGCGTCGACGAGATCGTGCTCCCTCGTATCGACGTTCTTCGCCGCCACCGCGATCCGCCGGAACGCCGTCTCCATGTCCCCGCGCGCCGCCCGCCCGTCGAGCCCGCGCCCGTAGGCGTAGCCGCCCCAGACGGCATACACCTCGGCCAAGTCGGCGTCGCTGCGCCAGTTGCGGGCATCGATCAGGGGCAGCAGGCCCGCGCCGTACGCGCCGGGCTTGGAGCCGAAGACGCGGGCCGTGGCGCGCCGCCGGTCGCCGTGCTCGGCGGTGTCCTCGTCCACGTGCGCGCGGACGTAGTTGGACTCGGCCGGCTCGTCCAGCTCGGCCACCGCCCGGACCGCGTCGTCGATCATGCCGACCACGTGGGGGAACGCGTCCCGGAAGAAGCCGGAGATGCGGACCGTGACGTCGATGCGCGGGCGGCCCAGCTCCTCCAGGGGGATCACCTCGAAGCCGGTCACCCGGCGCGAGGCGTCGTCCCACACCGGGCGGCAGCCCAGCAGCGCGAGGATCTCGGCGATGTCGTCGCCCTGGGTGCGCATCGCGGACGTGCCCCACACCGTCAGGCCGACGGACTTCGGGTACGCGCCCGTGTCGGCCAGGTACCGCTGCACGAGCGAGTCGGCGAGCGACTGGCCGACCTCCCAACTCAGCCGGGAGGGAATGGCCTTGGGGTCGACGGAGTAGAAGTTGCGGCCGGTCGGCAGGACGTTGACGAGACCGCGCGTCGGTGAGCCCGACGGGCCGGCCGGGACGTAACCGCCGTCCAGCGCCCGCAGGATGTGACCGATCTCGTCCGTGGTCCGCGCCAGCCGGGGCACGACCTCCTCGCACGCGAACTCCAACACCGTGACGGCGTCAGGAAGTTCGGTGTCCACCGCCTCACGGACGAGAGCCGGGGCCGCCGTGACGTCCCAGTCCCGGGACTCCATCCCCTCCGCGAGCCTCCGGCACAGTTGCTCCAGCAGGTCGATCGCGTCGGCGCCCGTCCGCGCCGGACCCTCCACCAGGTCCGTCAGCTCCGCCGGCACCTTCACCGGCGCGCCCGGCTCGGCCAGCAACTCCTTCTCCACCAGGCCGAAATGAGCGGCCAGCGAAGTCCGCAGGCCCGGCAGCGCGTTCGCCTGGCCGCCCCACACCTGGGAGGCGCGCAGTACGGCGAGGACGAGGTTCACGCGTGGCTCGCCCACCGGTCCGCCGCCCAGGATGTGCAGCCCGTCGCGGATCTGCACGTCCTTGATCTCGCACAGATAGCCGTCGATGTGCATGACGAACTCGTCGAACTCGTCGTCCTCCGGCTGCTCGTCCACGTGCAGGTCGTGGTGCAGCTCGGCGGCCTTGACCAGCGTCCAGATCTGGGCGCGCACGGCCGGTGCCTTCGTCGGGTCGAGGTCGCTCACCAGCGCGTACTCGTCCAGCAGTTGCTCCAGCTTCGCCAGATCCCCGTACGTGTCCGCCCGCGCCATCGGCGGCACCAGGTGGTCGACCACGGTGGCGTGCCCGCGCCGCTTGGCCTGGGTGCCCTCGCCGGGGTCGTTGACGATGAACGGATAGATCAGCGGCAGCTCGCCGAGCACCGCGTCCGGGGCGCACTCGCGCGACAGTCCGAGCCCCTTGCCCGGCAGCCACTCCATCGTGCCGTGCTTGCCCATGTGGACGATCGCGTCCGCGCCGAAGCCCCCCTCCGATGCTGCGGCTTCCAGCCACCGGTAGGCGGCCATGTAGTGGTGCGATGGCGGCATGTCGGGGTCGTGGTAGATCGCGATCGGGTTCTCGCCGAAGCCGCGCGGCGGCTGGATCATGACCACGACGTTCCCGAACCGGAGCGACGCCAGCACGATGTCGTCGCCGTCCACGTACAGGCTGCCCGGCGGTTCACCCCACGCCTCCAGCATGGCGTCCCGGAGTTCAGGGTCGAGCTTGTCGAACCAGGCCCGGTAGTCGGCCAGCGGCACGCGCGCCGGCGCGGCGGCGAGCTGCTCCTCGGTGAGCCATTCGACGTCGTGTCCGCCGGCCTCGATGAGCCGGTGGATCAACTCGTCGCCGTTGTCCGGGTATTCGGTGACGCCGTAGCCGGCCTCCTTGAGCGCGTCCAGGATGCGGACCGCCGACGCGGGCGTGTCCAGGCCGACCGCGTTGCCGACGCGGGAGTGCTTGGTCGGGTACGCGGTGAAGACGAGCGCGAGCTTCTTGGCGGCGTTCGCCTTGTGCCCCAGCCGGGCGTGCCGTACGGCGATTCCGGCGACGCGTCCGGCCCGCTCGGGGTCGGCGACGTACACCGGCACGTCGTCCGGGCCCTGCTCCTTGAAGGAGAACGGCACCGTGATCAGACGCCCGTCGAACTCCGGGATCGCGACCTGCATCGCCGCGTCCATGGGGGAGAGGGCCGCGTCGGACGCGTCCCAGGCGGCACGCGAGGACGTGAGGCACAGCCCTTGCAGAACAGGGACGTCGAGATCCGCCACGGCTCCGATGTCCCAGGCCTCCTCGTCACCGCCCGCCGAGGCCTGCGAGGCATGTGTGCCGCCCGCGGCCAGCACCGTGGCGACCAGGGCGTCGGCCCTCCCCAGCAGCTCGTAGAGCCCGGGATCCGCGCCGCGCAGCGAACCGCAGTACACCGGAAGGGCGTTGGCGCCGTGCGCCTCGATCGCGTCGCACAGGGTGTCGACGAAGGCGGTGTTGCCGCTCATTTCGTGGGCCCGGTAGAAGAGCACGCCGACGGTCGGGCGGCCCGCCACGACGGCACGCTCGCCGTGGACGCCGTACCCGGGCATCTTCCGCGGCTCCTCGAAGCCCTCGCCGGTCAGCAGCACGGTGTCGGAGAGGAACCGGGCCAGCTCGGTGAGGTTCGCCGGTCCGCCCTCGACCAGGTAGCGCAGCGCCTCGGCCACGACACCGGCGGGGACGGACGACTCGGCCATCAACTCGGCGTCGGGCACGGCCTCCCCGCCGAGCAGCACGGTCGGGATGCCGGACGCCTTCAGCGCGGCCAGCCCGTCCTCCCAGGCCCGCTTGCCGCCGAGCAGCCGTACGACGGCGAGGTCCGCGGCCTCGATCAGCCCGGGAAGCTCCTCGGTGACGTCGACCCGGGTCGGGTTGCCGATGAGATAGGAGGCGCCGGAGGCACGGGCCGCCAGCAGATCGGTGTCGGCGGTCGACAACAACAACACTGTGCTCATGCGGGTGCTCCCGGGGGAATGAAAGGCAGTCCTTGCGGCGCGCCCGACTCGATGAGCCGCCACAGCGCGTCCGTGTCCGCGTGCTGTTCGATCAGGTCGCCGAGCCGGTCGAGCTGCTCCTCGCGCAGCGCGGCGAACGAGGTGTCGGGGGCCGGGACGAAGCGGCGGCCCGCGGCGGCCGCCACCTCGCGCAGGAAGGCCCGCCGGAAGCCGTCCGACTCCAGCGAGCCGTGCCAGTGCGTGCCCCAGGTGTGGCCGACCCGGCAGCCGTCCAGGAAGGGCTCACCGGCGCTGACTTGGGCGACGCCGTGGTGGATCTCGTATCCCTCGACGGGTTCGCCGAGGGCCTCGCCGACCGGCCGGGTGAGCGTCTTCTCGCGGGCGAAGCGCACGCGGACGGGCAGCACGCCGAGCCCGTCGACCAGGCCCGCCCGGCTCTCGACCTCGTCCTCGATCTGCTCGCCGAGGATCTGGAAGCCGCCGCAGACGCCGAGGACGGGGCGTCCTTCCGAGGCCCGGCGCACGATCGCGTCCGCCAGCCCGCGCTCGCGCAGCCAGGCGAGCGCCTTGACCGTCCCCCGGGTGCCCGGGATCACGACGAGATCGGCGTCGGCCAGTTCCTCGGGCCGGTCCACGAACCGCACCACGACGCCCGGCTCGGCGGCCA
This sequence comes from Streptomyces sp. NPDC046805, assembly GCF_040645355.1. Taxonomy (NCBI): domain Bacteria; kingdom Bacillati; phylum Actinomycetota; class Actinomycetes; order Kitasatosporales; family Streptomycetaceae; genus Streptomyces; species Streptomyces sp. NPDC046805. Next base: position 21,001 of record NZ_JBEYYC010000002.1, on the reverse strand, counting down.
GGGCGTCCACGTCGGTGAAGTTGGACATGAGCGGGATCGCGCAGACGGCGACCCGCAGCACGTCCTCACCGACGGGCGGGGCGACGGTGGACTCGCGGACCGCTCCCCGCAGGGACACGCGCAGTCCGTCCTCCTCGTCGATGCCGAGCCCGTGCTGGAAGGGCAGCACGCCGTACGTCCGCCGGCCGGTGAGCGCGTGCAGCATGTCGAGGCCGGGTTCGAGCAGCGAGACGTCCCCGCGGAACTTGTTGACCAGGAACCCGGCGACCAGTTCCTGGTCCTCGGGCGCGAGCAGGGCGACGGTGCCGAAGAAGGAGGCGAAGACGCCGCCCCGGTCGATGTCGCCGACGACGAGCACGGGCAGCCGGGCGCCGCGCGCGATCCCCATGTTGACGATGTCGGTGCGCCGCAGATTGATCTCGGCGGGGGATCCGGCCCCCTCGCAGATCACCGCGTCGTAGGTGCCGCGCAGTTCGGCGAGGCTGTCCAGCACGGTGCCGAGCAGCTGCTGCTGCCGCCCGCCGTGATAGCCGCGCGCGCTCAGCTCGCCGACCGGCTTGCCGAGCAGCACGACCTGGCTGCTCCGGTCGCCGCCGGGCTTGAGCAGCACGGGGTTCATCAGCGCCGTCGGCTCGACGCGGCAGGCCTGGGCCTGCATGGCCTGCGCCCGGCCGATCTCCGCGCCCTCGCGCGTCACGAACGAGTTGAGGGACATGTTCTGCGCCTTGAACGGCGCGACCTTGACGCCCTGCCGCACCAGCCACCGGCAGATCCCGGCGGTGACGACGCTCTTGCCGGCGTCGGAGGTGGTGCCGGCGACGAGGAGTCCACCGCTCATGAGGCACGCCCCTTCGCTCGTGCCGCGGCGGTGACGGCCGCGCGCACGGCGACGGCGGCGCCGAGCGCGAGCCAGCCCACGCGCCGCGAGAGCCGTACGGCCCGTTCGATGTCCGGGGCGGTGACGGTGCGGCCGGTGCTGTTGAGCACCGGGCGGTGCTCGACGCGGCCCGCGTAGGACAGGGTTCCACCGAGCCGTACCCCCAGGGCGCCCGCGAAGGAGGCCTCGACCGGACCGGCGTTGGGGCTCGGGTGGCGGCGGGCGTCGGTGCGCCAGGCGCGCAGGGCGCCGCGCGGGTCGGGGCCTGCGGCCGCGGCGAGTACGGCGGTGAGCCGCGCCCCCGGCCAGCCGGCGGCGTCGTCGAGCCGCGCCGAGGCCCAGCCGTACCGCAGATAGCGGGGGGACCTGTGCCCGACCATGGCGTCGAGGGTGTTCACGGCGCGGAACCCGAGCAGCCCGGGCACGCCGCCCACGGCCCCCCACACCAGGGCGCCCACGACGGCGTCGGACGTGTTCTCGGCGACGGACTCCACGACGGCCCGGGCGATCCCGTGGGCGTCGAGGGCCTGCGGGTCCCGCCCGCACAGCCGCGGCAGCCGCGCCCGGGCCCCGGTCACGTCGCCGGCCTCCAGGGCGCGCCCGATGCCTCGGGCCTCCCGGGCGAGCGACGTGCTCCCGACGACGGCCCAGGTGGCGGCGCCGGTGAGGGCGAGGGATGCGGCGGGAGACGTACGTACGGCCCGGTCGGCCACGGCACCGAGGGCGACGGCGCCGCCGGCACACACGGCGGTGTGCAGCGCGCCCCATCCCCGGTGATCCCGCCACAGCTTCCGCTCCACGGCCCCGGCGGCCCGCCCGAAGGCGGCGACGGGATGCCCATGGCGCGGATCGCCCAGGAGGAGGTCACCGAGGAGGCCGGCGGCGGCGCCGTACGCGAAGACGCGATCGGCACGCATGCGGTCAGCCGGTCGTGGTGTCAGATGCAGTAGGCCTGGTTCGGAACGATCGGCAGCCGAGCATGGCGGTATGTCCTCACTCAGGGTGTCCACGCCCTGGTTCGACGAGACCGGCGGCGAGAGTTCCTGGCTCCCGGGAGTTGTCTCCCGGTGACAGTGGCGGGACCGCGCCGGATTCGCACCGGCTTCCTCTCCTGCCGCCGTATATGGCTTGGGCAGTCCACCACGCGCTCGGAAGGGCCGTCAACTGCCCGTTGACCTGCGAGGGAGAGTGTGCTGAGCCCCACAGACACGCGTAAGGCCCCTCCCTGATGCATCGGGTGCATCGAGGAGGAGCCTTGCGGACCTCGACGAGGTGGTGGGACGAGGCGGCGCCGGTGACCCTTCGGTCAGGCCTTGGCCATGATCAGGTAGATCCCGTACGCCACCGCGGCCGCGCACGCCGCGAAGCACACGTACGCACCGGTCACCGCCAGGGCAGCGGAGTCGCCCTGCGCGGCCGCCCGCTCGCGCCGGGACAGGCCCGACACGCCGAGCGTGAAGAGGGCCACGAGGCCGACGGTGACCGCGAGGCTGACGCCGAAGACGGAGCCGATGGCTGCCCAGTCGATGTTCATCGTGTTGCTTCCTTAGATACCGGTTGGGCGGGGCTCAGACGGTGGCGGCCGGGGAGGTGGCCGTTTCCTTGGCGGAGGTGGTGGCACTGGCGTGCGCCGGGGCCCGGTCCGAGGTCGAGGCCGTGGGCTGCGACGGGATCGCGGCCGTCCGGTCCTCGGTCGTCCGGTCCTCGGTCGTCGTGCCCGCCGGAGGCGGCGTCACGGCGGCCACGGCCGCGGTCACCACACCGGGCGACTCCTCGGTCTCGTTGACGTTGCTGTGGTCGACCACCTCGCGGCGGGAGACCTTCCAGATCGCGGCGCTGGCGGCGACCAGGAAGACGGCGACGAGCGCGGTGCCCCAGTCGCCCAGGCTCGTCACGCTCTCCGCGAGCGCGCCGACCAGGGCGGCGGCCGGAAGCGTCAGCACCCAGGCGACGACCATGCGGGTCGCAGTCGACCAGCGGACGGTGCCGCCCTTGCGGCCGAGACCCGCACCCATCACCGAGCCGGAGACGACGTGGGTGGTGGAGAGGGAGAAGCCGAGGTGGGAGGAGGCCAGGATGGCCGTGGCCGCGCTGGTCTGGGCGGCGAAGCCCTGCTGCGGCTGGAGCTCGGTCAGGCCCTTGCCCATGGTGCGGATGATGCGCCAGCCGCCGATGTAGGTGCCGAGCGCGATGGCGAGACCCGCGGACAGGATGACCCAGGTGGGAGGGTTCGAGCCCGGGGCGATGGCGCCGCCGGCGATCAGAGCCAGGGTGATGATGCCCATCGTCTTCTGCGCGTCGTTCGTGCCGTGCGCGAGGGACACCAGACCGGCGGAGGCGATCTGGCCGGCGCGGTAACCCTTGCGGGTCGCCTCGCCGTCGGCCTTCTTGCCGATGCCGTAGGAGAACCGGGTGGCGAGCATCGCAGCGAGGCCCGCGACGATCGGGGCCGCCACGGCCGGGAGCAGGACCTTGGTGACGAGCACGTCACCGTGGACGGCGCCGGTGCCCGCGGAGGCGATGGCGGCGCCGATCAGGCCGCCCATGAGGGCGTGCGAGGAGCTGGAGGGGAGGCCGACGAGCCAGGTCAGGAGGTTCCAGAGGATCGCGCCGACCAAGGCGGCGAAGATGACCTCGGGACGGATGCCGGTCTCGTCGACGAGACCTTTGGAGATCGTGTTGGCGACCTCCAAGGAGAGGAAGGCGCCCAGCAGGTTCAGAGCGGCGGACATGGCCACCGCGACCTTGGGCTTGAGCGCACCGGTCGAGATGGTCGTGGCCATCGCATTGGCGGTGTCGTGAAAACCGTTCGTGAAATCGAACGCGAGTGCGGTTACCACCACAATCGCGAGGATCAGCGAGAAGTTTTCCATTTACCCAGGCAATCGTTCGAGGTCATTGGCTGGTTGACCGTAAGGAACCTGAGTGAACGGAAGGTGAACTGAGACAGGCATCGTGGTGTCACAAAGAGAGGGGCCTCGCTCCACTTCGACACGTCGGCCCAGGCATGCCTTGGCCGGCGGCCGCGAGCGAACGTTTTCAGCCACCTCATCGAGCCGTTGAAGAGATTCTGGTCACCCGGACCCGCGGTGCGCGAGCCGTATGCGGTCTTCCGGAGGTGTGGGTTCCGGCCTGAAGTGCGTCGCCGTCACGGCCGGTCGAGGCGCCGGCTGGCAGGATCGCGGCATGACGGAACAGCGGCGGGATCAGCGGGACGAGCGCGACGTGCGGGCTGTCGCGGAGGGTGCGGGCGCTGCGCACGGTGCGCCGGAGACGGGGCGGAGGCACGCGTCCGACGAGGAGGTGCACGCCTGGGAGGCGCTGGTCGCGACGGCACGGCGGACGGTGTCCGACGGGCTGGTCGTCGGCACCTCCGGCAATGTGTCGGTGCGCGTCGGGGACACGGTGCTGGTCACGCCGTCGGGGGTGCCGTACGACCGGCTGGCGCCGGACGACCTCACCGGCGTCGATCTCACCGGCCGCCAGGTCCTCGGCACCCTCGTCCCGACCAGCGAACTGCCCATGCACCTCGCGATCTACCGCAGCACCGACGCCGGTGCGGTCGTCCACACCCACGCCGTGCACGCGACGGCCGTCTCGACGCTCGTCTCCGAGCTGCCGTCGATCCACTACATGACCAGCGCGCTCGGCGGGCCCGTCCGGGTCGCCCCGTATGCGACCTACGGCACCGAGGAGCTGGCCGAGAACATGCTCCGCGCCCTCACCGACCGCTTCGGCTGCCTCCTCCAGAACCACGGCACGATCACCTACGGCGCCGGCCTCGACCAGGCCTACGACCGCACGGCCCAGCTGGAGTGGATGTGCCGGCTGTGGCTGACGGCCTCGTCCATACCGGGCCGGACCCCGAGCCTCCTGTCACCGGAGCAGGTGGCCCAGGCGGGCGAGCGACTGCGGGGGTACGGCCAGCGGGGGTGACGCTCGCTGCCGGTGCGCCGTCGTCCCGCTCCCACTGGCCGGGGCGCCAGAGCGCCGGGACACTGGACGGGTGCGCACTGTCAAAGCGGCGGCTGCCGTCGTCACCGCGGCCCTGGCGGTCGTCGCGGTGGCCGTGGCGGCCGGGCGGAGGGCCAGCAGCGCCGCGCTCAAGGCGTCCCCGGGCCGGCCGCTGGCCACCGAACCCCGGCTCACCGTGCACGGCACGGCCGATGACCGCATCACCCTCACCCGCGATCTGGCCTCCCTGTACCCCGGCGTCTACGGCCTCGCCGGCGACGGCTCGCACGCCGTGGTCGGGGACATCCTGGAGTCCGCCCCGCACACCGCCGACACCGTCGTACGCCGCCTGGAACGCGTCACGCACGGCACCCTCCAGCCCGGCGACAAGGTCTGGCTCACCCCGAACGTGCACATCGGCGACCCGAGCTCCGCCCTCGGCCTCGACCACGCCGACATCGACGTGCCCGGCGAACTCGGCCCGCTGCCGGCCTGGTTCGTCCCCGGCTACCGGGACACCTGGGTGATCATGGTGCACGGCCTGGGCACCACCCGCGAGCTCGCCATGAACGTCATGGAGTTCCTGCACCGCAGGCGCCTGCCGGTGCTCGCCCTCTCCTACCGCGGCGACCTCGGCGCGCCCCGCCCGCCCGACGGGCTGAGCCACCTCGGCGAGACCGAGTGGCGCGACCTGGACGCGGCGATCCGCTACGCCGTCCGCTACGGCGCCCGCCGCGTCGTCCTCCACGGCTGGTCCACCGGCGCCACCATGGCCCTGCGCGCCGCCGCGGACTCGCCGGTGCGCGACCGCGTCGCCGGGCTGATCCTGGACTCGCCGGTGCTCGGCTGGGAGGCCACGCTCCGCGCTCTCGCGGCGGCCCGGCACATGCCGGGAGCCGTGCTGCCCCTCGCGGTGCGGGCCGCGCAGGGCCGCGCCGGCCTGCACGCCGACCAACTGGCCGAGACCGCCGACCCGGCACGGCTTACGGTGCCCACCCTGATCATCCACGGCCCGGACGACACCGTGGCCCCCTGGGAACTCTCCCAGCGCCTCGCCGCAGCCCGTCCCGACCGGGTCGCCCTCCACACCGTGCCGAACGCCCCGCACGGGGCGATGTGGAACGTCGACCCGAAGGAGTACGAGGAGCGGCTGCGCCGCTTCCTGACCCCGCTGATGTGAGCGCTGACGCGAGAGCCGATGTGCGTCCCGGTGTGCGCGCTGACGTGAGCGCCGGACGCGAGCCGTGTGAGGCTCGTCCGCGGCTCGACACCGGTCCAGGGGCCGGGTCCCCGACGACGCTCACGACGTGCGTCCACGCCTCCGCTTCCGTCTCCGTCCCGGACTCGGCCCCGGCCTCCGTCCAAGGCCGAACGAGTGGCCTGAACATGTCTCTCCGGCCGTCCTCGGACCGCGTGCGTTGGCCACCTCTGTAGCCCGCCGTGACATTCCGTTTGGGTTTTCGGACCGTCAACCGGAAGACTGCACCCGTGACGTCCCGTATCCCGCGCGACTCAAGGCTTCGACTCGTCCGACCGCGACCCCTGGCCGCCGCCCCCCGAGCGATGAACCAGCGGCCCGCGCGCCGCCCCGTACCCCGGCCCCCGGAGGGCACACCCGCCCCCGCCGAACTGGCCAGAATGGCGCGCTCCGGCCTGGCCGGCGCCGTCCGTGTCGCCCGCTGGGCCGACGCCGCCCTCGGCCCCGGCCGCGACGGCGCCACGCACGACGGCAAGGCCACCCTCTCCGCCGCGACCGCCGAACAGGCGGCCGGCGACCTGGGCCTGACCGTGGCTCAAGTCCGCGCCGACTGGGACACGGCCCGCCTCGCCGGCCTCGTCGAGGTGCACGGCGACACCGCCCGTCCCGGCTGGCGGCTGCACGCCTGGAACCGCGACGACAGCGCCGTGCTGCGCGGCTGGGTCGCCCTCTTCGACGCCTGGTCGCTCGCCAGCCCGGAACCCGCGGACCACGAGCCGGCCACCGTGTCCGAGGTCGTCTCGGCCATGCCCCAGGTGCTCTCCTTCCTCCAGCTGTCCGCCGGTCCCGTCCCGGTGGAGCAGCTCCTCGACCTGCTCCAGCAGCGGGTCACCGAGCTGCGCACCGCGCGCTGCGAAGTCCCCTACGAGGCCGCGTCCGCGGCTTCGGGGGCCGCCGGACCCGCCGGGGCCGGACCCGTGGCCACTGTGGCCACCATGACCTCCGCGGCGTCCGGTCCGGTGAGACCCGTGGTCGTCGCCGCGCCCGCCGACGCTCACGCGGTGGGACCCGTGGCCGCCGCGGACACCTCGCTCGCTCCCCTCCTCGACTGGTCCCTGCACGCCCTCTCCTCCGTCGGCGCACTCACCTGCGGCACCGGACAGGCCACCCTCACCCCGCTCGGCAGCTGGGCGGTGTGGGTCAAGCTGGAGCAGATCTGCGTGGCCGCGCAGAGCCCCGCCGGGAACATCGAGCAGTCGGCCGAGGACATGCTCCGCGGCTGCGCCCAGCTCCGCCCCAACGCCGCCCGTGCCGAATACCGCGCCTGGCTCGCCGCCCGCCCCGTCGGCAGCGCCGTCACCGAGCTCATCGACGCCGCCCGCGGCGAGGACGCCCTGCTGCGCGGCCTGGCCTTCGAGGCGCTGCGCGTCGTCGGCGCCCCGGCCGAACCCGACGTACACGCCGTCCTGGACGAGCCGACGCTGCGGCCGTACGCCCTGCTGTGGCTCACCGAACACGACGGGGTCGACCCGGAGGACGCCCACGAGGCCCTCACCCGGGAAGAGGCCACGTGGCTGTGGGTGGACACCGCCGCCGCCGTCGCCGACCACGGCGAGGCGCCGATGCTCGTACGGCACCTGGAGTCGGCGGTGCAGCCCACCGTCCCGCAGCTGCTGAACGAGGTGCGCGCGGTCGGGCACCCCCGCACCGTGCAGGTCCTGGTCGCCCTCGCCGCCGCCCACCCCGACCCGGCCCTGGCCAAGGCCGTGCGCCGGGCGGCCTTCCAGGTGCACACCGGGGGATAAGCGGCTCCGGCACGGGAACACCGGTCAGGCTCCTGTTCCGGAGGCGTCAGGCCCGCACCTCGGGGGTGGCCGGCCGTATCCCTGGGGTGTCAGACCCGTATCTCCGGGGCGTACGTGCCGAAGCTCCAGACGTTGCCCTCGGCGTCGCGGGCCATGTAGTCCCGGGAGCCGTAGTCCTGGTCCGTCGGGGGCATCAGGATCTCCGTGCCGTGGTCCACGGCACGCTGGTGGTGTGCGTCGACGTCGTCCACGACGACGTACACCCCGGTGGGGCCCGCTTCCTTCATCACCGTGTCGAAGACGCCGCCGCGGCCCTTGGAGCCGAGCATCACGCCGCCGTTGCCCTGGACCAGCTCGGCGTGCAGCACCGAGCCGTCCTCTCCCTCGTAGACCGACAGCTCGGTGAATCCGAAGGCCTCCGTGAGCTGCTTGATCGCCGCCTTCGCGTCGGCGTACAGCAGGGTCGGGAAGATGCTCGGCCGTCCGCTGCCCGTGTCCGTCATGTCGATCACTCCGTTGTGCGTCGATGCGGTCGGTGGGGGAGAAGCGGCCGGAAAATCCCGGATTCCGGCCCGTTGTTCAGTCTGGCACCCGCCACTGACAACAGGCCTCGTGCCCGGATAAGGCCCGGCGGCGAGGCCCTGGAGCGGTGCCGGAGCGGTGCCGGAGTGGTGATCGAACACCCGGACGCAGAAAAAGCGCTTGCATCGCCCCGCTAGAATCGACCCATGGCCATTCTCCTCGCGCATTAGACGGCGGAAACGTCCTCAGCCGCCCATCCGCCACATCACCAGCCCTGGAGTATGTCCGTGATCTCCGCCTCCGGCATCGAGCTGCGCGCCGGCGCCCGCATCCTCATCGAGAACGCCTCCTTCCGTGTCGCCAAGGGCGACCGCATCGGTCTGGTCGGCCGCAACGGTGCAGGCAAGACCACCCTCACCAAGGTCCTAGCCGGCGAGGGCATCCCCGCCGGGGGCACCGTCACCCGCTCCGGCGAGGTCGGCTACCTCCCGCAGGACCCCCGCACCGGCGACCTCGACGTGCTCGCCCGCGACCGCGTCCTCTCCGCGCGCGGGCTCGACGTACTGATCCGCAAGATGCGGGACAACGAGCAGCGCATCGCCAACGGCTCGGGCGCCACCCGCGAGAAGGCGCTCAAGCAGTACGAGCGCCAGGAGACGGAGTTCCTCACCAAGGGCGGGTACGCCGCCGAGGCCGAGGCCGCCACCATCGCCGCCGCGCTCAACCTGCCCGACCGGGTGCTCGGCCAGCCGCTGCACACCCTCTCCGGTGGTCAGCGGCGCCGTATCGAGCTGGCCCGGATCCTGTTCTCCGACGCGGACACGCTGCTGCTCGACGAGCCGACGAACCACCTCGACGCGGACTCGATCATCTGGCTGCGCGACTACCTGAAGACGTACCGCGGCGGCTTCATCGTCATCTCGCACGACGTCGAGCTGGTGGACACGGTCGTGAACAAGGTGTTCTACCTGGACGCCAACCGCTCCCAGATCGACATCTACAACATGGGCTGGAAGCTCTACCAGCAGCAGCGCGAGGCCGACGAGAAGCGCCGTAAGCGCGAGCGCGCCAACGCCGAGAAGAAGGCCGCCGCGCTCCACTCGCAGGCCGACAAGATGCGCGCCAAGGCGACGAAGACCGTCGCCGCGCAGAACATGGCCCGCCGCGCGGACAAGCTCCTCTCCGGGCTGGACGCCGTCCGCCAGTCCGACAAGGTCGCCAAGCTCCGCTTCCCGGAGCCCGCGCCCTGCGGCAAGACCCCGCTGACCGGTGAGGGCCTGTCGAAGTCGTACGGCTCGCTGGAGATCTTCACCGACGTCGACCTGGCCATCGACAAGGGCTCCCGGGTCGTCATCCTCGGCCTCAACGGCGCCGGCAAGACGACCCTGCTGCGGCTCCTCGGCGGAGTCGAGAAGCCCGACACCGGCGAGGTCGTCCCCGGTCACGGCCTCAAGCTCGGCTACTACGCCCAGGAGCACGAGACCCTCGACCCCGACCGCACGGTCCTGGAGAACATGCGCTCGGCCGCCCCCGACATGGACCTCGTCGAGGTCCGCAAGGTGCTGGGCTCGTTCCTGTTCTCCGGCGACGACGTCGACAAGCCGGCCGGCGTGCTCTCCGGCGGCGAGAAGACCCGGCTCGCGCTGGCCACCCTCGTGGTGTCCGCCGCCAACGTCCTGCTCCTCGACGAGCCGACCAACAACCTCGACCCCGCCAGCCGCGAGGAGATCCTCGGCGCGCTGCGCACCTACAAGGGCGCCGTCGTCCTCGTCACCCACGACGAGGGCGCGGTGGAGGCGCTCCAGCCGGAGCGGATCATCCTGCTGCCGGACGGCGTCGAGGACCTCTGGGGCGCGGACTACGCAGATCTCGTCGCCCTCGCTTGATCGAATATGTGATCCACTGCGTATGGATCATTCGGCCCATCCGTGATCCATCATCTGTGTGAGATCTCCTCGTATCGAGGTGTGTCCTCCACCGATAGGGCGGCCGATCCCTTTGTCGACAAGGGATCGGCCGTTTCGCGTCCGTGACCTGGACCTTCACGGAACAACCCGTTCGGCCGCAGGGTCCCCATCGCTCGGAAGATTGAATTCCGCATGTGGGGATGTGCTCCCACCGTCAAAACCGTGTCTCACGGACCTTGCCGAATGGGTGGCCATGAAGGCCCGGAGGGGTGATCATGAGGGGACCAGAGCGCACTTCCCATGAGGAGGCACGGGTGGCCGAGACTCTGAAGAAGGGCAGCCGGGTGACCGGCGCCGCGCGCGACAAGCTCGCGGCAGACCTGAAGAAGAAGTACGACTCCGGTGCAAGCATCCGGGCGTTGGCCGAGGAGACCGGCCGCTCGTATGGCTTCGTACACCGGATGCTCAGCGAGTCGGGCGTCACGCTTCGTGGGCGTGGCGGAGCGACCCGGGGCAAGAAGGCCGCATCGTCCTGACCTCGGGCGGCCCCTCGGCTTCGATGGTGGCCACCCGGTCGGTCCGGTGATCGGTCGGGTGGTTACTGTGCAGTCACTTAGCTTGCTCTGCTGACCGCACCCATCGGAGGCGCCCCATGGCTTCGCCCGAGCAGGACCACGCTCCCGTACTCGACAAGGACGGCGTACGGCTCACTGTCGACGACGCGCTCGCCACGGTGACGCTGACCAACCCGGCCAAGCGCAATGCCCAGAGCCCCGCCCTGTGGCGGGCGTTGGCCGAGGCCGGCCGGCTATTGCCGGGCTCCGTCCGGGTCGTCGTGCTGCGCGGCGAGGGCAAGTCCTTCTCCGCCGGGCTGGACCTGCGGATGTTCTCCCCGGAGGGAATCCCGGGCGAGCCCAGGTTCACCGATCTCGCCCAGCGTGACGATGCCGGGCTGGACGCTGCCATCGCCGAGTACCAGGAGGGTTTCACCTGGTGGCGACGGAACGACCTCGTGACCATCGCGGCCGTCCAGGGGCATGCCATCGGTGCCGGCTTCCAGCTCGCCCTCGCCTGTGACCTGCGCGTCGTCGCCGACGACGCGCAGTTCTCCATGCGCGAGACCAGCCTGGGGATCGTGCCCGACCTGACGGGCACGCATCCATTGGTGGAGCTCGTCGGCTACGCCCGTGCGCTCGAGATCTGCGCGACCGGACGGTTCGTCCAGGCCGAGGAGGCCGTGCTGTCGGGGCTCGCGAACCTGGCGGTGCCGGCGGCCGAACTCGACGGCGCGGCGCGGGACCTGGCCGCGGCGATTCTGGCCGCGCCCAGGGACGCCGTCGTGGAGACCAAGGCGTTGCTGCGCGGGGCGGCGGGACGGACGTACGAGGAGCAGCGCGCCGCCGAACGGCAGGCCCAGGCCCGGCGCCTGCGGGACCTGGCGGGCCTGGGCGAGTAGGCCCGCCGGGGCGCCTGTCCGTGCGCGAAGCGACGCGCGACCCAGCCCCCATCCCACCACCCGGTTCGGCTCTCACCCCACCGTCGTGACCAGGACCGCCACCGTCGGGTGATCGTCCAGCGCCTCTCCCACCGCGGGACGGACCTGCCGGGCCACGTCCAGGGGGCGGTGGTCGCCGCTCACGGCCACCTCCACGCGTACGTGGCGGTGCGGCAGCGAGGCGGACCGGGCCGGGTCCTGGCGTGCGTCCTCGATGTACACCGCCCGGCCCAAGCCGCCGAGCGTGCCGGTCAGATGGGTCACGCCCGGTACGGCGAGCGCCGCCGCGGCCGCGCGGGCCTCGTCGGGGCCCGTGGCCTCACGAGCCCGCGGCGGCTCCGGGGAGCGCACCTCCCCGGCCTCCGTCTCCGCGTCCAGCAGCTCGGTCACCCGCAGGTCGACCTCCGCGACCGTGAGGCCGAGGCGCTGCTCCGCAGCCGTCGCCAGGGCCGTACGCAGCCGGGACGTCGTGACCGGCAGCGGCTCGGCGGCCGTGGCCGCGACCTCCGCCGTCAGCCGGAGCGGACCCGGCGGGAGCGCGCTCGGCGGCGCCGGTACGACGGGGTCGTCCACGTCCTGAGGGTCGGCGAGCGCGATCCGGAGCGCGCCCAGGCGCACGCCCGGTACCTCCGCCGCCGCGCGCCGCAGCACCGCCCCGGCCGCCCCCTCCGCGATCCAGGCGCCGTCGAGCGGGCCGCCGAGCGGAAGCAGCCTGCCCAGGCCCAGTTGATCCCGTACCGCCTGTGTCCACCGGTCCGCCGTCATTGCTCCAGCCTGCCCCATCTCCGAGGCGGGAGCGCGCATCCCCGCTTACCGTGGTCGAAGGAGACGACGTAAGACGCTCGGAAGGGATGAACGGCGATGACCGACATGACGGGGCCGAACCCGGCCGCGACCTCCCAGGGCGAGTACGAGGCCACCCTGCAGACCCGCAAGGCGACCAGGCGCGGCGGCGGTGATCCCGCGGCCCGGGGGCGGACGACCATCGCCGACGGCGTCGTGGAGAAGATCGCCGGGCTGGCGGCGCGGGACGTGCCGGGCGTGCACGCGATGGGCGGCGGACTGAGCCGCACCCTCGGCGCCGTACGGGACCGGGTGCCCGGCGGGGCCAAGTCCGTGACGCGCGGGGTGAAGGCCGAGGTCGGCGAGGTGCAGACCGCGCTCGACCTGGAGATCGTCGTGGTCTACGGCGTCTCCATCGGCGATCTCGCCCGCGCCGTACGGGAGAACGTGATCGCGGCCGTGGAGCGGATGACCGGCCTGGAGGTCGTCGAGGTCAATATCGCGGTGAGTGATGTCAAGCTGCCGGAGGAAGAGGAAGAAGAGCACGAGCCGCGCATCCAGTGACGCCCGGCGACCGGACGACGCGTGGCTGAGGAGCTGAGGAGCTGAGGTGGGCGGCATGAGTATGGCCGTGGTCGGCATGATCGCCGGGATGGCGCTGGGGTTCGCCGGGTATTTCGGCGGGTTCGGCGCCTTCCTGCTCGTGGCGGCGCTGGGTGCCATCGGGTTCGGCGTCGGCCGGTTCGTCGAGGGGGAATGGGAGTTGGGCGACTTCTTCCACACCCGCGACGGCAAGCGTGAACGGCGGCGGTGACCTCCGTGAGCGACGCGGCCGGTGTGGCGCGCGGGCCCGCGGCGGTCGTCGCGCCCGGCGAGCGCGGCGCCACCCGGATCGCCGACCGGGTCGTCGCGAAGGTCGCCGCGCAGGCGGCGCGTGAGGTGGTCGGAGCGCTGCCCCCGCACCTCGCACCACCGCACGCGACCGTGGTCGTACGCCCGCACGCTCCCGACTCCGCCCGAGCGGAGAAGGCAAGAAGAGAGAAGGCACGAGCCGAGGAGGCACGAGCAGGGGGGACACGACCGGAGGAGCCAGAAGAGCCGGAGGAGCCGGAGGAACCCCCCGTCGCCACGGCCCGGATCCGCATCCATCTCGAACTGGACTACCCGAGCGACATCGCCGCCCGGTGCGCCGCTGTGCGTCGCCATGTCGTCCAGCGGGTAGGTGCGTTGGTGGGTATGGCGGTACCGGAGGTCGCTGTCCAGGTGGAGCGGCTGGAGTCGGCGTCGGCGTACGGCGCGGCACACGGGAGGGCGCGATGAGCGAGTCCCAGGGCACCGAGAGCGGCACACAGCGCATGCCGGTCATCGAGAAGCCGACCGGCACGGAACTCGACCAGTCGGCCTCGGCCGCGGCCTTCGGGCCACCGGGCGCGGTGGACGCCGACGGCGGCCGGGGCGGCCGTTTCTGGTCCGCGCGCCGCGTCCCGGCGGGCATCGTCGCGCTGCTGATTCTGCTCGGCGCGGGCGTCTTCCTGTACGACGTCGTGGCCGTGCGAGTCCAGCGTCCCGCCCTCGGCTGGCGCCGCGAACTCGCGCGGCAACTCGCCCAGCGGCCCCTGGACGACGTCTGGGTGCTGGTCGGCGCGGGCGTCGCGGCCGCCCTCGGCCTGTGGCTGATCGTGCTCGCGCTCACGCCGGGCCTGCGGGACGTGCTGCCGATGCGGCGCACGCACGCCGACGTCCGGGCGGGGCTGCATCGGGCCGCCGCGGCCCAGGTGCTGCGCGACCGGGCCATGGAGGTGTCGGGCGTGCGGTCGGCGCGGGTGCGGATGGGGCGGCGCAAGGCCGATGTCCGCGCCGTCTCGCACTTCCGGGAACTCGACGCCGTACGGGCCGACTTGGACGTGGCGCTCGCCGACGCGATCCGCGGGCTCGGACTGACCCGGCCGCCCTCGCTGTCGGTGCATGTCGCACGGGTCGGACGGAAGAAGAAGGGGTGAGGGCGGTGCTCAGGGGCGTCAACCGCGTGCTGATCGGAGTCGTCGGGCTGCTGCTGGTCGTGCTCGGCGGCTCGGTGCTGGCGGTGGGGCTGGGCGTGCGACCGCCCGCCTGGTGGATCTACGGCGGGCCGCACGACGTGCTGCTCGGCGTCGCCCGGCGCACGCGGTGGAGGGAAACCGGCTGGTGGTGGCCGACGGTCATCGCCGTGCTCGCCGTCCTCGTGCTGCTCGCGTTGTGGTGGCTGATCGCGGTGCTGCGCCGCCGCCGGCTGGCCGAGGTGCTCGTGGACACCGGCGACGGCGAGGGTGCGCTGCTGCGGGGGCGGGCCCTGGAGAGCGTGCTCACCGACGAGGCGACGCGGCTGGACGGCGTGGCCTACGCACAGGCCACGCTGACCGGCCGGCGCGGCGCCCCCAAGGCCCGCGTACGGCTGCGGATGGAGCCGGACGTGGACCCCGGGACGGCCCTGCACGAGCTGATCACGGAGCCCCTGACCCACGCCCGCGAGTCGGCGGGCCTGGCGGCGCTCCCGGCGGAGGTCCGGCTGAAGGCGGTCAAGCACCGTGCGGAACGGGTGAGTTGACCGCCGACGTACGGGACCTCCCCGGTGGGGTTCAGAACCCGTGCCGCATCCCGCCGTCGACCGGCACCATGATCCCGGTCAGATAGGAAGCGGCCGGAGACAGCAGGAACGCGGCCACCCGCCCGAACTCCTCGGGCGTCCCGTACCGGCGCAGCGGAATCCGCGACTCGTTGGCCGCCCGCGTCGCCCCCGGGTCAGCGGACAGCGCGTCCAGCTCGCGCACGCGGTCCGTGTCGATGCGCGCCGGAAGCAGTCCGACGACCCGGATGCCGCGCGGCCCCAGCTCGTCGGCGAGCGACTTGGCGAAGCCGGCCAGTCCGGGGCGCAGCCCGTTGGAGATCGTGAGCCCCGGGATCGGCTCGTGCACCGACCCGGACAGCACGAAGCCGATGGCGCCGCCCGGCGCCAGCTCCGCGGCCGCCGCGCGCGCGAGCCGCACCGCGCCCAGGAACACCGACTCGAACGACATGCGCCACTGTTCGTCGGTGTTGTCGGCGACGAAGCCGGCCGGCGGGCCGCCGACGCTGATGAGGACGCCGTCGAAGCCGCCGAACTGCTCGCGAGCGGCCGCGATCAGCCGCGCGGGAGCCTCGGGATCGGCGTTCTCGACCGCCACCCCGGCCGCGTTCGGGCCCAGCTCGTCCGCCGCGTCGGCGACGCGCTTCGCGTCCCGCCCCGTGATGACCACCTTCGCGCCGTCCGCGACGAGCTGACGCGCGGCGGCGTTGCCGAGGCCGCGCGTGGCCCCGGTGACGACGTACACCCGGTCCTTCAGTCCAAGATCCATGGCCCCTATCCTGCCTTGTCGCCCCCGAACAGGGCGAGGGCGGTGTTCACCAGGCCGATGTGGCTGAACGCCTGCGGGAAGTTGCCGAGTTGGCGGCCGCTGACCGGGTCGTACTCCTCGGCCAGCAGTCCCACGTCGTTGGTGAGGCGCACCAGGCTCTCGAACAGCTCCCGCGCCTCCTGCGTGCGGCCCGTCAGATGCAGCGCGTCCGCGAGCCAGAACGAGCAGGCCAGGAAGGCGCCTTCGCCGCCCGGCAGGCCGTCGACGGTGGTCTTCTCGGTGTCGTAACGGCGGACGAGGCCGTCGTAGCCCAGGTCCGCGCGCACCGCGTCCACCGTGCCGATCACCCGCGGGTCGTCCGGGGGCAGGAAGCCGAGGCGCGGGATCAGCAGCAGGGCAGCGTCGAGTTCGCGTGAACCGTAGTACTGCGTGAAGGTGTTGCGCTCCGGGTCGTAGCCCTTCTCGCACACCTCCCGGTGCACCTCGTCGCGCATCGCGCGCCAGCCGTCGATGTCGCCGTGCAGCTCCGGATGCGTCTCCAGCGTCCGTACGGCCCGGTCGGCGGCCACCCACACCAGCACCTTCGAGTGCACGAAGTGGCGGCGGCCGCCCCGCACCTCCCACAGGCCCTCGTCCGGCTGCCGCCAGGCCGACTCCAGGAACGTCATCAGCGCGCACTGCATGTTCCACATGTGCGGCCTGGTCGACAGCCCCGAACTCCGGGCCAGCCAGAGCGAGTCCATGACCTCGCCGTACACGTCCAGCTGGAGCTGGTCCACGGCGTCGTTGCCGACCCGTACGGGCGCCGACTCGGCGAAGCCGGGCAGCCAGGGCAGCTCGAACTCGGGCAGCCGGCGCTCTCCGGCCAGCCCGTACATGATCTGCAGGTCGGCCGGGGAGCCCGCGACCGCGCGCAACAGCCAGTCGCGCCAGGCCTCGGCCTCCTTGTGGTAGCCAGCGGACAGCAGGACGCCGAGCGTCAGCGTGGAGTCGCGCAGCCAGCAGTACCGGTAGTCCCAGTTGCGCACCCCGCCCAGCTCCTCGGGGAGCGAGGTGGTGGCGGCCGCGACGATGCCGCCCGTCGGGGCGTAGGTGAGCGCCTTGAGGGTGATCAGGGAGCGGACGACCGCCTCCCGGTACGGGCCGTCGTAGCGGCAGCGGGACGTCCAGCGCCGCCAGTCCCTGACGCTGGTGTGCAGCGCCTCGAAGGGGTCGACCAGCGGCGGGCGCGGCTCGTGCGAGGGGTGCCAGGTGAGGACGAAGGCGACCTTCTCGCCCTCCTCGACGGTGAACTTCGAGTGCGTGCCGAAGTCCTCGCCCCAGGTCCGCACGGCGGGTTCGCTGCGCAGCCAGACCGAGTCCGGTCCGGCGACGGCGACCCGGTGACCGCCGGACCGGCGCATCCACGGAGTGATCGAGCCGTAGTCGAAGCGGAGACGGAGCGTGCAGCGGACGGTGACGCGGCCGCTGAGGCCCTCCACGATGCGTACGACGTCGGGGGCGCGGTCGCGCTGCGGCATCAGGTCGGTGACCCGGACCGTGCCCTCCGGCGACTCCCACTCGGTGTCGAGGACGAGCGTGCCGGGGCGGTAGCCGCGGCGGGCGCAGGTGTCCGCGCCCTCGGGCGCGATCCTCCAGTGGCCGCTCTCCTCGTCGCCCAGAAGTCTGGCGAAGCAGGCGCCCGAGTCGAAGCGCGGCAGGCACAGCCAGTCGATGGACCCGTCCTTGCCGACCAGGGCCGCCGTCTGTTCGTCGCCGATGAGGGCGTAGTCCTCGATGCGGGGATACACGGGGTGCGGGTTCCCGGCAGGGTGGGGAGGCAATCAGCGGGTGCGGCCGGGTGGGTTATGACGGTCCCGCACCGGGAGGGTCGTGGCGGTGGCGGCCTGTTTCCGCCGGGCCGGGCGGGGGCTACGCCGTCGCCGGTTCGGTCTCCGTCGCCTGCTGCTCGGGTGTGGCCTCCACGCGGTCGCGGATCTCTCGTCGTACCAGGAACCACCAGCCGACCGGGACGCCCGCGGCGAACAGCCACCACTGGATCATGTACGCGTAGTTCAGCGGGGCGTCCTCGCTGCCGGGGTCGGAGATCTGCTCCGGAGAGCCGCCCTTCGGCGCGGGCGCCGTCTGCTCGATGTAGCCGCCGAGCACCCGGGCGCCGAGACGCCGGGCCTCGTCCTCGCTGTTGATCAGCATGATCTGCCGGGCGGGCAGGCCCCGGAGGTCCTTGATACCGCTCGCCGCCGTCGTCTCGTCGACCATCAGCCGCCCGGTGACGGTGGTACGGCCGCGGGGCGGCGCGGGGATCTTGGGGAACGCGGTCTGGCTGCCGTTCGCGGGGATCCAGCCGCGGTTGACCAGCAGCACGTGGCCGTCCGTCAGGACCAGCGGGGTGAGGACATGGAAGCCGACCTCCTCGTCGGCGTTGACGCGGCGCCGGACGACGACTTCCCGTGCGGTGTCGAAGGTGCCGGTCGCGGTGACGGTGCGGTACTTCTCCATGCGGGTCACGGCATGACCGGGGGAGGTCAGCTTCTCCACGGGCACCCGCTTGGCGTGCAGCGCGTCGGAGACCAGCTGGTTGCGGGCGGTGCGCATCTCGTACCGGCTCTGCTGCCAGAAGCCCAGCCGGATCATCGTCGGGATCAGTGCGATCGCGACGAGCGTGAGGATCACCCACTGGCGGGTCAACAGGAAGCGGTAGCGGTGCACCCCACGACCGTACAACTCGGTCGTGGGGTGCAATCAGGCGGGTACCGGCTCACACCCGGTCGACGATGCCCGCCTTCCCTTCCTCGCGGGCGCAGTGGGCACCGCAGTAGTAGTGGCCGTCGGCCTGCACGCCCTGGCCGATGATCGAGACGTTGCAGTGCTCGCAGATCGGGGCCATGCCCTTGATCGCGCAGGAGAAGCAGTCGAAGACGTGCACGGCGCCCTGCGCGTGCACCTCGAAGGACATTTCGTAGTCATTGCCGCAGACTTCGCATTTCGCCATGCGCCACAGGGTGAGTGGTCATCGCCACGTCGGCGAGCGGGTGTGGGGCGAGTCGCCGGGCAATCACCCGTCCGTACGGTCGCGCGTGCCGGTCCTGCCTACGGCGCCGTCGCAGGCTCGACGTCCGCGAGGAGCTGTCCGAACGCCGCCTCGTCGATCACCGGCGTGCCGTACTGCCGCGCTTTGACCACCTTCGACGTGCCCGAGTCGGGGTCGTTGGTGACCAGCAGGCTGGTCAGCCGGGACAGGCTCGTCGCCACGTGCAGGCCGGCCTCGGCCGCCCGGTCCTCCAGCAGCTCGCGGTCGACCGATGTGTCCCCGGAGAACGCGACCCGCATGCCCTGCTTGAGCGGTTCGCCCTCTTCGTACCGCCCCGGGTTCGGGTAGGGGCAGGCCGGCCGCTTGCGGCTGGCGCGCCAACTGCCGGGCCGCTGGCCGCCGTAGTCGCCGCCGGTCTGCCGGCCGATCCGGGCCGCGGGCCGGTCGCTGAACTCGGTCAGCGGGCGGCACTCCAGCAGCGGCAGCCGTACGCCGCCCGCCGCCGCGGCCCGCAGGCTCGGCCGGAACGCCTCCGCGAGCACGCGCGCGTCGTCGAGCGCGTGGTGCGCCCGCCGCTGTACGACGCCGAAGTGCGCCGCCAGCGTCGTCAGCTTGTGGTTGCGCAGCGGCAGGTCCAGCTCCTTGGAGAGCGCGATGGTGCACAGCCGCTGTCGCACCGGCGCCTCGCGCTTCGCGCGCGCGTACTCCCGCGCGATCATCTGCCAGTCGAAGACGGCGTTGTGCGCGACGAGCACCCGGTCCGCCAGCCGGTCCGTGAACTCGTCGGCGATGTCCTCGAAGAGCGGCGCCCCTTCGAGGGCCTCGCTCGTGAGGCCGTGGATCCATACCGGGCCCGGGTCGCGCTCCGGGTTGACCAGCGTGTACCAGTGGTCCTCGACCTCGCCGCGCGCGTCCACCCGGTAGACGGCTGCGGAGATGATCCGGTCGTGCCGGGCCAGTCCGGTGGTCTCCACGTCAACGACCGAGTACCCCTTCGGATACGCGGCCGGCCACTGAGTGGGGAGGGACGCTGCGGTCGCGCTGTCTTCGAGCATGGTCACTGAGGATACGGGCCATGACTGACAGCACCGTCCCCGAGGCGGGTCGGGCTTGGCGGGAGCGTTGACCCGGGCATCCCTTCGCGCACAAGGTACTTGGCGATAAATGTCCGAATGTGCGGCTATTGACCGCGCGTCATGGGGCGACCGGCGCCGAAGAGGCGCAGCTCGACTGTGCGATCCTCCCTCCTGTGACGGAACCAACCCATGACGAGGCCCACGGCGGCGCGCTCGGCTCCCGGCTGAACTGGCTGCGGGCGGCCGTCCTCGGCGCGAACGACGGCATCGTGTCCACCGCGGGAATCGTCGTCGGCGTGGCCGGCGCCACGGGTAACCGGGCCGCCCTGCTCACCGCCGGCCTGGCCGGACTGCTCGCCGGGTCGATGTCGATGGCGGCCGGTGAGTACGTGTCCGTGTCCACCCAGCGCGACTCCGAGATGGCCGCCCTGGCCGAGGAGAAGCGGGAGCTGAAGGAGCAGCCGGAGGCCGAACTGCAGGAACTGACCCAGCTGCTGGAGAGGCGCGGTCTGACCCGGGAGGTGGCGTGCGAGGCGGCCGTACAGCTCACGCAGCGGGACGCGCTGAAGGCCCACGCGCGCGTGGAGCTCGGTATCGACCCCGACCAGCTGACCAACCCGTGGCACGCGGCATGGGCGAGCTTCCTCGCCTTCACGATCGGCGCCCTGCTGCCCCTCCTCGCGATCGTGCTGCCCCCGGCGGCCTGGCGGCTCCCGGTCACCGTGGGGTCCGTCCTGGCCGCGCTCGTCATCACCGGGTGGAGCAGCGCCCGGATGGGCGCGGCGGAGCCGGGACGGGCCGTGCTGCGGAACGTGGCCGGCGGGGCCCTGGCCATGGGCGTCACCTATGCCGCGGGGACGCTGCTGGGAGCGGTCGGCGTCTAGGGCCTCTCGTTTGGATCAGGCCGGGCTCGCGGGGTCTGGCACGCACATCTGCGGCGTTGTCGTCGGTTGCCGACTCCCCCAAGCTCTCGGCTGCGCTC